>DDJS01000057.1:4168-9298 GCA_002339165.1 Cellvibrionales bacterium UBA2618 | reverse complement strand
ATAACAATAACACGAGTTCACGGGATCCATCATGATACCCAGCAATTATGCTGACAACGCCGAACGAGAAATACACTGGCGAGTATTCAAAGCCATCTGGCCCCATTTGCTCGACTACAGATCGCGGATTGCACTAGCGCTGTTTTGCTTGGTGCTATCCAAATCCGCCAGTGTTTCAAGCCCCTTTTTGCTCAAGCACATTGTCGATTCGCTCAGCCTAGACGCGCGATCCAGCCTGCTGGTGATACCCGCTGCGCTGCTTCTGGCCTATGGCTTTGCGCGCTTTTCTATGATCTTACTGGGCGAGATCCGCGATACCATCTTTGGCCGCGTCACCGAGCGGGCAATGCGCAAGATTGGCCTTCAAGTCTTTCGGCACGTGCACGGCTTAGATTTAGATTTTCACCTCGACCGGCGCACCGGCGGGCTGTCTAGCGATATCGAACGGGGCATTAGCGGGATCAATTTTTTGATGCGCTTTTTTGTCTTTAACATCATCCCAACGCTGCTCGAGATCGCCTTCGTGATTGGCCTGTTGCTGTACAATTATGGTGCTGGATTTGCCATTATTACCATCATCGCGGTGATCCTCTACATTGGCTTTTCGATGGTCACAACCGACTGGCGAACCGAATTTGTCCGCGAGGCCGCCCAAGCCGATTCTAAAGCCAGCACGCTGCGCATAGAGAGTTTGCTAAATTACGAAACCGTTAAGTACTTCACCAACGAAGAGTACGAAGCGGCACGATACGACAAAGCGCTGTACGCATGGGAGCAGGCCAAACGTAAAAACCGCCTATCGCTGCTGGGTTTAAACACGGGTCAGGCGTTGATCATTTCTGTTGCCATGGCGTCGATGATGTGGCTCGCGGCGGAGGGCGTGGCCGATGGCTCCATGACGATTGGCGATTTTGTTTTGATCAACGCCTTTATGTTGCAGTTGTTTTTACCGCTCAACTTTTTGGGGTTTGTGTACCGCGAGATACGCGGGTCCACCGCCAACATCGAGAACATGTTTGCCCTGATGTCGTTATCCAGCAAGATTCACCAAACCGACGACGCCCCGCCACTGAACATAACCCAAGGTGCAATCAGTTTTAACCAAGTGTCTTTTGCGTTCTCGCCCGACCGCCCTATTCTTAAATCGCTGGATCTGTGCGTTGAACCGGGCACACAGGTGGCGATCGTCGGCGCAAGCGGCGCCGGCAAATCGACCTTAACAAAATTGTTGTTTCGTTTTTACGATGCAGATCAGGGCCACATCGCCATCGATGGCCAAGACATCACGGCGGTCAACCTCGAAAGTCTTCGCCAAGCCATCGGCATCGTTCCCCAAGATACGGTGCTTTTTAACGACTCCATTTTTGAGAACATTCGCTACGGCAATCCCAATGCCACCGACCAGCAAGTCCATCGGGCCATCGAACTGGCCCACCTAGCCGAGTTTATCGCGGTGCTACCCGAGGGCTCGGACACCATCGTTGGCGAACGCGGGTTAAAGCTTTCCGGTGGCGAAAAGCAGCGGGTTACGATTGCCCGTACCATTTTAAAGCAGCCGCCTATTTTGGTGTTTGACGAGGCCACCTCGTCCCTCGACAGTCAGTCCGAGCGTTCGATCATGTCGGCGTTGCAAGAAATATCCAAAGACCACACCAGCCTGATCATCGCCCACCGCCTATCGACCGTAGTCAATGCCGACAAGATTGTGGTGTTGCATCAGGGCGCGCTGGTCGAACAGGGCACACACGACCAACTGCTGGATAAAAAGGGCCGATACTTCGACCTTTGGACCGCCCAATTACGCGATCAGAGCTGACCGCTAACCCCGTGCGTTGATCGGTGCGTAATTCGCTACTCGGCACGCCATGTTATATAGCCGCGCGGCAGCAACATCACACATGCTCAACCACCCCCAGCACCGTGCCATGCCATGCCATGCGCGACTGCAACCATCCTATCGGCCAGAGCAGTACATTTAATAATCAAATACATATATTCAAACTATTAACTTAACAAATGTTATTCTGGTGCACTATGCTTTGTACGGGCGTAGCTCGAACGGGAACGGACCAAGGGCAGCATACTAAAAAGGCCGCCAAACACCGGAGGCAAGTATGTCTATCAGCACCTTTGACCTGTTTAAGGTTGGCATTGGCCCATCGAGTTCGCACACCGTCGGCCCGATGAAGGCCGCCGCGCAGTTCGCACACAATCTCGAGAGCGACCAGCTCACCGAGCGCTGTGATCGCGTCACCGCCGAGTTGTTTGGCTCGCTGGGTGCCACTGGCGCGGGTCATGGCTCACCGGGCGCGATCATACTCGGCCTCGAGGGTGAAACCCCCGAATCGGTCGACGTGCCCTCGATCAATCCGCGCATCGCCGCGGTTCGCGACGGCGGCATATTGCGGTTGTTAGGCCGCAGAGACATTCCCTTTAGCTACCGCAACGACCTGATCTTTCATCGCAATCAAACGCTGCCTTTTCACTCCAACGGCATGCGCTTCAGCGCCTATAGTCGATCCGGCCAGCGCCTCGCCGCGCGCGCCTACTACTCGGTGGGCGGCGGGTTTGTGATCGACGAGTGCGCCGCCTCGGCAGACATTGTCGTCGATGACCCAATCAACTTGGCGCATCCTTTCGCTAGCGGTAATGAACTGCTGCAGCGCTGCGATGACAGCGGCCTGTCGATTAGCGCCCTGATGCTGGCAAACGAGTGCGCCTGGCGCAGCGAAGCGCAAACCAAGGAGGGTCTGCTCGAGCTTTGGCGAGCGATGGACGATTGCATCGCCTCGGGCTGCGCCGCCGAGGGCATTCTGCCCGGTGGATTGCGGGTTAAACGTCGCGCCGCAAACCTGCACCGGCAACTGCTCGATCAATCCAACAGTCTGAGCGACGACTCGATGGTAGCGATGGACTGGGTAACGCTGTATGCGCTGGCAATCAACGAAGAAAACGCGTCCGGCGGGCGGGTCGTTACCGCTCCCACCAACGGGGCCGCCGGCATCATTCCCGCGGTGCTCAAATACTATCTCGATCACTGCAAGGGCGTTGAAGACGATGATATCGGTCGCTTTTTACTCACCGCTGCGGCGATCGGTATCCTCTATAAAATCAACGCCTCAATCTCTGGCGCCGAAGTCGGCTGTCAGGGCGAGGTGGGTTCGGCCTGCTCGATGGCCGCCGGTGCCCTGACCGAGCGGCTCGGAGGCACGCCCAGCCAAGTAGAAAATGCCGCCGAAATTGCCATGGAACACAACCTCGGCCTCACCTGCGACCCAATCGGCGGGTTGGTGCAGGTGCCGTGCATCGAGCGCAATGCCATAGGCGCGATCAAGGCGATTAGCGCCGCACGCATGGCCCTGCGCGGCAATGGCGAGCACTTTGTATCGCTCGATCAGGTGATCAAGACCATGCGCGATACTGGTCGTGACATGCAAGATAAATACAAAGAGACCGCGCGCGGCGGGTTGGCAATTAACGTTCTCGAGGTTCCGGTCAACATTATAGAGTGTTAGCCTATGCCCCTCGACATTGCACGATCGCCACTGTGGGCGATCCGCCAGTTACAACGGATCACGTTATGGGCACCAACAGGCCAATCTCTGATGAGCGCCAAGCGCGTATCGACTTAGCTGCAGCCTTCCGCTGGACGGCGCGGTTGGGGATGCACGAGGCGGTGGCCAACCATTTTTCGCTGGCCATCGCCGGTACCGGCACGCAGTTTTTAATCAACCCCAACCAAATACATTTTTCGCGCATCCGCGCCTCTGACCTGATCGTCGTCGACGCCTCTGACGCGACAACCCTCGACCGCCCAAACGCCCCAGACCCGACCGCCTGGGGACTTCACGGCGGTCTTCACAGTCACTGTGCCCACGCTCGATGCGTCATGCACGTGCACTCGACCTATGCCACGGTACTGGCGTCACTAGCCGATAGCCGTCTGCCGCCAATCGATCAAAATTGCGCAACCTTTTACGGTCGCTACGCGATCGACAACGACTACGGCGGCTTGGCGTTTACCGAGGAGGGCCAGCGCTGTGCTGCGCTGCTGGACGACCCCCAAAAACAGGTGCTGATCATGGGTAATCACGGTGTTGTGGTGATCGGCGATACGGTGGCCGACACCTTCAACCGCATGTACTATTTTGAACGCGCCGCAAAAACTTATATCCACGCGTTACAAACCGGCCAGCCGCTACGGGTAATGCCCCATGACATCGCCGCCAAAACCGCGCGCGAATTGGCCGACTACCCAGACCAAGCCACGCGGCACCTCGACGAGTTAAAGGCGATACTCGATGCCGAGGGATCCAACTACGGCCTGTAAACAGCCCCTCAATAACGCGGTAAGCGCTCTATAAATACCCTGCCATGCAGAGACTTGGGCGTGCAGATCAGTTCCCGAAACATCTGACCCCAGACCTTTTAGTAGATGCAACCCTCGGCACTCGGCCCACGTCAGACGCACCCATAACAGTCGACAGAATAGCGCCGAGAACTTGAACGATGCTAAAAATCGGATTGGGGTATGATGTTAAAGACACGGACGGTTTATCGATACAGGACTATGCCATGATAAGTAAACTCACCGCGATAGGTCGCGGACTCACCCGACTCAACAATTATCCCATTGGCAAAGCGGCGCTGACCGTGGTGTTAATGCTGGACGTGTTTATCCTGATGTCAATTTTTCGCGGGCTCGACGATCATAGCGATCAATTGGCCAATTCCTACGATGTAATCCCCGAGCACTGCCGAGCTATCGTTATCGATCGAGCCTGGACGCCGAGCAATGCGCTCGACAAAATGGCCCGGGCGATCCCCTATTATCAAAACGATCTAAATTACCGCCATCCGCTGCGGCAACCAAACGATGTCCACGCCGCCTGTAGACCGTTGCTACGCATGCTAGACAGCATCGCAAATGACCGCTCGCTGGCCACCCGCCTCGACAAGCAGCTACGTTTGGGCACCGAGATTAGCCAAGTAAATGCAAAACTTGAAAAAATACGCGGCGCCTACGACACCTCCTTACTGGAGACCATCGCCCAACAAAATTCGGCCAACAACGAGGTTGCCGCACTCAAAGCCCGGGTCAGAGACCTGACCGCCAAGCTCAACCAGCTC
>DDJS01000057.1:0-3746 GCA_002339165.1 Cellvibrionales bacterium UBA2618 | reverse complement strand
GAACTAAAGGCCGAACTAAAAACGCTCAGATACTGGCAACCAGTCAAACGTCTAGGTATGGAATTGCTATTTTTATTGCCCTTAATCTGCGCCTTTTATTTTTGGAACTCGCGCAGCCTGCGCGCCAATCGGCCCTATCAGACGCTGATCTCCGCGCACCTATTGACGGTCGCCTGTATACCGGTAGTTTTTAAGGTATTTGAGCTGTTGCACGACATTATTCCGTATCGATTATTGACCGAGTTGTTCGATTTACTGCGTGCGCTCAACGCGGTAGCGATCTGGCACTATTTGATTATGGCGGTGGTCATTTTGGTCGCTTTGGCACTCACCTACCTGTTGCAGATGAAGGTGTTTTCGCACCAGCGGCTAATCAAAAAACGTATCGCCAAAAACCTCTGCCAAAATTGCGGTGTGGGTATCGGGCCGCAGGACAATGCGTGCGCCCTGTGTGGATTCAAACAGTTTAAATCGTGCGATAATTGTGCCCAGACAACCTATGTGTTTGCGCCCTTTTGCCGCGAGTGCGGCGAAGTACCAACCAAGGTTGATGAATAACTGTGCGCTGCCCGCGCACAAGCAGCGCCAGGCGAGTCAGCTAATGCCAAGTCATTGCCTTTTTGGGGGCGGTGGCCGACAGAGCCGGCGTTGCGCGCGCCTTACAATAGCGAGGTAGCCAATGAACACCGCATCACACATCGTCACCCTACTGTTGGCAAGTATTGCCACGGCAATCTACGCTGCGCCGCCAGCGCCAGACACGCGCGATCAGGCGATAGCCCTGATCGCCAGTAGTTATGAGCACAATATCGGTTATCAGCTCATCGAAAGCCTTACCACCGAAGTCGGTGCTCGGCAGGCAGGCAGCGAAGCCGAGGCCCGCGCACGGCGTTGGGGCGCAGCCAAATTTCGACAATTGGGTTTTAGCAATGTACGCATAGAGCCGTTTGAGGTCGAGTTCTGGGAGCGCGCGTCCGAGCGCGCCGAGATCGTCGCGCCATTTCCGCAGGTTCTCGTGATTACCTCCCTCGGCGGCAGCGTCGGCACGTCGGACGATGGCGTGCGCGGTGACGTGGTTCGATTTGCTACCTTACAGGCGTTAAAAGACGCGCCAAAGACCGGCCTAGAGGGCAAGATTGTCTTTGTGGACGAGCCTATGACCCGAACCCAAGACGGCTCCGGCTACGGGGTCGCTGTGGCCAAGCGCTCTGGGGCCGCCAATGAAGCTGGCAAACGCGGCGCGCTAGCCGCGCTGATTCGCTCGGTGGGCACCGATCATCATCGCTTTCCCCACACCGGGCAGATGTACTATCAACCAGAGGTGGCCAAAGTGCCCATTGCTGCGCTATCAGCCCCCGACGCCGATCAATTGCAGCGCGCCCTCTTGCGCGGCCCGGTCGAGCTGTCGCTGCGTTTAAACGTGCAATCGATGGGCATGCGACCCTCTGGCAACGTGCTGGCCGAAATACCCGGCACCAGCGACCAAATCGTTTTGATTGGTGCCCACCTAGACAGTTGGGATCTCGGCACCGGAGCCGTCGATGACGGTGCCGGCATCGGCATAACGGTGGCCGCTGCAAAACTGATACTGGACCTTAAAACCCCACCCAAGCGAACCATTAGAGTGGTGATGTTTGGCTCTGAAGAAGTCGGATTAGTGGGCGCTAAAGCCTACGCAAAGAAATACCAAAATAGCCTAGATCAACACGTCGTCGGCACCGAATCTGATTTTGGCGCGGGTAAAATCTGGCGCTTTGACACCCGCGTTGCCGACAGCGCCCTCGACGATATGCGCGCTATTCATAAGGTGCTGCAACCCCTTGGCATCGCCATGGGCGGCAACCAGGCCTCGGGTGGCCCAGACATGGGGCCGCTGCGTGAGCTGGGTATGCCGGTGGTAGCCCTCAAACAAAATGGCTGGGACTACTTTGACCTGCATCACACCGCCGACGACACTTTGGATAAGATCAATCCGGCCAACATCACGCAAAACGTCGCGGCCTACGCCGCGTTTGTATGGTTGGTGGCGAATATGGACGGTGATTTTCGCACGGCTAAACCCCACTCCGACAGTCAATCCGCAGATTAGGCGACGTAGCTTGCAGTTAAGTTAGGGGTTAGGCCAAGTCAGGCGACGAGCTAGCCTCGATGCTAAGAAGACAACTGTAGCTACCGAAAGAGCATCAGATAAACTGCAAGCCAAAGCAGCTAGACTGCAAGCGAGAGTTAAACCCGCGGCAAGCGCACCGATCTAGCGCATAAAATCCCTCATGATCCATGACTCACGATCCGCAACCCGCAAACTAATGCGCTTAAGTCGGCAAGTGAGGCCGACAGCCGAGTTAGGTCAGCAGTTTCATGGTCATTTTGATCAGCTTTTTTACCTTGGGCGTGTAGGGCGGGTAGAGCATTGACGTTGAACTAAATTTGTCCACCAGCACGCTACGCTCATGGGTAAATGCCCTAAAACCCCAAACGCCGCCCGATTTGCCCATACCACTGTTATTGACCCCGCCAAAGGGCAAATTCTGATGCAAAAAATGCAGCACTGTCTGGTTAACGCAGGTATCTCCGGCACTGGTCTCTTGCAACACTTTGTCGGTCACCTTGTCATCGGTGCTGTAGATATACAGGGCCAGTGGCTTGGGCTTACTGTTGACATAGGCAATGGCCGCATCGATTTCTGAGAAGGTAATAATCGGCAACAATGGGCCAAAAATTTCTTCCTGCATAATGGATGAATCATCGCTCATGCCCTCAATCAGTGTTGGCGCAATAAATTGCTCATTTTTACTGACATCTCCCCCCGTCAGTACCTTGCCACCTTTGCTCTTGGCGTCATCGAGTAAATCACTGATACGTCCATGGTGCCCGGCATTCACCACGCGGCAATAGTCGCCATTAATTTTGGCGTCGTTGCCAAGGCCATACTGTGACGCAATGCTCGCAGTCAGCTCACTGACCAACTGGTCTTTGATCGATTCGTGCACGTAAATATAATCGGGGGCAATACAGGTCTGGCCATTATTGCTAAATTTACCCCAGGCTATGGATGCGGCCGACTTTTTTAAGTTAGCTGATTGGTCCACAATCACCGGACTCTTGCCACCCAATTCCAATGTCACTGACGTCAGATTCTTAGCGGCAGCGGCCATGACATGCTTGCCGACTGCAGGACTGCCGGTGAAGAAGATATGGTCAAATGGCAGGTTGGTCAGGTAACTGGCAACATCCGCCTCCCCTTCAAAAAGCGATACTTCTTCGGGTCTAAATGCCTGTTTAACAATTGCACCCAGCACTTTGGACATTTGTGGCGTCATTTCGGAGGGTTTGATAATCACCGTATTACCCGCAGCGATAGACCACATCATGGGTCCAAAGGTCAGGTTAAAGGGGTAGTTCCAAGGGGATACCACGAGAGTGACGCCTTTAGGCTCTTTAACAATACGTGATTGGGTGCCAAACATCGACAGGGTTGCTCTGACATGCTCTGGTTTCATCCAGCTTTTTAACGACTTGCGAATGTGTTTCAGCTCGGCTCTGACCGGCATTATCTCGGCCATATCCACTTCGGCCTCTGGCTTGCCAAAATCTGCAGCAGCAGCTGTGTGAATATCATCGTAGGCGGCCGTAAAGGCTTTCTCAAAGCGCTCCAGCACTGCCAGTCGCTGTTTGTAATCCGATTTTCTAAGCGCAAGCGCGTAGGTTTTTTGTTGCGCAAATACGTCGTCAATTGTCGCTTTTAC
>DDJS01000140.1:666-13791 GCA_002339165.1 Cellvibrionales bacterium UBA2618 | reverse complement strand
ATTTTGCTCTGGATTTTGTACGATGTTTCACCTAACGGTTAACCGAACAAGTCACCGCGATCAGCCGTAGGCTTGGGAAGGTAGCCAGGTGACTACTGCCTGCCAGTTAAAAATGATCACCATACCGACCAACTGCAAGGCGATAAACGGCAGCACACCGCGGTAAATGGTGGTCACCTTGATACCCTCTGGGGCCACTCCTTTAAGATAAAAAATCGCAAAGCCCACCGGCGGGGTTAAAAAACTGGTTTGCAAGCACACCGCAAACAGGATGGTAAACCACACCGGGTCAAAGCCGAGGTTCGCAACCACCGGCGACACCAGCGGCAAGACGATCAGCGTCAACTCGATCCAATCGAGAAAAAACCCGAGCAAAAAGGTCACCAATAAAATCGTGATAATGATTCCGGAGGGCTCAAACGGCAAACCCAGCAAGGCGCGTTCGATCAACTCATCGCCACCGAGCCCACGGAGCACCAGCGAAAACGCCGTGGCACCCAACAAGATGGCAAAAATATAGGCGGTGGTGCGGGTGGTTTCTTCGAGAACTTCGCGCGCTGCCGCAAAGCTCAATTGCCGCTTGACCAACGCCAGCACCAAGGCACCCGCGGCGCCCACGCCGGCCGCTTCGGTCGGGGTCGCCAGCCCCATAAAAATGCTGCCCAGCACGGCAAAAATCAACAGCGCCGGTGGCATGATGGCGCTAAATAATGCGCCAACCGCAGCCCAGTCGAGTGGTTCGGTCGCTGCCGCTGGTGCCTTGTTGGGCTGCAACCAGCCGACCATCAGTATGTAAAAGATATACAATCCACCGAGTAGCGCGCCGGGAAATACCGCGCCCAGAAAAAGATCGCCGACGCTCATCGCCATGCGATCGGCCATCAGCACCAACATTATGCTCGGCGGAATTAATATCCCCAGGGTACCGACGGCGCAGACGGTACCGGTGGCCAGCGACTTGTCGTAACCCTGTTGCAGCATCGCCGGCAGACCGAGCAGCGCCAACAACACCACCGACGCACCAATGATGCCGGTGGTGGCCGCCAACAACAGCCCGATAACCGCCACAGCCACAGCAAGACCGCCGCGTAGCGAGCCAAACAGTCGCGCAAAGCTGTTCATCAGATCGCGGGCGATACCCGAGCGATCGAGCAACAGGCCCATCAGAATAAACATCGGCAGCGCGACCATTACCCAGTTTTCCATGACGTTCCAAATGCGCTCTACCGTCAGCGAGGTATAGTCCCAGTCGACGCCGGTGGTGAGGTTAAAGTCGGCCTCAAGAACGATCGCCAGCGCGGTGAACATCACCGCCAAACCACCGAGTAACCACGCCACCGGAAAACCGCTAAACACCAGCCCGATAAAGCTGATAAACATCGCGATGGCCAATAACTCATTCATCGGCATGGGCCAGCTCCTCACGCGGTTGTAAAAATAGAAAATACCAAATCCGCAGCAAGCGCGACAGCGCCGACATCAGCAGCAAGCCAAAGCCCAGCGGCAACACTGCCTTGATCAACCAGCGCAACGGCAATCCACCGGGCGATGACGACACCTCGCCCAGAGCCCACGACGATTCGACAAAGCGCACGCTAAAAATCAATATCAGGGCGATAAACGGCAACAACAGCAGGAGGATCCCGTAGAGTTCTATCCACGCCTTGGTGGGATCGCTAAAATTTTCGTGCAGCACGTCGACGCGAATGTGCGCATCCGCCTGATAGGCGTAGCTCATGCCGAGCAAAAACCCAACCGAGTAAAGGTGCCACTGCAACTCTTCCAGTTCGATGCGGCCCTGATTAAACACGTAGCGCAGCACCACGTTGCAGACGATCACCGCCAGTAGCACAAACCACACGAACGAGAGGCTACGGCCGAGGCGTTCGAGCCATCCATCGATCCAGCGCGATGCGGGTGTATGGGGCAGATAGGGCTTGGCCACTAAAAATCTCGCGGCAGGTAGGCGCGGGATTTCCACTGTGCATAGGTGCGCCGAAACGCGCGCTGCGACTGCAAGATTTCGTCGAAGTCGGCGTCTTTGAGCGCCTCCTCGTCGAGGATTTGTTCGGTCACACGACGGAGTTCCCTAAGTACCGGTTCCGAGAGGCTTTCTGCGCTCACGCCAATCGCTGGAAATCCTTCGATCACCGCACCCTGACGCGCTTCAGCATCCGCCAAACTGCGGGTTACTCCGGCGGTGCAAGCCATCTCCAGCAGCGCCTGATCAGCGCTCGACAAGCGCCGCCAGACCTCGAGGTTGACGACCAAATGCAATGCCGTAAACGGCTGATGCCAACCGGGATAGTAATTAAACTTGGCGACCCGATTAAATCCCAGCGCCTGATCGACGATCGGCAATGCAAACTCGGTAGCATCGATCGCGCCCTTCTCCAGCGCCTGAAAAATCTCACCGCCCGGCAGCATGGTAACGCTGGCACCGAGGCGTTCCAAAACGCGGCCACCCAATCCGGCAAAGCGAATTTTTAGCCCCCGCAAATCCTCCAGCGAGTTGATCTGGTGCCGAAACCAGCCGGCCGTTTCAGGGCCTGAAATGCCACAGAGTAGGGGATGAATGGCGTGTTTGAGATACAGCGCTTCGGTGAGCCTGCGGCCATCTGCCTCGTACCACCAGGCGGTATACTCCCAGGGTTCCATACCGAAGGGCACCGCAGAGACCAGCGGCGATGCCGAGATTTTGCCCTGATCGTAACCGAGCCAAGTATAGCCCGCGGCGACTTTACCATCGCGCACCGCGTCGGTGATCGAAAACGCGGGGACTATTTCGCCCGGCTCGAAAAGTTTAAGTTGCACCGCGCCATCGCTGGCCGCACGAACAACCGCCGATACATAGATCGGATTCTCGCCAATCACCGGCATGCTGGTCTGAAAGACAATCGGCACTCGCCAGTCTATCCGCGCCGGTACAGCGCCGTCGAATGTAGACGCGCGTTGGTCGGCAACGGCCACATTATCAACCGGCCGAATCGCCAAACTGCCGATCAAACCGACCACAAAAGCGCTACCCACCGCGATCAATGCCGCCCGATTAGATATACCTAGACGCGCCATAAGCTTCCCCTCAAAGGCCAATCATACACTGTCGATAAAAACCAAGAAAGGGAGGCGCTGGGGCAGATACAGGGCAGCGATAGTGTGGTGTTAAGAACCGCCTCCATCGGTGTGCCCTACCTGCTCGATCGCGTTGTAAGGCGCACCTCGAAAATAGCCGAGACGGGTCAATAATTGCGCCTTTTGACGATTGCATCTTGTGCAGAGTGTCTGGCGTTTAATCAGCCATCAGCGTGGCGTCACTGATAGTACCCGTCACGGCACTCATATAGCACTAGTAAAAAACTCACAAAGTGCGTGCAGTGCGCTTACCGTTGCCGTCCCGAACCAACGCGTGGCGTCATTCAACCGCAAACGCATCGCGGGTTAGATTTTCCAACCGGTTGTCGGGGTGGACAATGATGTTGTCCTCGATGCGAATGCCCCCATAGGGCGTATAGTCCTCCACCGCGCGCCAATTGATGCAATGGGCATAATTCCCAGCTTTGAGCTTGTCCAAATAGGCGGGAATAAAATACAGCCCCGGTTCGACGGTATGGATCTGATTGGCCACCATCGGTGCTGTGGCGCGCAAGTTGGGGTATTTTTCAGGCGGCGCAAGCCTGTCGCCCTGCGCATTGGCCATCTGACCGCCTTTATCGTGAACGTTCGCGCCCAGATGATGGCCCAGACCATGGGGGTAAAAATAGCCGGCAATGTCCGCCGCAACCGCCTCCTCCAACGACAGCCTTAACACGCCAAATTCGATCAGTACCTCGGCGATCATGCGCTGTGACAAGGCGTGTATATCCGCCGGATTACGACCAATACCGCCCTCGGCGCAAAGCTTTAACTGCTTGACGTTCATGCATTTGATCATCGCCGCAAAATCGCCACCCGCGTGGTAAGCATAGGTGCGGGTGATGTCCGAGGCGTAGCCGTTGAATTCAACGCCGGCGTCGATCAAAAAACTGCGCGGAGTCTGGGGTTGTTTGAACAGATTGTGGTGATGCAATACCGCGGCGTGTTCGTTCACGCCAACGATCATGCCGTAGGGCATTTCGCTCTCGCGACTATCGCAGGCAGCCAGATAAGCCGCGGCAATCTGCACCTCCGACGCGCCCGCCAAAAAAGCCTGTTGAGCCGCCCGATGGGCTGGTACTGCTCGGCGGTTGGCCTCGCGCACGCACGCCTGCTCGTAGTGGGTTTTACCCAGCCGCTGGTAATCGATCTGGTCGATAACGGCCTGAGGATTGTGCTGTTCAGCCGGCACGCACAGTTCGTTGGTTTCATTGATCAAGGCGCTATTGCCCGTTGCTAGGTGTTGCAACACCTGGTCGACGGTCTGGTATTCAACGATCTCAAAGGCCTGTTCAAAACCCTCGGGCAAGCGCTCCGGTGCGGTGTGCCAGATGTCCTCCACGGCGAGTAAAAACAAACGGGGCTTGCTTGCCGTCGCATCGATCTGAACATAACAATCGGCCCGAGTAGTCAGGGGCAGCCACTCGCGAAAATATGGATTGGCTGTGAATGCGTAGGCCATATCATCCTGAAATTGCATTTTATTTGACCCCGAACCGATGACCATTTCACGGTAGCCCGTGGCCACCAAAATGGCCTGAAAGCGCGACATTTTTTCGGCCACGTGACGCTGGTAGAGTTGTGCTAAGCCATCGGCATAGGCGTGCGGATTTGTTACCGAAAGCTGTGCATCGAGCGCGTGAAAAGTATTCATAAGGCGGTGCTCTTGTACCCAGCGCTGGGCAATGCAAAATCCGACCATTTAGACCACTGCAAGGCGGATTGCCTTTGCGCGGATATAAGGGTCGAATGTTCGGTTAAATAAATTCCCATCTGCGTTCCCTAATCAGCTTTTCTTTAAGCCTGCTAAAAGACATTGCCCGCTGCACAATGCCAAATTATGCATATCCAATACACCCTCGGCTGGCAATTTTTGGTCCACCGACAATCGCCCACTAAAACGACCAACCGAAAAACCTTAAACGTTGATTGTTGATTGTTGATTGTTGATTGTTGATTGTTGTCCGCATTAGATCGATTTAAACAGATCATTAAAGCGCTCGCGCAGGCGATTTTTTTGCACCTTGCCCATGGTATTGCGCGGTAACTGCTCGATCGCAATCACCTTTTTGGGTACTTTAAAACCTGCAATCTGCGCCTTGAGCGCAGCAATAATCGCCGCTTCGTCAGGTTGGTCCTGACCGCCATGGTAAATCACCACGGCGACCACGGCCTCGCCAAAATCAGCGTGGGCAATGCCAATCACCGCCGACTCACGGATTCCATCGAGGCTGTCGATCACCAGCTCAACCTCTTTTGGGTACACGTTGAGCCCACCGCTAATGACCATGTCTTTGGCTCGCCCGACGATGGACACATAGCCGCGCTCGCACCGGGTGCCCTTGTCGCCGGTGGTAAAAAACCCATCATCACCTAGGTCCTCTGCGGTCTTTTCGGGCATGCGCCAGTAACCTTTAAAGACATTGTCACCACGAACCTGAATATCGCCTATTGCACCACCGTGAACCGGCGTACCCTCGGCATTGACTACCCGTACCTCAACACCCGGCAGTGGCAATCCGACGGTACCGGCGCGGCGCTCTCCCACCAGAGGATTAGACGTGTTCATATTGGTCTCGGTCATGCCATAACGTTCCAAAATCGACTGCCCGGTTCGATCTAAAAATTGCTCAAAAGTGTCGGCTAATAGGGGCGCAGAACCCGAGATGAACAGTCGCATGCGGGACGTCAGCGTGTGGTCGAACTGATCGCTCGCCAACAGTCGCGTGTAATAGGTTGGCACGCCCATCATCACCGTGCAGTTGGGCAGTTGCTCAAGCACCTGTTGGACGTCAAAGTCCTTTAGCCAACGCATACTAGCGCCGCTTAAAAAGGCGCATCCGAGGGCCACAAACAGGCCGTGAACGTGAAAAATCGGCAGCGCATGCAACAACACATCGTCCTGACTAAAGCCCCATGCCTCAACCAGACACTCGGCGTTGCTGCGCAGGTTCAGATGGCTGAGCATAATCCCCTTTGGCACGCCGGTGGTGCCAGACGAATACAACAGCGCGGCGAGGTCATGATCCGTCCTTTCGATCACACCGAACTCGGCAGCCGCATGCTCTGCGCCATCTGGCAGGCTGCCACTACCGTCAGCGTTCAGCGTCAGCAGATGGCCGACAGAGTGTTTTTGGCACAGCGCGGCCATGCGTTGTTGGTCGCTGCCATCACAGACCATCAGCGCCGGCTCGGCATCGCTCAAAAAATAGTCTAGTTCTGCGTCCTTGTAGCCGGTATTCAGCGGGTGAAACACAAAGCCGGCGCGTAAACAGGCGAGATATAGGTACAGCGCACGCGGGGATTTAGCCACCTGAACCGAGACCCGATCGCCGATCTGAATACCCAGATCGGTCAAATAACGCGCCAGCCGAGCTGATTCACGCGCCAGATCGGCATAGGTAATGCTCGATTTATCCGCCAGCACTAGCGCGGGTTTATCGCCAGCACGGTCAAATTGTTTCTGAAAGTGGTGGTATAAGTTGCCGTTGGTCTGGGTCATAAAATCCTCAGCTTGTAGTGTAACTCGACCGCTCGATCTTGGGGGCTGGGTCTGTGCGGCGAATTTTTGCGTTATCCAATCACAGTCCGAACGATTAAAAACAAAAGAGAGGGCGCCAGTAAACAGCCCACCCCAGTATAAAAAGTCGCCGTCATCGCGCCATAGGGCACCAATTTGGGGTCGGTTGCCGCCAGGCCACCGGCGACCCCGCTGGTGGTACCCATCAACCCGCCGTATACCATCGCCGATTGAGGATTGTTGAGGCCGATCGAGTTGGCGACCCAAGGGGTGCATATCATCACCAAAATGGATTTTACCAGTCCAGCGGCAATACTCAGCGCGATCACCTCAGAACTGGCGCCGAGCGCTGTGCCGGTCACCGGACCGACGATATAGGTCGCGGCGCCCGCACCAATGGTGGTAATGGCAACGGCATCGCGATAGCCAAAGGCGTACGCCACCAGAGCGCCCACCACAAATGACAGCACCACCCCAATCACAACCGACAAGGCGCCGACCCAACCAGCTTTTTTAATCGCGGTGAGATCAGCACCGTAAGCGGTGGCTATAATGGCGAAGTCGCGGAGCATCGAACCGCCGAGCACCGCCAACCCGCTAAACATCGCTATATCAGCCAGACCTTTGTTGCCGCCGGTATAAAGCCCGCCGAGGTAGGCGAGCCCCAAGCCAATCGCAATGGCGATGGCGGAACCGTGAACGTAGCCACGGGTAACATGTTTAGACAGCCAATACGACAGCCAAGTAATCAGTCCGACGAATAAAAAAGCTGCCACCAAACCCTTGTCGACAAGCAGCTCAACCCACATTGAATCATCCATCATTGGGTCTCGCTATCGGTGTTGTCATCAACTCCTAAGCGCGAAATTAGCGGTATGGCGGCAAAGCTAACAGCCACCGCCAGCGCACCTGCGACAACCGCAAGCCAGCCACTCGATAGCGCGGCCAACACATTCTGTTTTGCCGCCATGGCGACCACAATCGGTATATACATCGCACTCCAAAAATAAATACCCGACTCGGACACGGCGTTTAAACGGAACTTTTTACTGCTCAGATTAGACAGCAAAATGAGCAGCAGCATGGCAATACCCACGCCACCAACGTTTGCCTCTAGGCCGAGTAATCCACCGAGCAAATTGCCCGCATAGGTACCCAACAACATGCAAAATGATAGCAGCGCGACGCCATATACAATCATGATTATTTCGCCTTCACTATTTTTCCGGCTTTCATCACAAAGCCAATATTTTCCAGTAGGGTGATATCTTCGACCGGATTGCCTTTAACCGCAACCACGTCTGCATATTTGCCGACGCTGATCGAACCCAACTGCGCACGCATGTCGAGCAGTTGGGCTGCGTTGGTGGTGGCAGAGACAATTGCCTGCATGGCGGGCATGCCCGCCTCGACCATCAGCGCAAACTCCTGAGCATTGTCGCCATGGGCCGACACGCCGGAGTCGGTGCCAAACGCAATTTTGACGCCCGCGCGGTACGCGCGACCAAACGTCGCCTGTATCTTGGGCCCAATCGCCGCAGCCTTTGGCCTGACTATGTCGGGAAAATAGCCATCGATCTTGGCTTTTTTGGCGACGAAATCCCCCGCCAAAATCGTCGGCACTAGATAAGTTCCGTGCTTTTTCATCAAGCGCATGGTGGCGGCGTCCATAAAGGTGCCATGCTCGATGCTGGCAACGCCTGCGCGAATCGCCCGCTGCATTCCCTCGACACCGTGGGCGTGTGCGGCGACTTTAAAACCATAGGATGCCGCGGTGGCGACTATAGCCGCCAATTCCTCATCAAAAAACTGCGGGTTCTGGCCATTTTTTGCTTGGCTGAGCACGCCGCCGGTGGCGGTAATTTTTATCAGGTCAGCGCCATTTTTATAGCGCTGTCGAACCGCCTTACGGGCATCTGCAACGCTGTTAACCACCCCCTCGACAGGCCCGGGATCACCGCGTAAGCCGGCGCGATAACCGTTGGTGGGGTCGGCATGCCCACCGGTCGTGGCGAGCGATTTGCCGGCGGTAAATATCCGTGGGCCAATAACTAACCCCTTGTCGATCGCCTTGCGCAGCGCTGCGGTGATCTCACCCCGATCACCGAGATTACGTACCGTGGTAAACCCTGCCATCAGCGTAATCTGCGCGTTGCGCGCCGCCATAAATGCCAGATCGGGCACCCCTAGGGTAAATTTTTCGACATACATCTTGGTCAAATCGCCGTTGGTTAAGTGCACGTGCATATCGATCAAACCCGGCAAGCAAGTGTACTCGGATAAATCGACCACCCGCGCCTCGCCAAGGTATTGATCACCCGCGCGAATCGCGGTGATGCGTTGATCGTCTATAACGATCAGTTGCTTTGATCGCAGCGTTGCCGCCTCGGTATCGATCAACGTACCGCACTTTAAAACGGTTTGCTGTTGCGCCGATAGATACGGCGCGAAAAGCACTAAGTATCCAACAACATACACTAAAAATCTCATCGCTCGCGCCTCAAATGTCGAGCGTTAAAATCTGCGCTCGCGTTCAAAAAAAAGCCCATTTCACCATAGCCATAGCCAGTAATACAGTACCTGCCGTCGCAGGGGTTTTCGGCGGGCCGAGTTAACGCTCTGGGGTTATTGCAAGCCTATACCACGCTAGTACTGACGCTTGGCAAAAGAGCGCTGAAACTGCCCAGTAAAGGGGGCGTCCATCGCGGCTCCACGGCAACGATCAAACCCTGTGTTTGACGGCATCGCCATTTTTACAGTCGTCGCCCAATATTAAGTATGACTGATTATTTGCGCAACCCTCGTGAGGCGCACTGGACGCTTGTTGGGCAGGACTCTGGTCGCGCCGGATGCGGTTCTGCCATAGCGAGTTAGCTGATCAAATGCTGTGATCAAAGATGCCAAATAAAAGGGTACTGGGAAAAGACGCGAACACAAAAGACAACCAAGTAAAGCACCCTGCAACGACTTTTTAGTGGGGTCAACAACCCCCTCCATAGGCGCATGCAGCACACTCGGTCTGCGGATCAATCACCCGCCCGCTGGCAACCACAAAATCGAAGAGTTCACTCCCCCCAGCAAGACACTGCAGTGCCAAGCGCGCAACTGACAAAAAATAACTACCGCGCACTGACGTGCACCATCACCGCCCCTAGCGCAGATCGACCGACGGATCGCGCCACCGTAAAAAATGTCACTATGACAGTCCCAACGTATGCCAAAAGAACATCACTTATCCCAGTCAGCCATTTGACGCTTGATTTCAATGGCTGCTCTAGTCTCTCTTTTTGCTTTGAGTAAGTTTAGTATGATATGCCGAACCAGCGCTACGTTTTGATCTACATTCCCCATACGCAGACGGTGTTGATCTTCAAAGGCTGTATCACGCATCCAGTCTAGGCAATTTTCGATGCCCCAGTGAGCGCGGACATAATGCATATACTTTTGTGCATCATTATGTTCAACACTACCTATAAAATAACGTATCTCTTATGACCATTCATTTTTAAGATAATGTCTGGATCTAACTTTGGCTATGCTTGCAAGGCGTCAATATGAATGTGCTTTTGTTAACCAATCAATCTTATTGCCTAAGGTGACGACACGTTTTTCTATACGACCATGCCCTTTATCTATGGCTTTATCAGTATTGAGCATATAGCTTCTAGCTGTGTTTTCAAAAATTAGCACGACATCATCATGTAAAGTACTTTGATTTACCTTGAGTATTGATTGCGTCGGTGGTGACAATACTCCGTTTGATATCTAAATTTTTTAATAAGTAGAAAGTGCTGTAATTTCGTGTGATTTTTCAGTAGTTTTTACTTGCCCTAACATCAATTGATTATCATGAGGTCATCCACTACTCGTATAATGGGGGCGTCTGAGACATTTACCATGCGGTGGTGTGCCATACTCCCACAATAAGTATGGCTCGAACCAGCTGTGCAAAATGAGCGACAGAAACCCAGCATACGGTCAATAAAGAAAATCTTAGTTATTGAATTTTTCCAACCTAATACACGTTGAGGCGTCCGATTGATATTCATTATTATTAAAGTCATATTACAATTAGCTAAACCACCTTCAGCTGTAATTAAAGATTGATATCAACGCCCTCAAGAGTTAATAGTTGCCCTAAACCTATAGGAAAAGACTCAATAGTCTCTTTCGCTTTTGTTTTTTTTACTCCAATCAAAACAAATGAAAGTTATGTTCTTTCATTCATAAAGCACATAACTTTCCGGCGATCTTGAATGAAAATATTTGCTATCCAATTACCAAGGGATGACTCTCTCTCTGAAATTTCACAGAGGTTATTTTTTCTAATACCTATGAAGCCTTGAACCTTTTTAGTACTCCGTAATTGAATCATAACTTTACTTTATTGAGCAACATAACGCTTTCGCTCAGCGGAAAAATGTAAGCGCGAGCGAGTAGTTTTTACCATGCAGCAACTTGTTATACATATATAGCTACTGGTAATACATGTATAGCCGGACCTTTAATATTCCAGATCATTTCAGGAATATTAAAATCTTCCTCATCTCCAAACGAAGATAAGGTTCCAAATATATCGTGTAATAGGTGGTCTGGCATTTTACTAAAAGCCGCTTTTCTTAGAGTGGCTAATTGATGATTGCCAGCAGCATGATGCGAAGGCATTGACGTATTACTTTTATCTATTAAATTTTTTATGTTGACGTCAGTTCTTTGGAGTATTGTCTGTGCGTCAAATTTATTTTTAAATAATAACAAGAAAAGCGGCAAGCGTTTATTCTTCCTACGCTCGCCGCCTTCATTTAACACTGCCCGTCGGGCAAAAAAACAGTTATAACCTTGAGCCAGAAAGCGTAACGTCGGACCTAGACCAAACAGCATCGAATTTGGCTTTTACCATACTTGCTTCTTCATCTTTACCTTGTGCCTCTAAGCTCTGTATCAAACCAAACATTGACCAACCATTGCGTGGATAGCGTTTTAGGTCTGCTTTATATACAGATTCTGCTTCGCTGTTATCACCTTTTTTGAGTAGCGCTTCACCCAATGATTGGCGCGTAGGGTAATACCAAAAAGGTGGCTCTGTATAAGGCAAACTATCTTGTTCGATGACGGCATTTTCAAAGGCGATAATAGCTTGATTATGCTCTGTACTTGACATCGCTATTTCGCCAGTTAATAAATCATCAGCAATTTTTAACACTTTACTTGCAGGGTAATCATTGCCATCTAAAAACAATATTTTATCTGTTTGCAGTAATAGTTTCAGCGCCGTGCTTTCTGCTGTAGCCAGAGCAATCTTGCCTTGTCGAGCTAGAGCAACACCACGAGCGTAATGCCATATTGCGGTTGAAAACGCAAGGGACTCAACAGGCTTAGGTTCAGCTAAAACCTCATCCCATTTGCCAAACTGAGTTAATGCCAATAAAGGAATTGTATGGAAAAATTCAACCGTGGGAAATTGCTCAATTTGCTCCAGGCGAATATTCGCCGCGACTTTTCGGGCCGCTTCGATTGAAATCTCACTGCGTCCCTCCATGGCCGAGGCTGCCCATAGAAAATGGATGTTATGTGGGTAGTATAGAGCGGGATAAAATCCTTGTGCATTGCATGCGGCTATATAGGCTTCATCTACCTGCGCGGCTCTAATATTGGCTTCAGAAGCATCATTGTATCGCCCTATTCGCCAATAAATATGTGATGGCATATGCACTAAATGACCAGAACCTGGCACTAGATTAGAAAGTGTGTCGGCCGCTACCTCAGCGCGCCCCGGATTACTTGATGCTTCAACCGCGTGAATATACAAATGCAGCGCCAGAGTGTGCTTAGGGCTTCTAGCGATAATTCTCTCTAACGCGTTTATTACTTTTACCGTATCTTGCTTGGGGCTGCCATCGTCTGACCAATAATTCCAAGGCATCGTGTTCATTAGTGCCTCGGAAAACATTGCCGCAGCGTCATCATCATTTGGGTATTTTTGTGATAACGTATGCATCGCCGTTGCGTATGCCATGTCGAGTGGCTCGCGCGGAGTATCAATGTCGCCGTTGTAACGCGCCGCTAAGGCATCAATATAATCTTGCTCTGCTTGGCTAGCATTAGTTTTTAATGACAATGCTTTTTGAATAGCTGCATATGCAGCCACACGTGCAGCAGGCATCATAATGGCTTTGCCTTTAGCCGTGACGTTAATGTTAGGCCCATTCGCCAATGCTTCACCCCAAAAACACATTGCGCAATTTGGATCTAAAGTTTGTGCGGCTTTAAAGGCGCGTATTGATTCGGCATGATTAAACCCAAAAGCCAACACCATACCCTGATCAAAATAGCGCTGTACAAAACGGTCCGAGGTAGTGATTGGATGACTAAAATCTCCCATACCATCGAATAACGGCGCACCGGCTCGTTTGGCAACTTTTTGTTTAGTATGGTTCGACGAATTTTTGCTACTCGAATCCGTTGTGGTGTCG
>DDJS01000140.1:0-244 GCA_002339165.1 Cellvibrionales bacterium UBA2618 | reverse complement strand
CCCCCCCTCCCCCAGTTTTATCAGCTGTAAAACATAATAATCCAAAAAAAGAGGCGCTCGCTTCTTTTTTAAAGTTGACTCTAGTCATTTTGAGAATTTCCTTTTGAGTTATATTAATATTAAGACAGTATCATGGATAGGGCGGGCAATTTCCCCATCATGATTAACGTTAGATTCGACAGTATGACGATGAAGGTTTAATTGAATGCTTTTAAGCGACAAGTTACGTTATCAACATCAACCA
>DDJS01000122.1 GCA_002339165.1 Cellvibrionales bacterium UBA2618 | reverse complement strand
AATTAACCGCGTTACTCGCGTCTTTTAATCTCTCTGAGGTGCGGTTGTTGGAGCAACAGTCAAAACTCGCCATGGAGGCTTCAGATGTGGTTTTGTTAACGTCCGGAACAACGGCACTCGAGGCGATGTTGCTGAAAAAACCGATGGTGGTGAGTTATCGGTTGGGCGCGTTGACCTACAAAATTGTTGCGCCGATGATCGTGACGCCGTTTATTTCTATTCCAAATTTATTGGCCAAGCGCATGTTAGTGCCTGAATTGATTCAGGATGACGCCACGGTCGATGGTCTTAGCGATGCGGTGATGGGCGCTTTTAGCCCTGCACAAAACGGCCAATTGATTTCAGAATTCACCGCGTTCCACCAGGCGCTGAAGTTACCATCCGGAGAGTTGGCTGCTGCTGCGATCGACGAGTTACTACGTTAATGGCCGCTTGGTGCCCGCCGTCGGGGGTAGAGTGTCTTGCCGGCGTCGACGAGGTGGGCCGAGGGCCGCTTGCTGGAGATGTCGTGGTCGCTGCGGTGATATTACCGCAGAACCACCAATTGGTCGGCCTGAATGATTCTAAGCGCCTGTCACAAAAACGCAGAGAAGAGCTTTTCGAGCAAATTACGGCAAGCGCTGTGTGCTATGCAATTGCCAGAAGCGGGGTGGCGGAAATTGACCGAGTGAATATCCTTCAGGCGACATTAAACGCCATGGATCGGGCGGTAACGGCGCTCAGTGTGGTGCCAGATTTTGTTGCGGTAGACGGTAATCGGCTGCCCGATTGGCGCTTCAGAGCTGAGGCAGTAGTCAAGGGGGATGGCCGCGTTGATGCCATCAGTGCGGCGTCTATTGTTGCCAAGGTGGTTCGCGATCGAGAGATGATAGAACTTGCTAAACGCTACCCAGACTATGGTTTTGAGGCGCACAAGGGTTACGGAACAGCGCGCCACATGGCCGCGCTTCGACAGTTTGGGCCGACGCCAATTCACCGGATGTCGTTTGCGCCATTGCGCAGCGCGCGGGATTGGCCCAGTCGTTCGCTTTAGCGCTCGACATCGAGAGATAATTTTTTAGGCTAGCAGATTAGTCCTTGTACTGTGTTGCTTGAGCACTTACATTTATCATCTTACCAGCGATTTAGGGAGTGATGCCGTTGCGCAACGCAGAAATTACCGGATGGGGGCGATATATACCCTCGCTGGTTGTAACTAACCGCGATCTAGTCGATTTCGTGGATACGTCAGACGAGTGGATTGAATCGCGAACAGGTATTAAACAACGTCATTATAGCCACGTTTCGACCGGCGAGATGGGCTGGCTGGCGGCAGAGCACGCCCTAGCGGCAGCGGGTTTGAGCGCGGCAGATCTGGATTTAGTGATTTTAGGTTCGACCACTCCGGACGAGGTCTGTCCAAATACGGCCAGTTACATAAAAAATAAGTTGGGTGCCAGCGACGCAGCCGCTTTTGATTTGAACTCGGCGTGCACCAGTTGGTTTTATGGATTGACCGTGGCGACCGATATGATTAAAGCCGGAACTATAAAGCGCGCGCTGGTGATTGGCGCCGAGCGCTTATCTCTGGCGATGGATTGGAACAAGCGCGAGTCCTGCTGCCTGTTTGGCGATGGTGCAGGTGCAGTAGTGGTGCAGAGTAGTAGCTCTGATGTCGGGCTGCTATCTTCGAAATTGAGTTGTGTCCCGGACAGTCGTGATTATTTAAAAATTCCCTGTTGGGGGATTCGACCCGAGTTGCATACCGGAGGGTTGCATCCATCGTTGGACTTTGACGGTACAGCCATTTTCAAGCGCGCTATTGTGGCGATGGCTAAAGACTGTCATCAAGCCCTTGAAGCTGCCGGAGTGTCGCTGGAGGACATCGATCTTTTCGTGCCTCACCAAGCCAATGCCCGAATCATTGAAGGGCTTGCCCGAAAGCTCAATTTTCCCGCCGAGAAAACCGTTATCTGCATTGATAAATATGCCAACACCTCTGCGGCGTCGATGCCGATAGCCCTCTGTGAAGCCCTGGATAGTGGTAGGCTCAAACCCGGCATGACGATACTCATGGCGACCTTTGGCGCTGGTCTTACTAGCGGTGCGGGTGTTATGCGCTGGGGTGATCGGGTGGTGATCGAGGGCGTATCCGATGCATCGATTCCCGCTTATGATCAATCGGTACGCGAGCTTTTGAGCGATAGCTTTAGTTATCATGGCGTGGTGTGTAAGTCTCAACCGGTGGGTCAATGAACGCTGATTTTGTTCATCTGAGGTTGCACTCAGAGTTCTCCCTAGTTGACGGTTTAGTGCGTATTAAACCGCTGATTGCTGCGGTTAGCGATCGGGCAATGCCGGCGGTGGCGGTGACTGACGTCACCAATTTTTTTGCCCTTGTCAAATTTTATAAGGCCGCTCAGGCTGCCGGTATTAAGCCGATTGCTGGAGCCGACCTGCGCGTGCTCGACGATGGTAATGACGGCCAGAGTGGCCAGTTACTGCTGTTGGTACAAAATGATGCCGGCTATAGAAACCTCACCGCGATTATTTCCAGGGCTTATCAAGAGGGCCAGCGTCAAGGTGTTCCCTACGTTCAAATGGCATGGCTAGAGGGTAGCAACGATGGCCTTATTGCTCTCTCTGGAGGCGTTCAGGGCAGTCTAGGGATCGCGCTGAATTCGGGTCGCAATGACGATGCGGAGCGTTTGATTAAAGGGTTTAAGGGCTTGTTTCCCGAGCGTTTTTACGTTGAATTACAGCGCACCGGCCGGCAGGGCGAGGACGACTATATCGAAGCGGCGGTGGCACTGGCAGCGGCACACGATTGCCCTGTGGTTGCGACCAATGATGTGCGGTTTTTAGACGCGTCGGAGTTTGATGCCCACGAGGCCCGAGTCTGTATCGCCGAGGGCCGGACGCTGGACGATCCTCGTCGAGAGAAGCGTTACTCAGATCAGCAATATTTGCGTTCACCGGTTGAAATGCAGCAGTTGTTTGAGGATCTCCCGGAGGCGCTGGAAAACAGCGTGGAAATCGCTCGTCGCTGTAGTTTAGAGCTGCAACTCGGAGAGTATTCGCTGCCGGAGTTTCCGATTCCGGAGGGCTTGACTGCCAACGATTACTTTATTCAGTTGTCGCAACGCGGATTGCGCGATCGATTGTCGCAGCGCGCTGCGGATGAGCTGTCTGCAACGCTTCGTAGCGACTACGACGAGCGGCTAAAGTTTGAACTCGACATTATTATTCAAATGGGCTTTACCGGTTATTTTCTGATTGTGATGGATTTTATTCTATGGGCTAAGAATCATGATATTCCGGTTGGCCCAGGAAGAGGATCTGGGGCGGGTTCGTTGGTGGCTTATGCGTTGCGAATCACCGATATAGATCCATTGGCTTATGATTTGCTTTTCGAGCGGTTTTTGAATCCGGAGCGTGTTTCGATGCCGGATTTTGATATCGACTTTTGTATGGAAGGGCGCGATCGGGTGATTTCATACGTTGCCGAACGCTATGGCCGTCAAGCGGTATCGCAGATCGTTACGTTTGGGACAATGGCAGCAAAGGCGGTGGTCAGAGACGTTGCACGGGTGCAGGGAAAGTCGTACGGGTTGGCGGATAAATTATCGAAGATGATTCCATTCGAAGTGGGAATGACGCTCGAAAAAGCGCATGAACAAGAGGCTATGTTGCGCGATTTTCTCGACCAAGATGAGGAAGCCGAGGAAATATGGAGCTTGGCGTTAGAACTTGAAGGTCTGACCAGAAACTGCGGTAAACACGCCGGTGGTGTGGTTATAGCACCGACCAAGATCATCGATTTCTCACCGGTCTACTGCGACGAAAGCGGATCTGGGATGGTCACCCAATTCGATAAAAATGATGTCGAAGAAGCGGGCTTGGTCAAGTTTGATTTTCTTGGTTTGAGGACTTTGACGATCATCGATTGGGCGGTAAAAATGATCAATCAAAGGCGCGCGGAGGAGGCTGAAGCAGCGCTGCAAATAGAGGCAATCCCGCTCGATGACGAGGCGACGTTTAAACTCATGCAACGGGCCGAAACCACTGCGGTATTTCAGCTAGAATCGCGCGGCATGAAGGAACTCATACGCAAGCTCGGGCCGGATCGATTTGAAGATATTATCGCGCTGGTTGCGCTGTTTCGACCGGGTCCACTGCAATCGGGTATGGTCGATGACTTTATCAACCGAAAAAAGGGTCGTGCCGAAGTCAGTTACCCTCACCCGCAATACCAACACGAGTGCCTAAAGCCCAGTTTAGAGCCAACCTATGGGATTATTTTGTATCAAGAACAGGTGATGCAAATCGCCCAGGTAATGGCTGGGTTTACCCTCGGTGGCGCCGACCTATTGCGGCGTGCCATGGGTAAAAAGGACGTCGCTAAAATGGCCGAACAGCGCTCGATCTTTGTTCAGGGAGCTCTCGACAAAGGCTATAGCGAGTCGCTGGCAACGAACATTTTTGAATTGATGGAGAAATTCGCGGGCTACGGTTTCAATAAATCTCACTCGGCGGCCTACGCGCTGGTGGCCTATCAAACGGCCTGGCTTAAGACGCATTATCCAGCACAATTTATGGCCGCAACGATCTCATCCGATATGGATAAAACCGATAAGGTGGTGGGCTTCATCGACGAGTGCCGGGCCATGGGTTTGAGCCTACTGTCGCCAGACGTTAACGCTGGTGAGTTTCAATTTAGCGTCGATCAGGAGAATCAAATTCTCTACGGATTAGGCGCTATCAAAGGGCTTGGTGAGGGGCCGGTTGAGAGTATTATCGAGGCGCGAAAATCGGGCGGAGCCTTTGTTGATTTATTTGATTTTTGCGCTCGTGTGGATGCGCGAAAAGTTAACAAGCGCGCGCTGGATGCGCTGATCCGCGCCGGCGCTCTCGATCAAATAGGCCCTGCGGGTGAGACGGGTTACCGGCGAGCATTAATGTTGATGGCCATGGATGAGGCGATCAAGATATCCGAACAACAGGCGCACAACGCCAACAGTGGTATGGGGGACTTGTTTGGTAGCTCGATTGCGGATAGTGCCGAAGCGATAAATTATGGCAATTATCCCAACGTGCGCGACCTGACGTCAAAAGAACGCCTGGCGGGAGAAAAGGAAACCCTCGGCCTTTTTCTGACAGGTCATCCGATCGACGAATACCGGGACGAAATGCAGCTGATGGCGCTGACATCGATTGCTAAAACCCGTCCGGGTAAAGAGCCATGCACGGTGGCTGGAATGCTTATTGGTATTCGAATTATGAAAAATAAACGCGGTGAAAATTTCGCGTTCTTGACGCTTGACGACAAGAGTGGTCGGCTTGAGCTTTCAGTGTTCGCAGAAAAATTTATCGCTTACCGAGAACTCTTGGTCAAGGATGCGATGTTGGTGGTCAAGGGAACGGTGTCCGAAGATGGCTTTACCGGTGGACTCAAAATGCTGGCCGAGTCGATACAATCGATCTACTCGGCGCGCTGCGCAAAGTTGAAAACTTTAGAGTTGCAAATAGACGGTAGTGCGCCCGATTGGGTGGATCGTGTGCAACACACGTTAAATGATTATCGCGAGGGGATTTGCCCCGTGGTGATCGATTACTCGGTAAACGATGCAGCGGCTAAATTGGCGTTGGGTGAAGATTGGAGGATTCAACCGCGTGACGAATTAATCGCCAAATTACGCGATCAGTTCGGCACTCACAGCGTAACCCTGCGCTATTTGTAAAAACATTGCGCGCTGTGAATGGGTGCCCTAGCAGAGTGCTGCAAAAATGTTAGACTACGCACCACTTTAGCACTAAGCCCCGATTTGTTATGAATTTAAACTACCTGCCTTTTGAACAACCGATTGCTGAACTGGAAGCCAAAATTGAAGAGTTACAATCGGTTGGCAATGACAATGATTTAAACATTGCCGAAGAGGTTGCGCGGTTGCGCGACAAGTCGCAAAAGCTCACAGGGCGCATTTACAGTAAGCTGACACCATGGCAGGTGGTACAGGTAGCCAGACATCCCCACAGACCTTATAGCGCGGATTATATTCAACGCATCTTTACCGATTGGGATGAATTACACGGTGACCGCCATTTTGGTGATGACAGTGCGATTATTGGCGGAGTGGGGCGACTCGATGGCAAGCCGGTCATGGTCATAGGGGAAGAGAAGGGCCGTGGTGTCACCGACAAAGTCATGCGTAATTTTGGCATGCCTAAACCCGAAGGCTACCGCAAGGCGCTGCGCCTAATGGAGACCGCAGAGCGCTTTAAAATGCCGGTGTTAACTCTGATAGATACCCCGGGAGCCTATCCGGGTATAGACTCTGAAGAACGCAATATTTCAGAGGCTATAGCGCGTAATTTAGCGGTGATGTCGCGCTTAAAAACGCCGATTGTGTGTACCGTCATAGGCGAGGGTAGTTCGGGTGGCGCGTTGGCGATAGGCGTGGGCGATCGTTTGAATATGTTGCAGTACAGCACCTACTTTGTGATTTCACCCGAGGGTTGTGCCAATATTATCTGGAAGACCACTGAAAAAGCGCCACAGGCGGCTGAGGCGATGGGCGTTACCTCGTCGCATTTGCAGGCGCTAGGCATCATAGATGAAACCATTGCCGAACCCCTAGGTGGGGCGCATCGCGACATAGAAACCATGAGCGATGCCTTGCGCGGGCGCCTGATTGAACAGGTCGATGAACTCCAATCCGTCGATTTAGAGGTGTTGCTGGATCGGCGTTATCAACGTTTGATGTCCTACGGCCAGCCGGATTAAGCCAATCTAGTCGATAGGTTATAGTTCCTTTGGCTATTGATCGCCAGAATTATCTTGCTTGTTAGCATCCTTTAAGCCCAACGGATTGTGTCGCATGACCCCATGAAAAGTCTTTGCGGCCTGCGCAACGGGGGCTAAGCAGTGCGAGCGACAGGACGTTATAAAAGGTGCAGAGCAAGATGCCCGATGCCTCAAAAAGTAGTGAATGTC
>DDJS01000155.1:11017-39737 GCA_002339165.1 Cellvibrionales bacterium UBA2618 | reverse complement strand
GTTGTTCTACCCTCCTGTTGTGCGAGACCTAAAAAATCTGAGCTGCGCGGCGGTTTATTTTTAGCCCTTTGCTTACCCGCGGTCACGGCAAGGTTCTTATGAGGTTTGTTGGGTTTAGATAGGCAGCATAAAACGGAGCCAGGAAGAGTCGCGTTGAATATTTTCGATGCTCCATTAACTGAGATTGAATAGCGCATGTTTAGACGCTACATTTAGATGATATTACCTTTTATAGGTTGACAGGCACCGCAGCGATACAAGTAAATTCGAGGGTTCAATAGCCCTATCACGGATGCCCATAAGTAATTTTTAGGGCGCAAAAACCGAAAGATAACATTGAGGCTTGACCACAACATAAAGCAAATGCATTATTTATAGCCCACTTATGATTGTTGGTTATTCCATGAGGTTCCCATGAATTTACAAAAACTGTCGCGTATGGACCTCAACCTGTTGGTTTCTCTGCAGGCTTTGCTCGAGGAAAAAAGCGTCACCCGCGCCGCGCAGCGGTTATACATTACCCAACCGGCTATGAGTCGAGTGCTGCAGCGTCTCAGGCAACAACTGGACGACCCGCTGTTTACACGCTCCGGCAACGAATTGGTACCAACGCCCAGGGCGCAAGATTTACAGAGGCGGTTGCCCAATATGTTAGAGAATATTCTTGAAATGGTTGCTCGTGGTGAGTTTGACCCCGCCTCCTATGAGGGCGAAATCAGCATCGCCGTCCCAGAATTCTTTGCCATTTCATTGATCTCTCAACTGACTCGGATGTTAAGCGAGCGTGCGCCCGGGGTGGTGCTGTCGATTTCGAGCGATACTGACTCTGTTGAAGGCGAACTGGCTGCCGGGCTACTCGATTTTGCCATCGATATCGATAAAACGCTCAGCGATGATATCAGTGCCACGCACCTGACCACTTATCGCCCCTCTATATGGATGCGCGAGGGCCACCCTTTGGCGGCAAAATCTAAATTGACGCTGGACGACCTCCTTGAATACCCATACGTGCAATACTATCTGCTGATTGCAAAACGGGTCAGCGCGAGAACCGACTCACGGTTTGATAAAACTCTACGGCGACTAGGTCGGAAACGTAAAAAAGCGCTGGTTACCAAGCAGTTTATGACCGCCATGGAGACCATCAGTGACAGTGATTGTTTGATGGTCGCGGCGCGTTACGGGCACACTCTCGAGGAAGAGATGTACCCCATCGTGCGCAAGAGTTTCCCCGATGATCTTCCACACGAGAAGTCGATCACCCTTGTGCTACTGCAACACGCTCGAACCATGGACTCACCGATTCATCGCTGGTTGGTCGCTGCGATTCAGAGTATCGTTAAGGAATGATGCGCTTCGCAATGGCCGGTCGAACCGCTTTTAGCCTCGATCTCGCTGAGCTTATAGCGCTCTATCTGTCGCGTTTGAGTGCGCGCCAAGCGATATCCTTTCGATAAAAAGAGCCGTCCCAGTGAACCCCTCGACACAGCGCATAAGCCGCATCTCTGGCGTTGTCGATACTGTCACCCAACGCCGTTGCACAGAGTACTCGCCCGCCATTGGTGACCACAGCGCCGGCCTCGAGACGGCTTCCGGCATGAAACACCTTGCCGTCATCCGACCCATCAGATAAGCCGCTGATTGGCAGTCCTTTAGCGTATTTTCCAGGATAGCCTGCCGCGGCTAACACCACGCCGACCGCTGGGCGCGGATCCCATTTTGCCGACTGTCCGTCGAGTTTACCCGACAGCGCAGCGAGGCAGTGCTCGACTAAATTTGACCGCAGCCGCAGCACAATTGGCTGCGTTTCCGGATCACCAAATCGACAGTTATATTCGATTACTTTGGGTGCGCCGTCGGCAGTAATCATCAAACCCGCGTACAAAAAGCCGCAGTAGGGGTTGCCTTCAGCAGCCATACCCTCGACCGTCGGCATAATAATTTCATCCATCACTCGTCGATGAATCTCTGCGCTCACTACCGGCGCAGGCGAATAGGCCCCCATTCCACCGGTATTGGGCCCGCAGTCACCGTCGCCCACCCGTTTATGATCCTGGCTGGTGGCCATCGGCAGGACGTTTTTACCGTCTACCATAACGATAAAACTGGCCTCTTCACCATCCAGATACTCCTCGACCACAACTCGGTGCCCGGCAACGCCAAAAACGTTTCCAGACAACATATCGGTGATAGCGTCCTCGGCCTCGCTCAGGGACGTGGCGACAATCACTCCCTTTCCTGCGGCCAGTCCATCCGCCTTGATGACAATGGGCGCGCCTTTAGCACGCGCATAGGCGATGGCGGCATCCCGCTCAGTAAAAGTTTGATAGTCTCCGCTGGGTATGTTGTGGCGCGCCAAAAAATCTTTGGTGAAGGCTTTAGACGCCTCGAGTTGTGCGGCCCCTTGGGTGGGTCCAAAGATTGCTAGTTGACGTTCCTGAAAAAAATTAACGATGCCGTCAACCAACGGCTGTTCTGGCCCGACAATGGTCAACTCAACGCTGTGCTGGCAGGCAAAGTCAGCCAGTCCGGCAAAGTCGTCGACGCTAAGATCGACGTTCTCAATGCCTGATTCCAGCGCGGTCCCGGCATTGCCCGGTGCCACAAAGACCTTGTCTACGCCGGCGCAGCGCCCCGCACTCCAGGCCAACGCATGTTCGCGGCCACCGCCACCAATCACCAATACTTTCATACTAACTCTTCTAAAAAAACGCTATATTATTATATCAGACAGCCGTCAGCAGGCGATCAAAAAAGCGTAACAATCCAGCGATTGGGCCTTTTGTTAAGGCCTATTGGCCACTCATATCGTATACACTGAGCGCAGACCCAGATGTACCAAGCGCTCCGCTTATCCGTCATTCACTTGCTGCCGTTTTACGGTAACCAAAAATAACGAAAATCATTATGTCAGAACTCAGTTCAGCCCCGGTCATTATGTGGTTTCGCCAAGATCTACGCATTCGCGATAATCCGGCATTGGTTGCCGCTTCGGAGCACGCCAAGGTAATTCCGATCTATATATTAGACGACGTAAACGCCGCTCAGGATCGTATCGGGGCGGCGAGTCGCTGGTGGTTGCATCACGCGTTGTCGTCGCTCGGTCAATCCCTCGACGGGCAGTTACAATTTTACCGCGGCGATGCCAGCGAAATCATACCCTCGCTGGTCGCGCACTATGGCGCTACTTGCGTCTACTGGAACCGTTGTTACGAGCCATGGCGTCTGTCTCGCGATAGCCAACTGAAAATCCAACTGCGCGCTCGCGGTATTGCAGCTCATAGTAGCAACGCCAGTCTGTTGTGGGAGCCCTGGCAGGTTCTGAAAAAAGACGCCACACCGTATCGCGTGTTTACTCCGTACTACCGACGCGGGTGTTTATCGGCGCCAGCGCCGCGCGAACCGCTGCCCACGCCGACGTTGCATCTCGCTAACTGCGAGCCAAGTGCTCGTTCTCTGCGCATTGGCGATCTCGAATTGTTGCCGCGGGTGGGGTGGGACGCCCCCCTGCGCGAATGCTGGGAGATCAGCGAGCAGGGCGCGCACCGCCGATTGGACGATTTCGTTGATAGCCAACTCGAAGATTACCGCGACGGCAGAAATTTTCCGAATCGCGCCAATGTCTCCCGCTTATCGCCGTATTTACATTTTGGTCAGATATCTGTGAATAGCGCGTGGTACCGCGCCCAGGCAGGCGCCGACTATGCCGGCGATGGCGCCGGGTTAGATACTTTTTTAAGCGAGTTAGGGTGGCGTGAGTTCTCGCACTATCTGCTCTATCATTTTCCCCAGTTGCCGAGGAAAAATCTCCAGTCAAGGTTTGATAATTTCCCTTGGCTTACTGATCCCGAGGCGCTATTGGCGTGGCAGGCCGGCCGCACCGGCTACCCCTTGGTGGATGCAGGGATGCGTGAGTTGTGGCTCACCGGGTATATGCACAACCGCGTGCGCATGGTGGTTGGATCCTTTTTGGTCAAGAATTTGTTGCTTCACTGGCATCATGGCGAGGCCTGGTTTTGGGATTGTCTGGTGGATGCCGATCTGGCGAGTAACAGTGCTAGCTGGCAGTGGGTGGCTGGCAGTGGTGCTGACGCCGCGCCGTTCTTTCGAATCTTTAATCCGATTACTCAGAGCGAAAAATTTGATGGCGACGGCGATTATATTCGTCGTTATGTGCCGGAACTGAGCGCACTACCGAAAAAATATATCCATGCGCCCTGGCTTGCCCCCGAGGCAATTTTAAGCGCCGCAAAGGTGGTTATAGGCGTTGACTACCCAGCGCCTATCGTCGACCTTAAGGCATCGCGAGCGCGTGCACTGGAGGCCTTTGCACACACCAAAAATATCGGCTAAAGGCGCGCCACAGTGTCGGTCAGTGACGAAAATGTCGCATGCCGGTAAACACCATCGCCATGCCGTTTTCGTTGGCGGCAGCAATCACTTCGTTGTCGCGCATCGACCCTCCGGGTTGGATTATGCAACGGATCCCAGAACTAGCGGCATTGTCAATCCCATCTCTAAACGGAAAAAACGCGTCCGAGGCCATTACCGCTCCGGTAACCGATAACCCGGCGTGTTCGGCTTTTATAGCGGCAATACGTGCCGAGTTGATGCGACTCATCTGGCCTGCTCCGACGCCGATAGTTCGACCGTCTTTGGCATAGATAATGGCGTTTGATTTGACCATTTTGGCGACTCTCCAGGCAAACAGCATGTCCTCGATTTCCGCTTCTGTGGGTACTCGATCGCTAACCACCTTGAGATCGTCAGGCGTGACCATGGCGTCGTCACGATGTTGGATTAACAGACCACCGTTGACGCGCTTGTAGTCGAGACTCGGTGGTTGTTGTTGATCCCACATTCCACACTCTAACAAGCGTACATTCTTTTTCGCCGCGACCGCGACAACCGCCTCTCCGGCGACACTGGGGGCAATAATGACCTCGACAAATTGCTGCTCGCAGATCGCTGCTGCAGTGGCCGCATCGAGTTCCCGATTAAAAGCAACAATACCGCCAAAGGCCGATTCGGGATCGGTTTCAAACGCCAGTTGGTAGGCCTGCCCAATGTCGTCAGCCACCGCGACTCCGCACGGATTGGCATGTTTGACAATCACGCAGGCCGGCCGCTGAAATTGCTTTACGCACTCCAGCGCGGCATCGGTGTCGGCGATATTATTGAACGACAACTCTTTACCCTGCAACTGCACAGCCGTGGCTATGCATGCCTGTGGAGGGTTTGCCTCAGTATAGAATGCCGCTTGCTGATGCGGATTTTCGCCATAGCGCATGTCCTGCGCTTTGCGATACTGGGCATTGTAGGTGTTGGCAAATCCTTTCGGAAGGTTTTCGGTATCTCGGCCGCCGAAGTGATTGGCTATCATGCCATCGTAACTAGCGGTATGCTCGAAGGCTCGCACCATCAGTTCATAGCGCGTCTGGTAGGCAAGCTGAGCGTTGTTTTCTTGTAACTCGCCGGCCACGGCGGCATAGTCTGAGGCGTTGACGACCACGGCCACATCGCGGTGATTTTTAGCCGCTGACCTGAGCATCGTCGGGCCGCCTATATCGATATTTTCCACCGCAGTCGCCAGTTCGCAGTTGGGATCGGCAACGGTATCGGCAAACGGATAAAGATTCACCACAACCATGTCAATCGGCTTGATTCCGTGCTCGGTCATGACTCGGTCGTCGATACCTCGACGCCCTAAAATTCCACCGTGCACACGAGGGTGGAGGGTTTTCACTCGACCATCCATCATCTCTGGAAAACCGGTGTAGTCGGACACTTCGGTCACCGCAATGCCCTCTGTTCGCAGCAGTTTAAAGGTTCCACCGGTAGATAAAATTTCAATGCCCAGAGACGTCAGAGTCTCGGCAAATTCGACAATTCCGGTTTTGTCGGAAACGCTGATTAGTGCGCGTGTAACGGTTTTTAAGTCGTTCATTGGCCCCTCTTTGGATAGCTTTATAAAAGATCGTAGTGTTTTAATTTCTTCCGCAGCGTGGCGCGATTCAGACCTAGCATTGCAGCCGCTTTACTTTGATTTTGGCGGTTGTACTTCATAACCGCGGATAATAGCGGAGGTTCGACCTCGGCCATGACGATGGCGTAAAGATCGGTAGTAGTCTGTCCGTCTAAATCCGAAAAATAGCGCTCCATTGCATTGGCTGTACTATCGCACAGGGCGCCTGGTGATGTGTTCAAATCATCTGGATTACCCATTAGGCGGCCCGTTGGCAAGAATGTAAATTATCGCCAAAATAGCGCTGAAGGGCCAGACATTGAGCCGCTGCACTGTCGAGTTGATTAAAATCGCGGGTGAAATCTTTCCCCGCGGGAGACTGATTTAGGTACCAACCCATGTGTTTTCTTACCACTCGCACGCCGGTCGGCTCGCCATAAAACTGGTGAACCCCACTAAGATGGCGCGTCATCACCGCCGCAAGCTCGTCGGTGGAGGGTGGGTCGAGCAGCTTGCCATGGCTTAAATAGTGGTTAATCTGACAAAAAATCCATGGGTTGCCCTGCGCTGCTCTGCCAATCATCACCGCAGCGGCGCCGGTGCGGTCGAGAATCACGCGTGCCTGTTCAGGCAGGCAGATATCGCCATTGGCAATTACCGGGATTTTCACCGCAGCGACAACGTCGGTAATGGTGTCGTAGTCTACCGTGCCGACAAAGCGACAGGCGCGGGTCCGTCCATGCACAGCCAGTGCGGCAATACCGGCGTCTTCGGCAATTTTAGCGATAGTTGTTGCATTGCGATTGGCGCGATCCCAGCCGGTGCGAATCTTTAACGTCACCGGCACTGTTACTGCGGAGGTAACCGCCTGCAAAATATTTTCTACCAGCGCTGGGTCTTGCAGCAATGCTGAACCAGCAGCGCGCCGACAGACTTTTTTGGCTGGGCAACCCATGTTGATGTCAATTATCTCAGCGCCCTGTGCGACATTATACTGAGCTGCTGCGGCCATCATGTGCGGGTCATAACCCGCTATCTGTACAGATCTTGGCGCCGGCTCGGCACCAAATTGGGTACGCAGGCGAGATTTACGCGTCTGCCATGTGCTGGGGTCAGCGGCGACCATTTCTGAGACTACCAAGCCAGCACCTAGTTCTTTGCAAAGCTGACGAAACGGCAGATCGGTAACGCCTGCCATGGGCGCAAGAACTGTTTGGTTGGTTATTTGATAGGATCCAATGTTATACAAACGGGCGCTCGCAACGGCAAATGCAGGGCCGTTATAGTAACCTGACAGCGACTTTATAAAAAGTCGCTGTGCATAAAAACCCTTTGCAACGCGCTCGATCAACTTATGTTAGGCGTGGTTAGAGGCTCTGGTCGTTGACTTAGAAGGGTATTTTTTTCGCCCCTAGTTGGGCCCACCCCGACGAGACAATGGGTGGGTCGAATTGAAAGTGTCCATTGTAAGGGGCACTCACGGTGTCGATTTGATTTGCTAGAATCCCGGAGAGGCAGATTTGCCCGCCGGCTTGAGTCATAGCAGAGAGCTGCGGGGCGAGTTCGATAAGCGGAGCGGCCAGGATATTGGCGAGCATAAACTCAGCGGTTAGGTCTTCGGGCAGGTCGCTGGGTAGCAGGCAGTCTATTTGCGATGCGGATATGGCATTGCGCTCGGCATTGTCACGAGTTGCCAGCAGCGCCTGGGGATCGTTGTCCACCGCAAAAACTTTACGAGCACCTAATAGCACAGCGGCAATGCCGAGAATTCCAGAGCCGCAGCCAAAATCGATCACCGTTTTTCCGCGTAGAGGTTGTTGGTCGAGCCACTGCAGGCAGAGGAACGTTGTCGGGTGGCTACCAGTGCCAAAGGCCAGTCCTGGGTCGAGAATGACATTTACCGCGTCCGGTTGCGGTGGCGGCGTCCAACTTGGGACTACCCAAAGCCGTTCGCCGCAGCTGACTGGATGAAAGTCTTTTTTCCATTCGTTGCACCAGTCCCGCTCTTCGATGGGTTGCCAGTGCGTGGCTGCATTGGGCAATTGACGGTGCACTTGTGACTCGATCTGGGCACAGTCTAGGTGCGCATCAAACAGACCGGTGACAACACACCGATCCCAGAGGGGCGTCTCGCCAACGCCGGGTTCTAATATCGGTTGATCTGCAGCATCCTCCAGCGTCACAGATAGGGCGCCGCTGTCCAATAGGGCGGTCTCGATGATGTCGCTGTCGCCGCGCAGACAATCGATTTTAAGTTGCTGCCAATACATTTGGGTTTTAATCGTCACGCGTCCCGTTAAAGGCCGAGTTTTTTCTCGAGGTAGTGAATATTGACGCCGCCTTCCTGAAAGGCCGGGTCGCGGACTAAATTGGCGTGCAGATCGATGTTGGTTTTTATGCCGTCGATGAGCATTTCGTCGAGCGCATTGGCCATGCGCGATAACGCCGAAGCCCGATCACTGCCATAGGTAATAATTTTGCCGATCAGTGAGTCGTAGTGAGGCGGCACCACATAGCCATTGTAAATGTGCGAATCGACGCGTACGCCGTTGCCGCCAGGCGCATGGTAGGCACGGATGGTTCCTGGTTGCGGCAAAAAAGTCACCGGATCCTCGGCGTTGATGCGACACTCAAAGGCGTGTCCACGAAAGACAACATCCTGCTGGGTAATACTCAGAGGGTTTCCGCTGGCGATTAAAAGTTGCTCTTTGACAATGTCTATCCCGGTGATCATTTCCGATACGGGGTGTTCGACCTGGATACGAGTATTCATTTCGATGAAATAAAATTCATTATCTTGGTAGAGAAATTCAAAGGTACCGGCGCCCCGATAGCCAATTTGAATGCAGGCGTTAACGCAACTCTCGTAGACCCGCTGTCGCGCAGCGTCGGGTATACCAGGCGCTGGGGCCTCTTCCAATACTTTTTGATGACGGCGTTGCAGCGAGCAGTCGCGGTCGCCAAGATGCACGGCGTGCCCCTGACCATCAGAAAGTATCTGCACTTCTACATGACGTGGGTTCTGTAAAAATTTTTCCATGTACACCGTGCCGTCGCCAAACGCCGCGAGTGCTTCGCTTTGGGTCACGCTGACCGCATTGACCAGCGCATCGGCGCTTTCGACAACGCGCATGCCGCGCCCGCCACCCCCAGCAGCCGCCTTTATAATGACTGGAAAGCCGATGCGTTCGGCAGCAGCCCTGAGCGCTTTCGGGTCGCTATTGAGCGCGCCGTCGGATCCAGGTACGGTCGGCACACCGGCGCGCTGCATCGCTTGAATGGCCGCCACTTTGTCACCCATAACGCGGATTACGTCGGCTGTCGGGCCAATGAAGACAAAGCCACTGCGTTCTACTCGCTCGGCAAAATCGGCATTTTCAGCTAAAAATCCGTAGCCGGGATGCACCCCACTGGCGTTGGTTATTTCCATAGCACTAATGATTGCGGGCACGTTCAGGTAGCTTTGGCTGGACGGATTGGGCCCCACGCAGATCGCCTCATCGGCGAGTTTGACGTGTTTGAGATTGGCGTCAACCTTCGAGTGAATAGCGACTGTTTTGATGTCTAATTCTTTGCAGGCTCGCAAAATTCTGAGGGCAATTTCGCCGCGATTGGCTATTAATACTTTATCGAGCATGGGTTACTCCTACTCGCCGGTTAAACAATGTTGAACATCGGTTGGTCAAATTCGACGGGATCGCCGTCTTCGACCAGTACTGCGGCGATCGTGCCGGCGCGGTCCGCTTCGATTTGGTTCATCATTTTCATCGCTTCGACAATGCATAAAACGTCGCCTTTGGACACCGTTTGTCCAACATTAACAAAGTTGCTCGCGCCCGGCGCGGGGGACGCATAAAAGCTTCCGACCATCGGTGAGCGCACCAGATGGCCCGACTCTTTTACGGCAGGCGATTCTTGCACTTCAGTCGGATTGGGGTTGCTCGCGGGCGGTGTGGGCAAGTTCGGAGCAACAGCAAATTGCGGTGCCATGGCGACTGGAGCGCCGCGGCTAATACGCACCGACTCCTCGCCTTCAACTATTTCAAGTTCGTTGATATTGGACTCTTCGAGTAGTTCGATGAGTTTTTTTACCTTGCGGATATCCATTTTAGTCTCTCTTTGTCTATTGCTCTATCGCGGGTAGTTTTTCGATCGCTGCCGCCAGTGCTAGTTGGTAACTCAAGGCGCCGAAGCCACTGACAACGCCGATCGCAATGTCCGAAAAGTAGGAGTCTTTTCGAAATGCTTCGCGATTGTAAATGTTCGACAGGTGAACCTCGATAAAGGGGATGGCGACGGCTAAAAATGCGTCTCTCAATGCGATACTGGTATGGGTAAAGGCGGCCGGGTTGATAATCACTAGGTCGGTGCCATCGGTCGCGGCGCAGTGCACACGCTCAATTAACTGATGTTCGGCGTTGCTCTGAAGTGCGCTGAGAGTGTGGCCCGCTTGACCGGCGCTGGAGGTCAGCGTGGCGACGATGTCCTCCAGGTTGGCGGAACCATAGAGGCCCGGTTCTCGAGAACCCAGTAAATTAAGGTTAGGACCGTTTAGAAGCAGTATATTGGCCATCACAAAACTCATAACGTATTTCTAGGAACACTAGTCTGCACGAAAACTTATAAGCTGTCTATATTTGTCGTTTAAGCTTAATTTTCGACGAATTTAGGCGAATATACGTTATTTATCGAGTCTTTATTGACTAAATTTATAGTTTTAAAGCTACCCACTTAGATGATCGCCGCAGATATAGGGCTATAGCATGCAAAAAATAGAAATTTCCAGCAAATTCGGCTAAAATCTCCGATTACGTAACTAACATAGCGTTATTATCGATCATTTTCAATTTAGTCGTTTATTTTTTCATTCAGTGTACTTAGGACTGTTCCCGGGGTTAAGATTTGATCCAGTACCCGCGCTTGGTTTGATCCCGCGGGGTAAAACAAATACAGCGGCACCCCGGTGCGCTGAAAGCGGTTCAGCAGCGCCGTGATTTCGGCATCACCATTGGTCCAGTCACCCTTTAAATAGGTGATTTCACGCGCGTCTAGCGTTGCATAAAAGGCATCTGAACTGAGCGCGACGCGTTCATTAACTAGGCAGGTGACACACCAGTCGGCACTGAGATTGACAAACACCGCACTGTCGGCGGCGCGCAATGCGCTGAGTCTTGTGTCTGAATAACTCTCCCAGCGTGGAGCATTGCCGGCATTGTTGAGCGCCAGCCACGGTGTCATAAGCGCAGCGCCGAGCGCGGCGATTGCGATTAATTTCACGCCGCCAAACGCCGTGCGCGAAGGCATTCGCCAAAGCCACCCAGCCAGACTGAAAAATATCAAACCGACGCAGATCGCGGCGACCGTGTCGGTGTCGGTTTGTCGTCCCAGCACCCACAGTAACCACACCGCGGTTAGCAAAAGTGGAAAGGCCAGCGCCTGTTTAAAATACTCCATCCATGGGCCGGGGCGCGGGAGTCGATCGCGCAGCGATGGCAGCCAAGTGAGCACTACAAACGGCAGCGCCATGCCGAGCCCCAAGCAGGCGAAGACCAGAAGTGCTACAGCGGGCGGTTGAGTAAGGGTAAAACCCAGCGCCGGGCCCATAAAAGGTGCCGTGCAAGGACTGGCCACGGTGGTCGCAAGTACGCCGGTCATAAACGAAGCACGATAACTGGTGCCCTCGGCGGATGCCTGACCGATTGCCATCAGTCCGGCGCCGAATTCAAAAACGCCAGCCAGTGCCAGTGCCATGGCGAAAAATAGATAGATCAGTGCGCTGATGAAGAGTGGTGACTGGAGCTGAAAACCCCATCCAACTGCTTCGCCTCCAGCACGCAGGGTTAGCATCAGCGCGGCAATCGCAACGAAACTGAGGATCACCCCAGCGCTATAAACCAGTCCGTGAAGTCGGTTTGCCGTGGCGCTGCCATGGGCGGCGACAAAACTCATCGCCTTGATCGAGAGTACCGGAAAGACGCAGGGCATGAGGTTGAGAAGCATCCCCCCTAGCAATGCAAATAGCAGGGTGACGGCGAATGGTAGGGCCTCCTCGGTAGTCGATAGGTCGCGTTCTGGTGTCGCCTGTCGAACAGTCACCAACCCGCTGACAAGATCGATGTTAAATTGTTGTTTGCGCGGCGGATAGCAAAGACCGGCATCTGCGCAACCCTGCGATTCAATCTCGATGGCAATTGCACCGGTTTTACTCTGAGCGGGGAGCGTAATGTTGCTTTGGTTATAGTACACCTCTAAATCACGGGCAAAATAATCATCCCACTTGAGACTGCCGGGCGGAAGCGATGGCTCACCCAACTGGGTGGCGTCATCCAGCGCGATAAATTTAAAATTGTCGCGGTAAAGGTAATATTGAGGCGCGATCTCCCAGCGTAGAATGAGGCTGTCGGGGGTGCTCGATAGGTGCAGTTGAAAGGCATCCTCGACGTTCAAAAAACGCCGATTGAGGAGACTGTCGTTGGTCTCTGTCGACTGAATGCTAAATTCGGCAACCGCCGACTGTGCCGACAGCAACGCAAGACTAAATATCCAGCTAGCTAAGATCAAGCGGCACATATTTCTTACGGGGCTGGCGATGGGCGGATACCTCCTCAGAGCAGTGATCTTAGGGCAAAATTGTCGATTATTGTGCTGTTCGTAGCCGGTATCCCTGCACTCTATGTCGGCTCTTTAAGCGGCGCGCATATCGCCTTTTGAACCACTAGTATACGGCATTGCCGCCTGGATAGGCCCTCGGCAGCGTTTTCCTCTCAAGCGACTATCGTCCCGCGCCGCGCATATTGCCAAGATCGGCGATGGGTCAGTCACCGTATGTTATACTTTGGGGAGAGGACTCTGGATGTCAAAATTTATTTTTATGGTTGGCTGGCTGCTTTTATGTGCCCTTTGGGTGCCGTTCATCGCCGCGTCGGACACGCCGGCGATGCTGCAGATATCCGCCGCGTCCATTCGTCAGATGCCACCCGCTCAGTCCGTCACTTCTGCGTACATGGTGTTGTCGAATCGGAGCGAGGTTTCCTGCACGCTGGTGGGGGCGGCGATCGACATTGCCAAGCGAGTAGAATTTCATCGTCACGCTCAGGTTGATGGGATGATGCAGATGCGTCGGGTCGAGCAGTTGGTAGTGGCGCCGGGACAGGACGTGATTTTTCAGCCAGGCGGATTGCACATGATGGTTTTTGATCCAGATTGGGCCTCGCTGGAGAAGCGTTCGGCGCAGTTAACCGTGCGTACTCTTGAGTGCGGCGAGTTCACCACCGTTGCCGCATTGCGGCGGCTCACTAAACAATCACCTGGTTGGGGGCGAAAGTGAAACTACCCAATGGATGGCGTGTACCTTGGCAATCTCGTGATGATGCGGCAACCAGCAACGCCAGGAGCCCCCGCCGCATTGGCGCCTTGATCGTTGCTCTTGTGCTAGTTTTTTTAGGTGCCCTTGGTATCTATTGGAGCGCCGAGCCCGGCTTTATCGAAAGCGATGAGCCAGTGGCAACCCTCCCTCCCGGCGAGGTCACCGTGAGTGCGTTGATCGACGTCATCGATGTGCTGTTGCACAAACCGGGCGGCTACCTAAGCAACGATGTACTACCACCGGCGATTTGGCTGGACAATATACCGAGTTGGGAATTTGGTGTTTTGGTGCAGGTGAGAGATCTTTCCAAAGCCCTGCGAGAATCCTTTAGTCGCTCCCAATCCCAGTCCAGTGAAGACCGTGACCTGGCGCTCGCGGAACCCCGCTTTAACGTCGATCATACCAGTTGGGCGGTACCCTGGCCGGAGAGTGAATATGCCGATGGCCAGGCGTTTCTGGCAGCCTATGCTGCACGTTTGGGCGCCGGTGAGAGCCAGGATGGCGAATTTTTTGCGCGTGCTGACAACCTACGTTATTGGTTTACAACGGTGGAGACGCGCTTGGGGAGTTTGTCGCAGCGGCTGTCCGCCAGCGTCGGACAGCGGCGCTTAGATGGCTTGCCCAGCGTCGCTAATAATGCGCCAAAGCAGCGTGAAAGAAAAATTAAAACACCTTGGTTCGAGGTTGATAACGTGTTTTATGAAGCGCGCGGTACCACATGGGCGCTGTTGCATTTTTTACGCGCCGTCGAGCGCGATTTTGCCGATGTTCTGGAAAAAAAGAACGCCACCACGGGCCTGCAGCAAATTATTCGCGAATTGGAGATGAGCCAGCAACCGGTTAATGCCCCGATGATTGTCAACGGTCAGGGTTTTGGTCTGTTTGCCAATCATTCATTGGTAATGGCTTCCTACATCAGTCGCGCCAACGCGGCCTTGATCGACCTGCGTGAGCTTCTATCCCGCGGTTGATAGCGCATCAACAGTGGTGCGTCTGAATTCCGCTGTCGGTGCCGAGTAATACCAGACTGGCGGGTTTGAGGGCAAATAACCCGTTGGTGACGACCCCGGTGATCTGGTTGATTGCGCGTTCCAAGGATCCGTCAGCGGCAATCGGTAGCAGACCGTGCACGTCGATGATGACATTGCCGTTGTCGGTGACTACGCCATCCCGCCATACTGGATCGCCCCCCAGTTTTAATAACTCCCGCGCCACGTAGCTCCTCGCCATCGGAATGACTTCGACCGGCAGGGGAAACGCACCGAGATGCTCAACCCATTTTGATTGGTCCGCTATGCAAACAAATTCCCGTGCCACTGCAGCGACGATTTTTTCTCGCGTTAGCGCGGCACCGCCACCTTTGATCAACTGCAGTTGCGGGTTTATTTCATCGGCGCCGTCAACATAGACGGTGATCTCCGCTACGCTGTTAAGTTCCAACACCGGTATGTCCAGCGCTTTTAGCCGTTCTTCTGATGCGCTTGAACTGGCGACTGTACCTGCAAATTTATGTCGATGGGCGGCGATCGCGTCGATAAAGAAATTTGCCGTCGAACCGGTGCCTATACCAATCACACTGCGTTGATCGATGCGCGTTAAGCTGTAGTCGACGGCGGCGTTGGCGACGGCAAGTTTTAATTGATTTTGATCCACCTGAACCTCTACTTTAACGGGAAAATTAGTCTCGACCCAATTATACGACGAACACCACGGTAAGGGAGAATCAATCTGCTCGGGGGTGGCGTTGTTGTCGCGATCAATTTACCATTGCCGCCGAAACATAAAGGATACCCCTCCAGTGCATGATTACATCGCAAAAATACAGGCTGCACAGATCTACGATCTGGCGATTGAAACTCCGATTAACGCCGCACCGCTGCTATCACAACGTCTGGGTAACGGCGTTTTGCTTAAGCGCGAGGATTTACAGCCGGTGTTTTCGTTCAAATTGCGCGGTGCTTACAATAAATTATTGCATCTCTCGCCAGAGCAACGCGCGCGAGGTGTGATTGCGGCGTCGGCGGGAAACCATGCCCAAGGCGTGGCCATGGCGGCCCATAAAATGGGTATTCACGCCACTATTGTGATGCCAAAAACGACACCGGAAATCAAGATCGATGCGGTGCGCGCGCGCGGCGCCGAGGTGGTATTAGTGGGTGACAGCTTTGACGTGGCGGCTGAACATGCCAGTGCTCTGGCTGCAGCCCAAGGCTTGGTCTACATTCATCCGTTCGATGATCCCGACGTAATTATCGGCCAGGGCACCATCGGCATGGAAATTCATCGTCAATTGAGCGCGCCACTCGATGCCATTTTTATCGCCGTTGGCGGGGGTGGCTTATGCGCGGGGATTGCGGTGTACCTAAAGCAGATGTGGCCGGAGATTAAAATCATCGCGGTCGAATCGGACGACGCCGCGTGTTTGGATGCGGCGCTGCGTTTTGGTCATCCAGTGACCCTGCCGGAGGTCGGGATTTTTGCCGACGGCACCGCGGTGGCGCGAATTGGCGAGCACCCGTTTAAAATACTAAAGCATTTGGTAGACAGTGTGATCACGGTGACTACCGATGAAATTTGTGCCGCTATCAAAGACACCTTTAACGAGACCCGTGCGATCTGCGAGCCGTCTGGTGCTATGGGTTTGGCGGGACTCAAAAAGTACGTTGCCGATACCGGTATTCGTGGGCAGTCATTGTTGGCAGTGCAGTGCGGTGCCAATATAGATTTTGATCGCCTGCGATATATTTCCGAACGCACCCAGACCGGCGAAAAGCGCGAGGCCATATTGGCGGTCGTTATCGATGAACGGCCGGGGAGTTTTAAGGCATTTTGTACGGCGCTTGAACAGCGCAATATCTCCGAGTTTAACTATCGTTACGCGCGCAGTGACGCGGCGCAGATCTTTGCCGGAGTGCAGGTCAGCGGCGATCATGACCGCCATGCTTTGGTTGCAGATTTAGCCACTAAAGGCTATGCCGTCGAGGATTTGACCGACAATGAGATGGCCAAGCTGCATATTAGACATATGGTCGGTGGTCGCGCACCACAGGTCGGTGAAGAACAGGTCTATCGGTTCGATTTCCCCGAGCGACCGGGCGCGCTATTAAATTTCCTCAATCTTCTCGGCGATAGCTGGAATATTTCCATGTTTCACTATCGCAATCACGGCTCCGCGTTTGGTCGGGTTTTGGTCGGGCTTCAGGCCACTGCCGAAGAACAGGGCGCGATTGGCCGATTTCTCGACACTCTCAACTACCGCTATGTTGACGAAACCAACAATCCCGCCTGTCGACTGTTTCTAGGTGACGGCGGCTAAGCGTCGGCGGTTTTGTTGGGCGTCAGCAGGTCGCCAATCATACGTATTTGAATGGCTTCGATCCCGGCACCCGCTAGCGCGTCGGAAATGACCACCACACGATCCTCAGGGGTGAACTCATCGCGCAGCAGCATAATCGCTGCGGCGCTCGCTAGGGTCTTTTCGGGGTCGGAGCTAAATTTTATTCTGTAGCTCAAAACATTTCGGTTGAGTACCAGTTGTCGCCGCGTTCGACTGTCGTTAGTAAAGGCGCAAATAATGGGCTTTTGTGGGTGGCAATTGGTCACCCAGTTGGCCATGCGGCCGCGGCGTGTGGGTACGATGATGGCCTTGGCCGATATGGATTCGGCCAGGTCGACGGCGGCGCGCGCAATGTGTTGTTTGTCGTTTTCGAGCGTCAAATTGTCGCTAAACTGCAGGCCGCGACTGCTCTCCGTGGAGCGCGCGATGCGGTCGAGTATTTCGACACACTTGGTGGGGTAGCGGCCAATGGTAGTCTCTCCCGAGAGCATAATGGCATCGGCTTCCTCGTATACCGCGTTGGCGACATCGGTGACTTCGGCGCGGGTTGGGATGGGATTGTCGATCATAGATTCGAGCATATGGGTCGCGACGATGACCCGTTTACCCATCTCGGCGCAGGTGCGAATGATGCGTCGTTGAATCCGCGGTAGGACCTCCAGGCGAATCTCAGCGCCGAGGTCGCCGCGCGCCACCATAATGCCGTCACTGGCCGCAGTGATTTCGACCATGTTGGTGATCGCTTCCTGGTCTTCGAGTTTAGCGATAATTTTAATTTTGTCCGCTTTGGCCCCCAGTAACTCGCGGAGTTCGGCGATATCGCTGGCCTTGCGGACAAATGAGAGGGCGATAAAATCGACCTCTTGCGACATGGCAAACTCTATGTCGCGGCGGTCTTTTTGGGTGATTGCGGGCAAATTGACACGGATGCCGGGGAGATTAACGTGCCGTTTACTTTTTAACAGGCCGCCGTCGATCACCTCGCACTGCATGGTTCGATGTTCTTTACTCAGTACTTGAAGATTGATCAGTCCATTGTCCACAGTAATAATGTCACCAATGTCCATATCATTGACCAGATCTTCGTAGTTGACTTGGATAGACGAGGCCTCGACATCGCCACTACCACGAGCGACGATTGAGATCTGATCGCCAGCCTTGAGGTGCAAATCTTCGGCGCGGTCGCCGGTGCGAATTTCTGGGCCTTGGGTATCGAGTAAAATGGCAATCGGGTGAGAGAGCTTTTTGTTGAGCGTCTGGATCGCTTTGATCACCGCTGCGTGCGACGCATGATCACCGTGGGACATGTTTAAACGTGCCACATTCATGCCTGCCTTGGCGAGCTTTTCGAGCATGTCAAACGACTCAGTGGCCGGGCCAATGGTACAAATTATTTTGGTCTTGCGCATATCAACTCACCGTCAGTGATAATCATATTAAGTTTAATATCCCAGATTTGCGGGGACATCTGCCGACATTCTTGACAGCTGTGGGCAAGTCCCACCAGTAGCGGGCCGCCCGATTCCACCGTCGGTACATTGGCGAGCATTCTGTCGTAGTAACCGCCGCCCATGCCAAGCCGATTACCGCTGCGATCAAAGCCGACCAACGGCAGTAGAATGAGCTCCATACTGGCGGCGTGTTCACTCCGAGTACTGGCAATTGCGGGTTCCGGAATGCCGAAGCGATTAGTCACCAGCGGCGTCCCGCCGCAAATCTCGGCGAACATCATCGCGGTTGAATTATCCGCTGTCAGGCGAGGTAAAAACCATTGCTTTACGTCGGAGAACCGCTTTTGAAGTGGCTTTGGGTCGACTTCGCCGTCGCTTTGCCAATACGTAGCGACGCGTGTGGCGGACTGAAAAAATGCCTGTTGCGCCAATCTTTCGGCCACGTTTTCAGCGGCCACGCGTTGCTGCGCAGTCGTCAGGGCGCGTCTTGTGGCACGCAGTCTGCAGCGCTTTGTATTAGCCGACATTATTGCCCATTGATAATCTTTAAAACCCCGGAGTGCCGCTGCCGACGTGGCCTTGAACCGAAAGGTTCAAGTCGGCGACTCTTGCATTGCATCAGGCTTTCCGGCGCACGGAATTGCACAACAGCTTTGACAAAGAGAGGCCATGTCATAATTATCGGCTCAGGGACTTCTCGGCTGGCGAACACCCCAGGAGTGACATTGTAGCAGAGCTATTTGAAAAACACCTCTGCGATGTATGGGGCTAGATTCATTCGCGATCGAGATCGAACAAGACCGAATCCAGTTTGCTATCGATTGCCTCGAGCACTTTGGAAGCGCTGGCATCCTGTTTCGCTGTGTCTTCCGCGCGCAGTAGGTCATGGGTTAGGTTGAGCGCGGCCATAACAGCGATGCGCTCGATCCCAATTACGTTTGAATTACGGCGAATTTGTTCCATTTTATCGCTGAGAATCTGTGCCGAATTTTGTAGCGCATCGCGCTCAGATGGCTGACAATTAACTTGGTAATCCTTTTCAAGAATGCGTACTTTGAGTGAAATATTTTCCATTATTGCTCTGCGCTAAGGTTTTTTAGGCGGTTGATCATGGTCTGAATTTTTTGCCGCGCCAATTCGTTTTTTTCTAGCAGTTGGCCGCGCTCACCCATCAATCCAGCTTCGCGTTCGCGCAGTGCGCGATTTTCAGCTTTGAGCTGTTGGCACAGTTCGATCAGACGATCCAATTTATCTTCAAAATTGTCGGCAGTACTCATATTATTACTCTATTTGACCCAGTCACACATTGCTCTCTAGCGGGTTAACTATAGGCATTGTGGGGGTTCCGGTCAATTATTAGATGGCGATAATGCTAGGTGCAGAGGCGCTGCAACGGTGTTAGCATATTCGCCTTGTAAACGGGTGGTAATTAAGATGACCTACGAACAACTTGAAGATCTTTTTTATGCCCTTGAGATTGAGGCGGGCGCTGCGGCATTTCACGGTTTCTTATGTGGTCGGCTGAGTTGTGGCATTGTTAAAATGACCGATTTAGTGGCCTCTTCAAGTGAATGGCTGGCGCTGTCTCCGGAGCAAAGTGACGCCGCCGAACACCCGCTGACTGAATTTTATCAGTCCTCTTTAAACAATCTAGAGGATTTAAGTTTTCTTTTTCAACCGTTGCTTCCGGATGAGGATCTGCCATTGGCTGAGCGCTTGGCTGCGGTCGGTGAATGGTGTGGTAACTATATATCGGGGTTGGCCGAGGGATTGGACAGTGACTTTGAAATGTCGGAGGAGGGCAAAGAGGCGTTGGAAGATCTCGCCGCGATTGCCCAAATTTCAGTTGAATTCGATACTGAAGGTGAGAGAGATTATACCGAGTTGGTGGAATATATTCGGATTGCCGTGCAGTTAATTTTTGCCGATGTTCACCCCGAAGGCGATTCCGCCGCGCAGCCGACGCTGCACTGAATTATCGCCGATGGCACCGAATACTCGAGGAGAGTCTATGATAGCTATGAAAGAGTACGCGGCTCGGCGCCGAGATTTGATGAGCATGATGGAGCCAAACAGCATTGCTGTGGTGGCTGCTGCGCCGGAGAAAGTACGCTCTAAAGATACCTACTATCCCTATAAACAGGACGCTACTTTTAGCTATCTCAGTGGTTTTCCCGAGCCGAGCGCGGTCATGGTGTTGATCCCCGGCCGCGATCAGGGTGAGTTCTTGGTGTTCTGTCGAGAAAAGGATCGATTAAAAGAAACGTGGGACGGTTTCTTGCATGGTCCCGAGGGAGCACGCGACGACTACGCAGCAGACGATGCCTTTCCAATCAACGACATCGACGAAATTTTGCCGGGCTTACTCGAGGGCCGGGGGCGGGTTTATTACGATATCGGCAAAGATGCCGACTTTGACAAACACTTGATGGAGTGGATCACTAATATTCGTGACCAACGAGCCCGCGGCGCGATCCCTCCGGGTGAGTTTGTCGACTTGGGTTATTATGTCAACGAGATGCGACTTTTAAAAAGTGCCGGCGAAATAAAACTTATGCGTCGCGCGGGCGCGATATCTGCAGGCGCTCACCGACGGGCTATGCAGGCCAGCAAACCCGGTCTCTACGAGTATCAACTGCAGGCCGAGATAGAGCATGAATTTTCCTTTCATGGCGCTAGCGGGCCGGCCTATACGAGCATCGTCGGTGGTGGCAGGAACGGCTGTATTTTGCATTACATTGAAAATCGCTGTCGTCTGTTAGACGGCGATTTAGTGTTGATTGATGCCGGTTGCGAATATCTAGATTATGCCGCCGATATCACGCGAACATTCCCCGTGAACGGACATTTTTCTGCGCCTCAGGCGGCAATTTATGATGTTGTGCTGGCGGCTCAGGCCGAGGCCTTTCGATCGATCGCTCCGGGCATTGCCTACAATTGCGCCAATGAAGCGACGATCAGCGTGATCACGCAGGGGTTGGTCGATTTGGACATCCTCGATGGCGACGTCGAGGACTTAATTGCACGTGGTGCACACCGCGAGTTTTATATGCACAACGCCGGACATTGGTTGGGTATGGATGTCCACGACGTCGGCGACTACAAGGTGGATAAAAGCTGGCGCGATTTGGAGACTGGTATGGTGTTGACGGTTGAACCGGGTATCTATATTGCTCCCGACAACCTCAATGTCGATGAACAGTGGCGCGGTTTGGCGGTGCGTATCGAGGACAATGTAGTAGTTACCCGCAACGGTTACGAGCAAATCACTGCCGAAGTACCCAAGGAGCGCGTCGAGATCGAGCGGTTGATGGCCAGTTGATGGCGCGACGATGCAAGCGCTAGTTGGCGGGACTCGACAACCGGATTACGACCTGGTCATTGTCGGGGCCGGCATGGTTGGCATCAGCCTAGCCCTTATGTTAGCTCGCCAAGGCCATAATTGGCGGGTATTGATTGTGGAGGCGCGCGCGGCCGACGGGGACGACAGCGAACTGAATTTTGATGCTCGCTCGACGGCGCTATCTTCGACTACCCAGAAAATTTTTCAGCAACTTGGTGTCTGGCAAGGGCTGCAACGGCACGCCAATGCGCTCGATTGTATTCATGTGAGTGACCGCGGTTATCCTGGGATTACTCGCATTACCGCCGGCGATGCTGGTGTCGATGCGCTGGGTTATGTGGTCGAAAATCATCATTTGAGTGCTCAGTTGACGCGCCAACTGAGCGAGAAAAAAATCGATGTTCAGCGCTCCAGTCGAGTGTCGTCGGTGACGCTCGGGACCGAGGGGGTGCACCTCAAGCTCGGCGAAGAAGCAATGCCACTGTCGGCAAAACTGTTAATTATTGCTGACGGTGCCGGCTCCAAAACCGCCGCCAGGCTTGGTTTTGAGACTGCTGTGAAGGACCACCAGCAAGCCGCGATCGTTGCCAATATCGGTTTGGGTAAGGCCCATAACGGCGTTGCCTATGAGCGTTTCACCGCGCTCGGACCAATGGCATTATTGCCGTTATCAACCTATCGGGGGCAACCCAGAGCTGCACTGGTATGGACCCAACCTAGCGAGTGTGCGGCGGCGTCAATGCAACTCTCGGACGCGGATTTCTTGGCGGCGTTACAGGATCAATTTGGCTACCGAACGGGACTCTTTAGTCACGTTGGAGCGCGCGCTAGTTATTCACTGAACACCGGATTGGTGGCAGAGCAGGTACGCAGTCGCATTGCGCTGCTGGGCAATGCCGCACACAGTTTGCACCCGGTTGCTGGGCAGGGCTTTAATCTAGCACTGCGCGATGCCGCGAGTTTGGCGTTGACTATGGGTAGAGCACGTGCTGGCAGCCAAGACTTTTCGTCTATCGGTGTGCTCGAGGAATACCGGTTGGCGCAGTCGGCTGATCAACAGCGAGTGTTAGCGCTGACGCGGGGATTGCCGGCGATGTTCACACCGCGCTCGCCGGGACTGGTTGCGGGTCGCAATGTCGCGTTGATGGCGATGAATGTGTTGGCGCCGTTGCGCCGGCGTTTTGCCCAGTTGGGCATGGGTCACTTGCAAGCTGATCTATATGTCTAGCGCGCACGTCAAGGATGTCGATGTCGTCGTGATTGGCGCCGGTATGATTGGAGCGATTTGTGCCTGTTTGCTGGCGCGAGCCAATCCATCGTTGATGATTGCGCTGATCGAATCGCGGCCGTATCGCGACCTGCGTGGCGGCGATTTCGACCCGCGCGTATCGGCGATTACCGAGCGTACACGACGGTTGCTCGACGGCTGCGGGCTGTGGGATGCGATTGCTCGCGAGCGTATTTGTGAGTACACCAAAATGGAGGTTTGGGATGCCGAGGGAACCGGCCGAGTGCGCTTTAATTGCGATGACTTAGGCGCGTCGAATCTTGGCCATATCGTTGAAAATTGTGTTCTTCAAGGCGCCGCCATCGACGCACTGGAGGATTATGATAACGTGATTCTGTACTGCCCAGAGATCGTTCAGAGCATTGCCCCCGCGATGGCCGATGGCTCCACATTAGTGCAACTCGGCAGTGGAGAGGGGCTCTGCACGCGTTTGTTGATCGGTGCCGACGGTGCCGCTTCGCAAGTGCGTCGGGCCACCGGTCTAGCCACCCGTGAATGGGATTATCGGCAGTCGGCTATTGTCGCCTGCGTTAAAACTGAACAGGCCCACCTCGCTACCGCTTGGCAATCCTTTATGCCTACTGGCCCTATGGCACTATTACCACTGCCAAGCGATCGCGAGGCACATTTTTGCTCCCTCGTTTGGTCTCAGGATAGCGCGGTGGCTGAGGCCTTGATGGCGCTTGACGACGATCAGTTTTGTCGCCGATTGAGCGTCGCAAGCGAACATTGCTTGGGCCAGGTGCTCGCCGTTAAGCAGCGTTTCTTGGTGCCGTTAAGGCAGCGCCATGCGCTGGACTATATCGCGCGCGGTGTTGCGTTAGTCGGTGATGCTGCGCACAGCATTCATCCGTTGGCAGGTCAGGGCGTGAATCTCGGGTTTGCCGATATACAGGTATTGGCCGAGGAAATTAGTCGCGCCCAGCAGCGCGGTTGTGACATCGGAGCGCTGGCGACGTTAAGTCGGTTTCAGCGTCGTCGCAAAGCGGACAACTTGTCGATGATGGTCGCCATGGAGTTCTTTCAGCGGTTATTTGCCGCGCCGCAACTGACTGTGCGGGCGTTGCGCAACGCCGGAATGCGCCAGTTGGACCGCAGTCCGGGGTTAAAGCAGAGCATTATTCGGCGCGCGATGGGTCTTTAGATTGGCTTCAGGTAACCATATCCCAGCGGGTTAGACATCCTCTGCCTGTCTCTCTTGACGCCATTCTTCCTCTTTTAGGACGGCTTGGATTTCTGCCAGCACTCCGTCCACGTCGGAGCTTCCCTCGGCGTCTTGAAATTCACCGCAAAGCGGTGTATCGGGTGTTAAATTACCCTCTTTATATAGATGCCAAATCTCTTCAGCGTAGCGGGTTTCGAGCAATTCTGGAGCAAACAGCGCATAGTATTGCGTCATGTTTTCGATGTCACGACGCAGCATGGCAGCGGCGTGGTTATTGGCCGCAGCATCGACTGCTTGGGGAAGGTCGATGATGACCGGTCCGTAATCGTCGACTAGGACATTGAATTCCGACAAATCGCCGTGAACTAGGCCGGCGCAGAGCATCAATACCACATAGTGCATCATCAGCGCATGATCTTCGAGCGCCTGCTCGGCGGTCATCGACACTTCGCTCAATCGCGGTGCGACCTGACCGCGCTCGTCAACCACCAACTCCATGAGTAATACGCCGTCGAAACAACCATAGGGTGTCGGTACTCTGACACCCGCATTGGCGAGTTTATAGAGCGCATCCACCTCGGCATTTTGCCAGCTCTCCTCCTGCTGCTGGCGACCATACTTTGAACCCTTGTCCATTGCTCGAGCGCGCCGACTGTTGCGCACGCCACGGCCCTCGCGATACTGGGAGGCTTTTTTAAAGTTGCGTTTGGCAGCTTCTTTATAAACCTTGGCGCAGCGAATTTCGGTACCACAGCGCACCGTGTAGACGGTCGCCTCTTTACCGCTCATCAATTGGCCAATTACCGCATCGATCACACCATCTTCCAGTAGTGGTTGCAGGCGTTTTGGCGTTTTCATAAATGATCCCTTGGCATCGGTTGGGCTGTTTCTAGACGGCGCTCATAGTGGCGCCTGTTTAATTCTCTTGGTGGTTGCCTAATGGCTCAATGCAACCAGCTTATATGCGCCATTGTCGGCGATTACGTTGACTCGTTTAAAGTGTTCTCTGGCGTATTTTTCCAGCATTATAAAGCGGTTGACGACAAACAGCGCGCGACCAGATATGGCCAGCAACCGTCGAGCGTTGCGTAAAAACTTTATTCCTAGACGGCCATCGACGGAAAACCCCGCGTGGAACGGCGGATTGCACAGTAATACATCAAAGCGCTGCTCAATGTTACCGCCGGCATCACCGGCAACGACGCGGTTAGGCACCGTTAATAGGCGGGCAAAATTTTCTCGACATGCGCTGAGCGCAGCGGCATTGTTATCGCTTGCGACAATCTCGTTAAAACCGTGGCGACTTGCCTCACAGGCGAGGTAACCGTAGCCGCAACCGAGATCCAATAAAGATTTTGGCGGGGTTGTAAACAGCGCTAAAAAAGCCCCTAAATGGTCGATTAAAAAAGCACTACCGCGATCTATTTTATCCCAACCAAAAACGCCCGGTTTGCTGTGATAGCGACCCTGGTCGAGACTGTTTAGCGACCTTATTGCGGCGTAATTTTTGTCCATCAGTGGAGAGCATGCGAGGGCGCGGAGACAGATCGAGGCGCGGTACGCAGAACCGTGTTTTTCGGCCTGAGTATGATCGCCAAAAAGTTGGCAGGCCTGCTTGAGGTAACTTTTTAGACCATCGTTCTTGGCACCACTGAGCAACAGCGTTCCGCCGGGTATTAGAAGGTGAGTGGCGGCGTGGTTGATAACGTGGTGACTGGTGGCGCGCTCTTTGGATACTCGATATAGCACTGCCTGGTAATGCGCCGCCGGTAGCTGGCTAAAATCAAAATCGCTGAAATGGCACGACACGCCCCCCGCAGTTGCATTGTTGGCGACATCGATGCGATTACTGATAACGTCGATGGAGCAGTGGTGCGCTTGCCCAACCGCAGTCCAGTCGGTCAGTGTCCAGTTTTCGTCGGCAATGATCAGCACCGGACCACTGCAGTCGGACAGTTTTTGTAGAAGTAAGTCTACACTTCGGTCGGTTATATAGTCACCGCTCACTGGATCGATGCCACTTCGGCGCAGGTCAGTGGGCGATAATCGCCGGGTTCGAGCTCGGGGTCGAGCAGGATAGTGCCGATTTGGGTCCGGTGCAGGCTGACCACATGATTGCCGAGCGCTGCGAACATTCTCTTGACCTGATGATACTTGCCCTCGGCAATTTGCAGGCTCAGTTGGTGGCTGTCGATCTGTTGCATGGTGGCGGGCAAGCAGCGGTGCTTTTCGCCCTCCAGTTGCACGCCGTCGGCGAGCAGAGCGGCGTAATCTGCGCCGATCGCGTTCATTAGGCCCACACGATATAGTTTGGCGCAGTTCGAGCGCGGCGATGTCAGGCGATGGTTCCACTCACCATCATCGGTAATCAACAGCAATCCAGTGCTGTCAATATCCAGTCGCCCTGCGATCTGTAGCGCTTCGGCGCGGTGTTCGTAGACCAGTTGCAGGGCCGTGGTGTGCAATCTGTCCTTGCTGACAGAAACTACTCCAGCGGGTTTGTTGAGCATAAAATAGCGATTTTCGGCGTGTCGGATGGTCGCGCCCTCGATCGCTACCGTTTGGTTTGCCGCGACTTTCAGCGCGGGATCCCTAATGGTGCGTTCGTCAATAGTCACTAGCGAGTGCTTGATTGCACGTTTAGCCTGGCTGCGAGACAGATCGGTCGCATTGCTGATGTATTTGTCGAGGCGCATGGGTTGGACGAATTCCTCGCTTAGGCGGATTCTTGGTGGGTTAATAATTGCGCTGCCTGCTTGGCGAAATAGGTCAATATGCCGTCCGCGCCAGCCCGCTTAAAAGCCAGTAGCGACTCCAGCATGACGGTGTTGCGGTCGAGCCAGCCATTGTCGAAGGCGGCGCAGTGCATGGCGTACTCACCACTGACTTGATAGGCAAAGGTCGGTGCTTTGAGTTGGTCTTTGACGCGGCGTACTATATCCAAGTAGGGCATGCCAGGCTTGACCATGATCATGTCGGCACCCTCAGCCAAGTCGAGGGCGCATTCGTGCAGCGCCTCGTCACTATTCGCTGGATCCATTTGATAGCCCTTTTTGCCATTTCCTTGGAGGTTGCTTGCCGAACCCACGGCGTCTCTAAAGGGGCCGTAGTAGGCGGAGGCATACTTGGCTGCGTAAGCCATAATTTGGGTGTTGTTATAGCCCCGCTGTTCGAGTGCGCGTCGAATGGCGCCGATGCGGCCATCCATCATATCCGATGGCGCCACCACATCGGCTCCGGCCTCGGCGAGGGATAGCGCCTGTCGGACTAAAATCTCATTGGTTTGATCATTTAATACCTCGTCGCTATCCGCGTCAACAACACCATCCTGCCCATGGCTGGTGTAGGGGTCGAGAGCGACATCGGCGATCACTCCGACCTTGGGTGCCGCGCGTTTAGCCGCCGCTATGGCGCGCTGAATCAAGCCGTCATCGTTATAGGCCAGTTCTGCAAGTGGTGATTTGAGCGTCGGGTCGACAACTGGAAAGAGGGCAATCGCCGGAATCTCCAGGGCCTCAAGTTGTTGGATTTCTTCGACCAGCAGATCGATCGACAGGCGCCGAATGCCTGGCATCGATGGCACCGTTTGCGACTGTTTTACGCCTTCGACCACGAATAACGGTTGGATTAAATCGTCTACCGATAGACGATTTTCGCTGACTAGCCGCCGCGAAAAGTCGCTTGACCGTGTGCGCCGCATGCGTGTGGCGGGGTAGGCGCCGCGATTGCTGATAAAGTTCATGCTGACTCCAAGACAGTATTGACGGCGAGAACGAACCGCCATAATACGCAAAAATAGCACCACTACCTACCGCAAAGCGCAAATGGCGGTAATTCAGGTGGTAGTGCCCGCGTCAGCGTCGCGACTATAGGGTAGCAAAAACGCGTTCGGCGGCGTCCAGAGTGTCGGCAATGTCTTGGTCGGTGTGGGCCGCCGACATAAAGCCTGCCTCATAGGAGGCGGGCGCTAAATAGACGCCCTCTGCGAGCATGCCGTGGAAGAACTTGGCAAAGCGCTCGGTATCGCATTGCATGACCTGCTGGTAGTTAGTGATTTTTTCTTCGTCAGAAAAAAAGATCCCCCACATACTGCCCACGTGGTTGCTGGTGAGAGGAATTCCGGCAGCTTTGGCACGCGCCTCCAAGCCCTCGACGAGTTGACTGGTGCGCGCGCTTACAGGTTCTAAGAACCCCGGTTTTGAAATCAGCTCGAGGGTCGCCAGCCCGGATGCCATGGCCACTGGGTTGCCCGAGAGTGTGCCGGCTTGATACACCGGACCGAGGGGCGCAATATGTTCCATAATGGCACGTTTGCCGCCAAAGGCGCCGACCGGCATGCCGCCGCCGATAACCTTACCGAGGCAGATGAGATCGGCATCGATCCCATAGTAGCCAATGGCCCCTCGTTGACTGATACGAAAACCGGTCATCACTTCGTCGATAATCAAGAGCGTCCCACTGGCGGTGCAGGTATCGCGCAAAGCCTGCAAAAATCCCGGTATTGGTGGTACACAGTTCATATTGCCAACTACCGGTTCTACAATAATCGCCGCCACTTGATCACCGATCTCGGCCATCACTTGCTGCACCTGCTGAATGTCGTTATAGGTCAGTGTCAGGGTGTGTTCGGCTAGACAAGCGGGCACTCCAGGCGAACTTGGCACGCCGAGCGTCAGCGCGCCGGACCCGGCTTTTACCAGCAGCGAATCGGAATGCCCATGATAGCAGCCCTCAAATTTAATGATCGTGTCGCGCCCGGTCGCCCCGCGTGCCAAACGAATGGCGCTCATGGTCGCTTCGGTACC
>DDJS01000155.1:0-10629 GCA_002339165.1 Cellvibrionales bacterium UBA2618 | reverse complement strand
TGACCTCGAGTTCCGTCGGTGTGCCGAAGGTCATGGCGCGATCTAGCTGGTCGCGAATACTCTGTAGCACTGTCTCGTGACCGTGACCCAAGAGCATCGGCCCCCACGACAGCACATAGTCGATATAGCGGTTGTCGTCGGCATCATACATATAAGCGCCTTTAGCGCGCTGGAAAAAGACCGGCGTTCCTCCAACTGCCTTAAAAGCGCGGACTGGCGAGTTCACTCCGCCCGGTATGTGCCGTTGCGCGGCTGCGAAAAGTTCTACAGAGCGATTGTTTGAAGTCGGCATGTCACTATCCTTTGCTAAGATTTAACCGCTCGATGGCGGTCTCGAGAGTGTAGCGAGTTGCAACATTTGACGCTAGCGGCAGTGCCGTCGCAGTGACTACTTTAGATACTCGCTCAAGACCGATGTGTACGCGATTGATCCACTCGTGGATCGCGGTACACTTAGCGTTGATGCGCATATTTTTGGGTAAATCGACGGACCACAATCTGTGCTCGCGCCACCTGCGTATTGGGTGACAGTGCCGCGGGTTATTTTTCAACCCAGCAGCCACCGATTGTGGAGCGGGCCATGTTAAATTAATGCGTTATAATCCGCGCATTGCGAAGCGATTGTAATGGGTCTATGGATGCAATTTAGACCGGTTAACGATGGTCAAATAATTAAAATATACAGACATTTGATAAGCCGATGGCAGGTGACCGATGATCAATATACTGTTTGCTGGCCACCAGCAGAGTTGGGATGAGTACCAGGCGCCCTTGAATGAGGCGTTGACCGACCGCGGGTTGGAGTTTTCATTGCTCCCGTCTTGCCCGCCAGAGGAGGTCGATTATATTGTTTACGACCCCAGTGGGCCACTCGAAGATTTTACCCCCTACAGCCGCTGTCAGGCAGTCATGGGGCTTTGGGCTGGGGTGGAAAATGTCGTCGACAATAGCACGTTGAGTTCACCGTTAACGCGTATGGTCGATCAAAATTTGACGCGCGGTATGGTTGAGTGGGTGGTCGGCCACAGCCTCCGACATCACCTCGGGATGGACCGTCATCTTTTTGGGCAAGATGGTATTTGGCGCAGTAAAATAACTCCGTTGGCAGCAGATCGACCGGTCACCATTCTCGGTATGGGGGCCTTGGGCCGCGCCTGCGCCGAAGCGTTGGCAGATCTTGGTTTTCCAGTCACTGGCTGGAGTAGAACGCGCAAACGGATAACCGGCGTCGAGATGTATTGCGGTGAACGGTGGTTCAACAACGCCCTCAAAGGTGCTCAGATAATCATTACGCTGTTGCCGCTCACCCCGCAGACGCGCAACTGCATCGATGCCAAGTGCCTCGCGAGCCTGCCGCGTGGGGCGGTGTTGATCAATCCGGGGCGCGGCGCTCTGATCGATGATAGCGCGCTGCTCGAGGCCCTCGATAAAGGCCATATAGAGCATGCTACGTTGGATGTGTTTGCGTGCGAACCACTGCCGCCGGAACACCCTTTTTGGGCGCATGCCAAGGTCACTGTCACCCCACATATCGCTGCAGCAACGCGCCCCGAAAGCGCTTCGCGGGTAATTGCTGCCAATGTTTGGCGTAGCCAGACCGGTCGACCTTTGCTGTATCGGGTAGATCGTAAAAGCGGTTATTGAGGGTGTTGCGATCTCCCGTTGGTATCTCTGATGGGTCACTTGAAAATACCGGTAGCTAGAGGCCTAAAATCCTTTAGTTGGCTGTGCGTAGGGCTATACTATTGCTCCGAGCGACAAACAATCGGCCAATGACTGATCGTAATCACCGCTAAGCGACTGTTACTCACAACAATGTTTTTTGCACTCAGGATCTTCAATATGGATGTTTACAACGAAGTCATCGATGCAGAGTCGAGAATACGCGCACACACGTTAACTACACCCTTGGTTGAGTCCAAGGCGCTAGGTAAGCTCATTCGGGGCAAGGTGTATCTAAAGTTAGAGAGTGAACAGCATACCGGTTCATTTAAAGCGCGCGGCAGTCTCAACAAACTGCTCTATTTGCAGCAGCGCGGCATTACCGACACCATTACCTCGTCGAGTGGCAATCATGCACTTGGCTATGCCCGAGCATTGGAGATAACCTCGGGTCAGGGTACGGTTTACCTTCCAGCCACGGCTTCCAAAGCGAAAATTGAGGCACTGAAAGACTATCCGGTCAAGGTGGTACTGCACGACGATGACCCACTGTCGACTGAAGTATTCGCCAAGGCCACCGCGGCGCGAGAGAACAAGACGTGGCTATCGCCCTACAATGATCTTCAGGTGATTGGTGGGCAGGGTACGATTGGCATTGAGCTCGAGGCGCAGCTCGACAAAATCGATTCAGTGTTGATTACTATGGGTGGCGGTGGACTGATCTCCGGAGTGGGGAGTTATTTAAAGCGGGTCTCAACCAAGACCCAAATAGTCGGCTGTGAACCGGAAAATTCAGCCGATATGTGCCTCAGTCTGGCGGCTGGCGAAATCGTCGGTATGGAGGTTGAGAAAGAAACCTTGTCCGACGGTTCTGCCGGAGGTATCGAAGAGGATTCGGTGACATTTGAGATCTGCCAATCGGTGGTCGATCGCTGTTTGCTGGTGAGCGAAGATGAGATTGCCCAGGGCATTCGCAGTATTGCCCAGCAACATCACAAAATTATCGAGGGTGCCGCTGGTGTAGTGGTGGCGAGTGTGGGGCGCTATCGAGAGCAGTTTATCGGCCAGTCGGTGGTGCTAGTGATTTGCGGGGCCAATATTGCGCTGGATAAATTTAAGGCGCTAATTTGAAGGGCGCATTGCGCAAGATTACCGCCGCGCTCTATTTATCGAGGCTGCGGTTAAAACGGCTTGACCACGACCAAGATGACGATGCCGGTTAAAAACAGCACTGGCACTTCGTTAAAAACCCGGAAATAGCGATGGGATTTTTGATTACTGTCGGTGGCGAAGCGGTTTAAGTGCACGCTGCAACTGTAGTGATATCCGACGACCGCCAACACCACGGCGATCTTGGCGATAAACCAGTCCTGCTTTAGGTAGTAGTCGGGTGCCAGTGACAACAACCAGATGCCAAATCCGAGCGTTGCGATCATCGATGGATTGGCAATGCCGCGATAGAGTTTGCGCTGCATAATTTTGAAGCGCTCGATACTGATGCTGTCATCTGCCATAGCGTGATAAACAAACAGCCTCGGCAGGTAAAACAGCGCGGCAAACCAAGCTGTCATGGAGATTAGGTGAAAGGCTTTGGCCCATTCGTACATCTAATACCTCGGGAAAATTGATCGCGGTAACTCAACCGTCTTCGAGCGCACAAAAGCCAGATTAACACCGCAGCGCAGGATGGATTACGCTATTATAAAGGCCGCGGTTCGATTTGGATAATAAAAAGGGGATATTGATGGTCAAAGTGGGGATTGTAGGCGCAACTGGCTATACCGGCGCCGAACTATTGCGACTGTTGGCCCAACACCCGTATGCCGAGGTTGTGGTAGTGACCTCTCGCAGCGAGTCTGGTGAGCGCGTCGACGCAATATTTCCCGGATTGCGGGGGGTGGTGGACTTGGTGTTTTGCGCCCCAATTTTAGAGGTCTTGAGCGGGTGCGATGTGGTATTTTTTGCCACCCCTCATGGTGTCGCACAGGCACTGGTACCGCAGGTGCTCAAGGCAGGTATTCGAGTGATCGATCTTTCGGCTGATTTTCGAATTCGCAATATTGCTCTGTGGGAGCAGTGGTATGGTCGATCCCACAGCGCGCCAGATTATGTCCCGCGAGCGGTCTATGGGTTACCCGAGTTTAATCGCACGGCCATAGCCGACGCCGATTTGATTGCCTGTCCCGGTTGCTATCCGACCAGCGTACAACTCGGTTTGATGCCATTATTGCAGGCCGGTTGTATCGACTTGACAGACATAGTCGCGAATGTGGCGTCGGGCGTCACTGGCGCCGGACGGCAGGCCAGTATCGCCAACCTGCACGCCGAGGTGAGTGACAGTTATCGCGCCTATGCGGCCAGTGGCCACCGCCATCTGCCGGAAATTCAACAGGCTTTATCGGACATCGCTGGCGATGATGTGGCGCTGACTTTTGTGCCCCACCTGTTGCCGATCAACCGTGGAATCCATGCCACCTTGTATGCCAATTTGACCGACACTGAGGTCGATGTTCAGGCTCTGTTTGAGCGCCGCTACGCAAATGAGCCATTTGTCGAAGTGCTGCCGCTGGGTGATCATCCGCAAACCCGAAGCGTGCGCGGCTCTAATTATTGCCAAATTGCCGTTCACCGCCCCGCCGGAGGGCGTAAGGTGGTGGTTCTGGTGGTCGAAGATAACTTGACCAAGGGGGCGTCTGGGCAGGCTATTCAGTGCATGAATCTGATGTTTTCTTGGCCCGAAATTAGCGGTTTGGGCGCGGCGGCACTGACGCCGTGAACGTCGAACGCAAATCAATCGTCGTCGCTCATCGGCCCGGGCGGCGACTGGTGTGGGTAATCGTTGCGCTGCTGATGGTGACTTTAGCTCTGTTCATCGGTCGTCAGTGGGGTGGCTATGAATCGTCCGCGATACTGGCTGAAAAAAAGCTGCTAGATGAGCGCTTGGTTGCGGTAGAGGAGGATTTAAAGCTTCGTAAAGAGCAGTTGAGTAGCATCTTACTAAGTTCTGAAGTCGACGCCGTGGCGCTGGAAAATACCCGTCAACAGATGGTGATTCTACAACGTCAGATCTTTGCGCGAGACGAGGACCTAAAACTCTACCGCGATCTACTGCAGGATACCGATAGCCCGAGTGGTTTGTCGGTCGGCGATTTCAGTTTGGCGAAATTGGATGATGGGCGTATTAAATACCGCTGGGTTGCGCGTCAAAAAACCTCGAAAATGAAGTTGATTAGCGTATTTACAGAGATGCAAGTTGAGGGGCTCAACCGGGGTGTCAAGACGTCATTGAGCCTGTCTGAACTTGATGAACAGGTTGAGGCAATGCCGTTAAAGCTCGAATTTAAGTACTTTTCTATCCATCAGGGTATTATGCAATTGCCGGATGGCTTTGAGCCTGCTAACGTGGCCATCAGTTTGCGCTATACTTGGGAGAAGAAAATAGCCGTGGCGCAAGATTTCGCCTGGCAATACGAGGGATAACTATGTTTGGCAACAAAGAAAATGTATCTACCCATGGTGCGACGACGTTGATCGCTCAAGGGACGAGAGTCGAAGGGGATATCCACTTCACCGGTAGCCTTGAAATTGAAGGTACGGTGGTGGGAAATGTTCGCTCCGACGATCAAAGTTCTCGCGTTAGAGTGCTGCATGGCGGTTTGCTCGAGGGTGAAATTTGGGTTGGCGATGTGGTCATTAATGGCCACGTCAAAGGCAACATCTACGCTGGGAATCTGGTGAAGTTGGCGTCAAAGGCGGTGATTGAAGGCAATATTCATTACAGTCTTATCGAGGTTGAAAAGGGCGCCGAAGTGGTGGGTAGTTTTGTTCTCGAGCAGGAGAGTACCAACATTAGCAAGTTCCCCAAAGAGGCGCAGAGCGCAGATAGTAAGTAGCCGTCTGTGCTGCGGTGATGATCTAGATCGATTGGCCTTAAAGTTCGGCTAAATATACACGCACAGAGATGGGATATGTCCATGTCAGAAGTGGAAACCTACATTCCTAGCGCGTTGGAAATAACTGCCAGCGCCGTGGAAAAATTAAAAAGTTTGAAGGTCGAAGAGGACAATTGCGACTTAAAGCTGCGGGTTTATGTCACTGGCGGTGGCTGCTCGGGCTTTCAGTACGGGTTCTCATTTGAAGAGGTTATGGCTGAGGACGATACGCCGGTGAGTCGCGACGGCGTCACGGTGCTGGTCGATTCTCTGAGTTATCAGTACCTAGCGGGCTCTACCGTTGACTATGAACAGAGCCTGATGGGTTCGCGATTTTTAATTAGTAACCCTAATGCCCAGACCACTTGTGGTTGCGGGGCTTCTTTTTCTATCTAGCTTACTGCTTCGGGATAAAATCGAGGCACCCGCCGGCCAGTTATGCACTGTATAAACCGCCTAGAACAGCATAACGCTGGGCGCCGGTAACGCTCGGCATATTCCCCGGCAAATGGTGTATGCGGCGCATTGCTAGCCAGGCAAAGGCAACCGCTTCAACCCAGTCTGGATCGAGTCCGAGGGCCGCTGTGGTTAATAGTGGCACGCCTTGGAGTTGCTTTTCAAGCCGTGACATAAGCGCACTGTTGTGAGCACCACCACCACACACAAACGCTTCATCGGCTGACACATCAAGAGTTAAAACGCTCTCGGCAATGCTGTCGGCAGTCAGCGCGCAGAGCGTCGCCTGCACATCTTGTGCCGCTGGCGGGCCATCGTCGCCAAACTGTTTCCACAGTTGTTGGTTGAGCCAGTCGAGGTGAAAGCTCTCGCGTCCGGTACTTTTTGGGCTAGGCAAGGAAAAAAATGGATGCGCTTTTAGGCGTTCCAAGAGTTGTTCGTTGACCGCGCCACTAGCTCCCCATTCGCCATTGCGATCGAACGGTTGATGGCGATTCAGCCAACACCAAGCGTCGAGCAATAAATTGCCGGGACCGGTATCAAAGCCGATACAGAGATTCGATGGCGGCAGTGATGTGATGTTGGCAATGCCGCCAATATTGATGATCACTCGGTGGCGTTCGCTGTGCCCAAAAAAATCCTCATGAAAGGCTGGAACCAGAGGCGCCCCTTGGCCTCCCAGCGCGATGTCAGCGCGTCTAAAATCAGCTACCGTGGCGCAACGGGTGAGCGCGGCGATGATATTAGGATCGCCGATTTGTTGTGAAAATCCAATCCAATTATCGCTCGGCGGGAGGTGCCGCACGGTCTGTCCGTGGCTGCCAATAGCCGTGACTGCGCTGGGTTGTATGTGGTGTATGGCGAATAACTGCAAGGTCGCATCGGCGAACAATTCGCCGAGTTGGACATCGGTTTCTGCGTACAATTGTAGCGTGTCATCTCCCGGTTGGCAGAGTTTGAGTATGGCGTCCTTGAGCTTTGCCGGGATCGAGTGGGAGTGGTGTCCAATCATGTTGAACTGTCCCGATTGCGACTCCACCAACACTGCATCGACGCTATCTAAGCTAGTGCCGGACATCAAGCCAACGTATAACTCGGAATGATTCACCGCGGCAGTCGGTCAGTTGGCATTGGCGGGGTCCAAAGGGGCATCCAATGCTTGTCGGGATGCCTGCTCGTAGATTGCCAATCGTACCAAAAGGGGTTTGGTGGTGCGTTTAAAGCTCTTGTTTTCGTCGACCTCTATGGGATCAGCCTGTGGAAGTTTCACCGTGCGCGGGTTTTTATGTACCCCATTGACCAAAAATTCATAGTGCAGGTGCGGGCCGGTCGAGTAGCCGGTTGAGCCGACCGTGCCAATCATCATCTTTTGCGATACGGTTTGTCCAACTTTGACCTTTTTACTGTGTAGGTGGAGATATTTGGTCATGTAGGTCTGACCGTGTTGGATAAAGATGTAGTTGCCGTTGGCATGATGGAAACCTGCCTCTACCACCTTGCCCTTGCCGGCTGCATACACCGGAGTGCCTCGCGGCGCGGCATAATCGACGCCGCGGTGGGCTTTGATTTTTTTATGGATCGGGTGCTTACGCTTGAGATTAAAGCCCGAGCTGATGCGAAAAATATCCAGTGGCGTACGCAAAAATGTCTTGCGCATACTCAAGCCGTCGGGCGAGTAATACTGCGTCGAGCCGTCGCTATTTTGATAGCGCACTGCGCGGTATGTTTTGCCGCGATTGGTAAAGGAGGCGGCGATAATATCGCCGGCATCGAGCTGTTGGCCGTCGAGGTAGCGTTCTTCAAACAACAGCGAGAATTGGTCCCCCTCGCGGATATCAAACACGAAGTCGATATCCCAACCAAAGATGTTGGCCAGTTCCATGATGATCTTGTCGGGCAGTTGCGCGCGCTTACCGGAGTTGTAGAGGGAGTCGCGTATCACACCGTGCCGAAAGCCGAGCAGTACGTCGGCCTTGCGAGTGCGCTTTTCTGTGCGATAAGCGCCGTCGTGATAGGCAAAAATATAGCGCGTCAGCGGTGATTTTATATACTCCAGTTGGATGACTTTGTCGGTGCCGTCGACGCCGATGCGGAACTGGTCACCTGGGTATAAGTTGCCGAGTAAATCGCCGCCGGGTGATGCGGTCAGATTATAAATCTCGCTGGCCGGCAGGTTTGCGCGTACAAAGAGCGTCGACAGGTTGTCGCCGTCCTCGACTTTGACCGCCCGCCAGCGCAGCGTTGGTTGCGGCGCTATCGCAACCGGCGCGGGGCTCACAGGTGCGCTGACTTCGGCGCTTTTTAGCTCTAGTTCAATGGTTTCGATAACCTGGCGGCTGTCGCCGCCCTGATCGGTTGGAAAGGCGATTAGTCCCAACAAAAAGCTGGCCACCAGCGCCGACGCGATTGCGTGGCGCTGAGGGAACGCCCGCAACAGCGACCAGACCGATTCAGGCATGCGCAAGGACGATTTAAATCTGCTGTCTAAACTCATAAAAATTGCAGCGCATGGCGGTAAGGTGTTGAGTCTATATGAATAAATCCTTGGTTGCCAACCTGTTGCAGGCTGTTGTGAACAACTATTTTATGTTCGCCAGTGGCCGGTGTAGTTAGCAAAATATTAACATCTTGTATTTACCTCGCCATTCTGTAGAGTTAGCGCTCCGTAAATTACCCTGGATATTGGTCCCAATGAAGTACACAGGCAGAGAGTTGTTGGCGCAGTTGCAGGCCCGTGGCTTGATAGCGCAGCAGTCGGCAGAACAAGAGCTAGAGTCCCATCTCGACAAGTCGATAACGCTGTACTGCGGCTTTGATCCGACGGCCGATAGTCTGCATATTGGCAGCTTGGTACCATTGCTGGTATTGCGGCGCTTTCAGCAGGCTGGACACCGGCCAATCATATTGCTGGGTGGCTCGACGGGGCTGATTGGAGACCCCAGTTTTAAGGCTGAGGAGCGAAAGTTAAATAGCCCGGGCGTGGTTGCGGGTTGGGTTGATAAGCTCCGTGCTCAAACTCGCCAGTTCGTAGATTTTGATGGCGACTCGCAGAATAGAGCAATGATCGTTAACAACCTAGACTGGACCGCGGGCGTTGACATCCTCGATTTCTTGCGCGATGTTGGTAAGCATTTTTCGGTTAATAGTATGATCGCGCGGGAATCCGTTAAGCAGCGCATTGATCGCGAAGGCGCGGGAATGTCGTTCACCGAATTTTCGTACTCTTTGCTGCAAGCGCTTGATTTCTCTGAACTCTATCGACGGCACAAATGCACATTGCAAATCGGCGGCAGCGATCAGTGGGGTAATATTGTCGGCGGCATCGATTTAAGCCGCCGGCAGACTCAGGCGCAGTGTTACGGTATGACCATGCCATTGATCGTCAAGTCAGACGGCAGTAAGTTTGGCAAAACCGAGGCCGGCACTATCTGGCTCGATGCGGCTAAGACGTCGCCCTACAGTTTTTACCAATTCTGGCTCAACGTCGCCGATGCCGATGTCTACCGTTTTCTGCGCTACTTTACTTTTTTGCCGATCGAGGAGATTGACGCAGTGGAGGCGCGCGATAGTGGATCTCAGGGTCGGCCCGAGGCGCAGGCATTGCTCGCCGCTGAAGTGACGCGCTTGGTTCATGGTGAGCCCGGGCTTTTGGCCGCGGTACGCATTAGTGAGGTACTGTTTAGCGGCGATGCGTCCGGACTGGCTGAGGCCGATTTCGAACAATTGCAGCAGGATGGTTTGCCGACATCGATTCTCGATCAGAGCGTCGCAGCTCCCTTGACCCAGTTGTTCGTTGACTGCGGATTGGTTAAGTCTGGCCGCGAAGTAAAGGATGCATTGAGCCGAAATTCGGTATTTATTAACGGTGTGGCCAAGTCGAGCGCTGACAATATGTTGGGTGCGGATAATTTTTCTCGCGCCGAGGCCTATTATGGGCGCTATTATTTGGTTCGCCTCGGCAAGAAAAAATATCATTTGTTACGCTATGACTAAGACCTAAAATCGCCCTGAAAAGCTATGCTCGGGGCGTTTCATGGGTTGGTCGGGCGGCAGATGCACGCCGCGTTCAAAAAATAACGCTAAATAGTTGTTGACAGTTTAGGGCACGACGTTAGAATGCGCGCTCTGTTGATCGATAGACCTTTATCAAACAACAGCGAAACGATTGAGCCAGCGCACGAGTAATGCTTCGCTGGAGTTGACACCAAACGTTTTGTACCGATTCACGGTGGCTGTTTGCAACGTGGTTCGGATGCGCTCTAGGCAAGCGCGACACCGGTTAAATTAAACCGGTTATTTAGAGTCTAGCTGTTGACAAAAACGTGGCTATCTATAAAATACGCCACCCGCTCTTAGAAGCGAACCGCTCTTTAACAATGTAATCAAACAATGCGTGTGGGCACTTGCTGATTGATTCGGGACAAAGAATCATCACAAGCAAGTGACTCATCGATTCATTACGAATAGGTAGTACAGTTTTGTGATACTGAGATTTGAATGGTAAAGCAAGTTTTTGCGTAACCATTCCCTCTCCTTCGGGTGAGGTTAAAGATTGAACTGAAGAGTTTGATCATGGCTC
>DDJS01000114.1:8529-16746 GCA_002339165.1 Cellvibrionales bacterium UBA2618 | reverse complement strand
ACGATGCGAGTTCGCGTCCCCCGACCCGCCAGTTTTAACTTTGGAGTTACCGTGTCTGTCACCTGAACTGGCGTCTCCTGGGGCATCAGAACTCCCGCTTCGACCAGTGTTTTTTCGTTTTGCGCCGGGCGTTGGGCCATGCCCATAGGCGCTAGCACGCTTCTTTTTTGGATTAGAACGGCTGTTATCACGTTTGAGACTCTCGTTATTCAGCAGTTTGCGAGGCTTTGCAACGCTAACACGCCGCGCCAGTGTCGTTTCCGGCAGCCGCTGATCGGGTTCAAAATCCTCTACTTCTTCGCGCGCCAATAAGGTCTTAGTCAAACGTTCAATATCCGACAACAGGTCGACTTCGTCAGCACTAACCAGAGAGATCGCCTCACCTCGCATACCCGCTCGTCCTGTGCGCCCAATACGATGCACATAATCCTCTGGAACATTGGGCAAATCAAAATTTACCACCTGCGGCAATTGCTCGATATCGAGCCCCCGCGCGGCAATATCGGTGGCCACCAATATACGAATTTCGCCCGCCTTAAACCCCGCCAGGGCACGGGTTCTCGCGCCCTGACTTTTATTGCCATGAATCGCTGCGGCAACAATGCCCTCTGACTCCAGGTGTTTTGTCAATTTGTTGGCGCCGTGCTTGGTTTTGGTAAACACCAACACCTGTCGCCACTCGCGCTGGTGGATCAAGTGCGTCAGCAAGCCCGCCTTGCGCTTTTTGTCCACCGGGCACAACCACTGGGTCACGGTGGGAGCAGCGGCATTTCGAGGACTTACCGATATTTCAACCGGGTCGTAGACCAACCCCTTGGCAAGAGCCCGGATATCGTCCGAAAATGTCGCCGAAAATAGGAGATTTTGTCGCCGTCTCGGAAGCGTTAAAATAATCCGCTTTATGTCGTTGATAAAACCCATATCGAGCATTCGATCGGCTTCGTCCAACACCAACACTTCCAAGCGATCAAAACTCACCGCGTTTTGACTGTGTAGATCCAACAACCGGCCGGGCGTCGCCACCAACACATCGACTCCGCGCCGTAATTTCATCATCTGAGGGTTGATTTTTACGCCCCCAAAAACCACCGTTGAAGTGATCTGTAAATACTGACTGTAGGCCGCTACGCTCTCGCCCACTTGAGCCGCCAATTCGCGCGTTGGAGTCAGGATGAGCGCACGCGCATGATTCGCCGGTGCGCGCCTTCCCTCGGCAAGGCGCTGCAATATTGGCAAAGTAAAACCCGCCGTTTTGCCAGTACCGGTCTGCGCCGCAGCCATTACATCACGCCCCGCGAGCACTGCGGGAATAGCCTGCGCCTGAATCGGCGTTGCCGTCTCGTATCCCTGTTTCCCGATAGCCTTAATCAGCGCCGGGGATAACCCTAAAGTTTTAAAATCCATAGTTTTTTCATTCGAAGGCCGTATCGAGCGGAGGTAGTCCACGACTGGCTGGCTAGGCAAGGCCGCGAGTTTACAGACAAAAAGTCGCTGTGGCGAATGCTATTGATCTACACGCTCTGACACGCGTAGGCGTCGATGACTCGCTGCGGCGCCTGCACCAATTCAACCAGCACACCCTCTGCACTGCGAGGAAACAGATCATTGCCCTTGGGATGCACAAAACAGACGTCGAAACCCGCGGCACCTTTGCGAATACCTCCGGGAGTAAACCGCAGACCTTGCGTTTGCAGCCACTCGTATGCGGCAGCCAGATCGTCCACCCAAAGCCCGATATGGTTGAGCGCGGGATTATCCACCCGCGGTCGTCGCTCAACGTCCAGAGGTTGCATCAAATCAACTTCAACCGCGAAGTCACCGCTACCCAGTTGGCAAATATCTTCGTCGACGTTTTCACTCTCACTGACAAAGTGGCCAATTTGAGAAATTCCCAATAACCCCACCCAAAATTCCTTTAGTGCGTTCTTGTCCTCACCTCCGACCGCTATTTGCTGCAGCCCTAAGATCTTAAACGGTCTTGATATTTCCAACATTTAAACTCCTGAGTCATTCATTTATAACGTCGCTCTCGCCGCCGACAATAATGCCTTGTGCCATTGCTCTACTGTCGGTAATAGCCCATCAAAATTTCCGCAACTTCTGGGCGTGAAAATTCCGGCGGTGGCAACTGACCTTTGGCCAGCATCTCTCGTACTGCGGTCCCAGAGAGTAAAATAAAATCATCTTTTTGATGGTCATCGACTTCGTTCATCATCACCACGCGACCTAGTTTTTTCGAATACGCAGTGTGGTCAGCGCAAAATATTTCGATTTCAAGAGCACCCTTGGGAACGCTCTCGACGAATATATCTTGGGCTGCAAAAGCGCCATAATACTCGCCGACGCCGGCATGGTCTCGACCGACAATTAAATGGGTAGCACCCATGTTTTGACGGAAAATTGCGTGTAAAACTGCCTCTCTGGGGCCAGCATAGAGCATGTCAAATCCGTAGCCCGAAACCATCACTGAATTTTTTGCGAAATAGACTTCCACCATCTTGCGAATACAGTCATCGCGCACGGTTGCGGGAATGTCTCCCGGTTTGAGCCGTCCCAGCAACATGTGGACGATCACGCCATCGGCGTCGAGACGCTTCAACGCCATATGGCAAAGCTCTTCATGAGCACGGTGCATCGGATTACGAGTCTGAAAAGCCACCACTTTTTTCCATCCGCGCTCGGCAATTTCAGCACGAATTTCATACGCGGTTTGAAATGTGTCTGGAAAGTCAGATTGAAAATAGCTCAAATTTAATACTTCGATAGTGCCTGACACCAGTTGCGAACCGAGGCTTAAAAAAGTCGCCACCCCAGGGTGCTCCTGATCGTCGGTAGCAAAGATCTTCAGCGCCATAAATTCGAGTTGCTCTCGGCTCACCGACTCGACTCGATCGACATCCATGATCGCAATCACCGGATGTCCAACAACATTCGGGTCGCGCAACGCGACTTTACCGGCGGCAGGTATTTCTGCCGTAGTCGCACACAGATTGATAATGGGCACCGGCCAGAACAGACCGTCTGAGGTGTGCATGTTCTCAGCACAACTCAGCGCATCGTCGAGATTCATAAATCCGGTCAACGGATTAAAGTAACCGGCTCCCAACATCACCACGTTAGCCGCGGCTGCCGAGTTGAGTAGTAACTCAGGTAGCTGCTGTGCCTCGGCGACAAGTTGCTCACATCGCTGTTGGTCGCGAACAAGTAGCGGGTTCAGCGTCGTTGATCCATGCGGATTTATCAAGGGTTACTCCATTGTTTGTTGAACCGATATCGGTGGGCGGTTAAACCGCTATAAACTTATGCTGTTCGAGGTGCTGGATAATGGCACGCACTTCCTCGTCGAGACTCAAATGATCTGAACGCAGATGAATGTCCGGATTAACGGGAATTTCATAGGGGTCATCGATGCCGGTAAAATTACTTATTTCACCACGCCGCGCACGTCGATAGAGGCCCTTCGGATCGCGCTGTTCGGCCACGCTCAACGAGCAATCTACATAGACCTCGACAAAGCCGAATCCCGCGGCGGCGTGAAGCTCCCTGACCGCTTGTCGGTCCGCCGTGTAGGGGCTGATAAAACTCGATAATACGATAACGCTGGCGTCGATAAAGAGTTTACAAATCTCACCGATACGGCGATTATTTTCGCTTCGATCCGCCGCACTGAATCCGAGATTTTTGTTAATTCCTAGGCGAACGTTGTCGCCGTCCAACCGATAGCACAGCTTACCTCGCACTAATAGTGCCTTTTCCAAGGCCACGGCAATGGTGCTCTTGCCACTCCCAGACAGCCCTGTAAACCACAGCGTCACTCCCTGCTGACCGATCAACTTGCCGCGATCCTCGCGCGTCACATCGCCTGCGTGCCAAAATACGTTGGTTGATCCCTGCTCGTCCATAATCTAAGCCGTAAGATTTCGAAGTGGCGAGATGGTAGAGCGTTTTGTTGGATTTGTAAAACGCGCCTGTCGCATGCATGAGTACTACACGCTGCTTTAAGCGAATGGCGAACCTCACCTTCTACAGAGCCGCTACTCACAGACGAGGATACTGCCATTGCATTATTTCAAACCCAGAGAGCTCGACAGTCGGCTATAATCTACGGGATAGTTATAATTGGTAAAAAATAACAATGACGGCGCTTTCGAACCTAAAAATCCTCGACTTTAGCACGCTATTACCAGGGCCTTATGCGACCATGGTCATGGCCGATCTTGGTGCCCAAGTAATCCACATAGAATCGCCTAACCGTGCAGATATGGTGCGAACCACTGGTCCGTTCGCCGATGGCGTAGCAACGGCCCATAGTACGCTGAATCGTAATAAGCGCGCCATGACGCTCGATCTAAAAGTTCCCAGTGCGATTACCCTAGTCAAACGATTGGTGCTCGACTACGACATCGTAGTCGAGCAATTTCGACCAGGCGTGATGGATAAGCTCGGCTTGAGTTATGCCATTTTAAGGAACATAAACCCTCGACTTATTTACTGCTCTTTGACTGGCTACGGTCAAACCGGCCCCTACCGCCAGCGCGCGGGTCACGATATCAATTATCTCTCTATTGCCGGTATCAATGGCTACTCGGGAAGGCGCGACGCAGCGACACCCTTGATGGGCATTCAGGTTGCCGATCTCGCAGGAGGTTCCATGCAGGCCCTAGTTGGGATTTTAGCGGCGGTCAACCAACGGCATGTGACTGGCGAAGGCCAATCTGTAGACGTCAGCATGACTGATGGCGTATTCGCGCTCAACAGCCTTGCTGGTTCTGGCTATCTCGGCGCAGGAGTAACGCCACAACCGCAATCCACCGCGCTCAATGGTGGCAGCTTCTATGACTACTACGCCACTGCAGACGGTCGCTATCTGTCAATCGGTAGCCTAGAGCCGAAATTTCTCGCTGGACTTGCAAAAATACTCGACGAACCTCGCTTAGAAACGCTTGGCATAAAGCATAGTCAGCGGCAACAAGATGCGACACGCGAGTTATTAATGGCTATTATTGGCGGCGAAACACTGGCCCATTGGACAACTGTGTTTGCCAATGAAGATGTTTGCGTGGAACCGGTGCTAAGATTTGACGAGGCCTGCAACCATGCACAGTTACAATCGCGCGGCATGCTGGTGGACGTCGATACGTTTGACGGCACGAAACAACGCCAAATCGGCAGTCCATTCAAATTGTCGGCAGCCGACATCAACTATCGTCACAGCGGCGCTCCACTGGGCTACCACAATCGAGAGATTTTAGAAGAACTCGATTTAGACGATAATACCATTGAAACTTTAAACGCGTCGGGCGCGCTGGGATAAATTCAACTCCGTAACAATCGTCAACACACAAACTACGGGACGCTGTTATCGAAACCGCGCTTCCCGACACAAATAAAAAGATAAGAGGATAAACACGCAATGAACTACAAAATATGGGAATGCTTGGTCTGTGGCTTGCTCTATGATGAATCCAAGGGCTGGCCCGAGGACGACATAGCACCGGGCACTCGTTGGGAAGACGTACCAGATGATTGGGAGTGCCCCGACTGTGGCGTTGGCAAAGAAGACTTTGAAATGGTCGAAGTTACCACCGATAGCGCAGACAGCGAAAATGCGCCCGCGGCTCAACGTCCAGTGGTTATTATTGGAACCGGTTTGGCCGGCTATAATCTAGCCCGAGAGTTTCGCAGCCACGACCCCCGCGTGCCCCTGATCATGCTAACCGCAGACGATGGTCGCTACTATTCAAAGCCCAATCTGTCTACCGCCTATGCCAAGGGTAAGACCGCCGATGACCTTGCCACCGCATCATCGCAAGGTATGGCGGCCAATTTAAATGCTCAGGTTCTAGTAAACACCGAGGTCGATAGTATAGACACCGCGACGCAAAAGCTGATCGCCGGTGGTCAGGTGATTGACTACGAAAAACTCGTGATTGCCATGGGCGCCAGCAGTATTGCCGCACCACTGAGCGGAAGCGGCTTAGATCGAGTTTACAGTATCAATAATTTAACCGACTACGATGTCTTCCGACAGGCCATGCAAGGCAAGAAAAAAGTTCTCATAATTGGCGCGGGCCTTATTGGCAGTGAATACGCTAACGACATGATTACATCCGGCTTCGATGTCGAGGCCGTGGAACCTATGACTACCGTACTGGGTAGCCTTTTACCAGCCGAGGCATCGGCCGCTGTGCAAAGACGCTTGGAACACGCCGGTGTCCGCTACCATTTCAATACAGTGGTTGAACGGGTCGACTCCGCCGGCGATGGTATCGTAGCGACTCTCGCCAATGGTGACGAAGTCGCCGCAGATTTAGTGCTCAGCGCGATTGGCGTACGCCCCGATCTAGACCTCGCCAAGCGCGCTGGATTGGCGACAAACCGCGGCATTTTGACCAACAGATCGCTCCAGACCAGCGCGCCAAACGTCTATGCGCTGGGCGATTGTGCCGAAGTTGATGGCCATTTACTCTACTACATAGCACCGCTCAATGCCGCCGCCAAAGTGCTAGCGCGAGTCTTGTGTGGTCAAACCGGCGAGGTGAATTATGGCGTAATGCCAGTGCTAGTGAAAACCACGCTGTGCCCCGTAGTGGTCAGTCCCCCGGGGATAGAAGCGGATGGAGAATGGCAGATAGAGGGCGCTGACGACAATATCATCGCCCGTTATATCAGCCCTGAAGGCGAACAACTCGGCTTCGCACTGACGGGCGAAGCAACCCAGCAAAGAAACGCCCTCGGGGCGAAAAACCGCCCCCTGATGATTTAGTGCTGGACGATAATGGCCGCTGTGGTACCTATTCGCAGCGGCCAGCATTTAGCCTCGCAAACATAGATGCGCCGACTTACGTATCACTTCGGTAGTCGGCGCAATAAACTCGAGGTATCCCAGCGATAACCGCCCATATCTTGAATCTCGGCATAAAAACTATCGACCAATTCAGTCACCGGCAGGTCGGATCCGTTAGCGCGCGCCTCTGCTAAGCAAATTGCCAAATCCTTGCGCATCCAGTCGACCGCAAAGCCGAAGTCATAGTCATCGGCCACCATCGTTGTGCCGCGATGCTGCATCTGCCAGGATCCAGCCGCGCCTTGACCAATCGCTTCGAGCACTTGCAATGGATCCAAGCCAGAATTTTTAGCAAAGGCTATGCCCTCCGACAACCCTTGCAGCAAGCCCGCTATACAAATTTGATTGGCCATTTTTGTCAGCTGTCCGCTACCGACATTCCCCAGGCGTAGCATGCGCAGCGCGTAGCAATTCATCACCGTCTGAGCTTGTAAATAGTGTTCTTCGGTGCCACCGCACATAATCGACAAGCGGCCTGTTAATGCCCCAGCCTGGCCACCTGACAAGGGTGCATCGACAAACCCAAGCCCACGCTCAGCACACTTTTCAGCCACTTCGCGAGCCACGACTGCTGACGCTGTAGTGTGATCGATCAACAGTGCCCCAGATTGCATGGTTACTAACACTCCATGCTCTCCAAGCGTGACCTCACGCAAATCGTCGTCGCCTCCAACGCAGCAAAGGATGATATCGGCCCCGACGGCCGCCTCCGCTGGCGACGACGCCCAGCGGCCAGAATAGTTCGCGATCCAGTCCACTCGCCGCTCCTCCGTGCGGTTAAAAACGCACACATCGTGCCCCGCAACCGACAGATGCCCAGCGATTGGATAACCCATAACTCCCAGCCCCACGAAGGCTATTTTTGACATAATACTCGACCTTATAATAGTAATTTATGTGATTTTAGCGGTTAGTGCTGCGATGCTAGAGGCTCTGCGTAGCACCCCTACCCGGCCGCCAACGTCAAAGCGAAGCCGTCTGCCTTTAAATTTTGAGCATTGAAGAAGTGACTGCCGAAATTTTGCAATCACGGGCCGTAATAAGCACGATCAACGTCCATCAATAGATGGTTTATCTGCGCTTAAGGGAGCCATGATCAATGCGACCCAGACTCGAATTTTATTTTGGCGTCGACAGACCTATGGCCCACCAAACAGAGAGCATAGCGGTTGCCATTAGATACTATCAAATGCTAATTTTAGGCTAATTGACAGGCCACTACTACTGGGTGGGGCAGATGAGGTGACTAGCGACGTTTGCGCGACAATGTTTGTCAGGCACTATTCGAAGGCAAAAATTAACGCACGATACAGCGCAACTTGGCGCTGTAAAAAATAATGCCATGCAGGGTGATCTTGGGCAGACGGGCA
>DDJS01000114.1:0-8171 GCA_002339165.1 Cellvibrionales bacterium UBA2618 | reverse complement strand
AATGTGGAGAGTACCGTGTTGCGTCGCGCATTCAGTGCATCCACATTTTCATTTGCAGAGCCAATGTACACTGCCCAAAATCGATTAAATTTTGTCTAAATAGTATTGCCCGAAAGCACCACAATCTAGAGCAATAAGACGGAACTTTTTTCGCCTGTGATGCGTAAACTAACAATTCGTAGGCGCTATAATCTCTCGAGCGACCGTAAACTTGAGATGCTAGACTGTATGAAAAAGTGGTCTTAGATACAGCGCGTGTAAATGCGTCGACAAGAGGGTTGGGGTCATGCAACAACTTAAAATGATACTGGGATTGCTAGTCTATCTATCAGTGGCATACGCCGCTGCCGAAGTCGTCAATACTGCCGCAATTGAGCAACCGGGAGCGAACTGGTTGAGCTATGGACGTGACTATAGCGAACAGCGTTTCAGTCCACTCGATGAGATCAATCGAGACAACGTCGACGAACTCGACCTCGTATGGTCGTTTGACTTTTCGACCGCACGCGGCATGGAGGCGACGCCGCTGGTCCACAACGGTGTGATCTACATCAGTACCGGCTGGAGTCATGCCTACGCTCTGGATGCAAAAACCGGTCAAGAGTTGTGGCACTTCGACGCCGAGGTGTCAAAAACGCACCTAGTAAAAACTTGCTGCGGCCCAGTAAACCGAGGCGTTGCGTTGTGGCAAGGCGATGAAGACCAGCCACTACAAGTATTTTTAGGCGCGCTCGACGGTCGCTTGATCGCGATCGATGCTAAGACCGGAGAGCCCAACTGGTCAGTGCAGACCACGCCGATTGAGAGCAACTATAGTATTACTGGCGCACCGCGGGTGGTCAAAGGCATGGTGTTGATCGGCAATGGCGGCTCCGAGTTGGGTGCGCGCGGATTTGTCAGCGCCTACGACGCCGTAACCGGCGAGCGGCGTTGGCGAGTCTACACGGTACCCAAAGACCCGAAAAAAACCCAAGAAAGCCCAGCGCTGGAAGCTGCATTGGCTACATGGAGTGGTGATTATTGGCACCGTGAGGGCGGCGGCGGCGGCACCGCATGGGATTCTTTGGTGTATGACCCAGCGCTAGACTTAGTCTATATAGGCACTGGTAACGGATCGCCGTGGAACCGCGAGATTCGCAGCCCCGGCGGCGGCGACAACCTCTACCTAAGCTCGATACTCGCCCTCGAGGCAGATACTGGAAAATATGTTTGGCATTATCAAGTCACGCCTCAAGACAATTGGGATTATACCGCGACACAACAACTGGTGTTGGCCGAACTGATGATCGACGGCGTGGAACGCTCGGTGATTATGCAGGCTCCCAAAAACGGATTTTTTTACGTTCTCGACCGCGTCACTGGCGAGCTTTTATCCGCCGATGCCTACGCCCAGATGACCTGGGCAAGCCACGTTGACATGAAAACCGGCCGGCCGGTAGAGACCGAGTACGCGGATTATCAAAATAATGGTGGCAGTTATATCTGGCCATCTCCCTACGGAGCGCACAATTGGCAACCCATGTCGTTCAGTCAAAACACCGGACTGATGTATATCCCCTTGCAAAATATTCCCGGTTATTTTAGCGCCGATGCGGATGTCAGTTACCGGATCAATCGCTGGAATACTGGTGTTGATATCAATGAATCTCGTGACCCGAAAAGTTGGGTCGCCGCGAAGGCCTCGATGGACGCCCTAGTCTATGGTGAATTAGTCGCTTGGGATCCGCTAGAAAAACGCAGTCGCTGGCGCGTCCGTCACCCAAAACCGTCTAATGGTGGAATACTGAGCACCGCTGGCGATCTGGTATTTCAGGGTACTCAAGAGGGACAGTTTGTCGCTTACGACGCGGTCAATGGCGATAAGCTCTGGCAGTTTGAATCGGACAGTGCGGTACTAGCGGGTCCCATCAGTTACACCGTCGATGGCGAGCAATACGTTGCCGTAGCCCAAGGAAGTGGCGGCGTGGTCATGCTGACCATTGGCGAAGAACTCAAACGCAACAGAGTCAATCAAAACCGACTGCTGGTTTTTAAGCGCGGTGATTTTAATCGTACCGCGCCGCTAGTCAGTAACGAGCTAACCGCTATCATGGCACTTGGCCACGAGGCGAATGGGGATAGCGCATTGATCAAACATGGGCAAACGTTGTATGGTCGAAATTGCGCATCCTGTCACGGCATCAGCGCAAAAAGTAACGGTATTGTCCCCGACCTACGGTATATGAGCGAACAAACCCACAAAGAATTTGTCAACATCGTACTCGGCGGCGCGAAAGTTCACCGCGGCATGATTGGTTTCTACGAAACTCTGGATTTAAATGATACCGAGTCGATCCATGCCTTTCTAGATCAGCAACAACAGCAGTTGCCCGATAAACTCGCGATGAGTGCCATGCAAAAAATTGAATACTGGGTGATGTACTGGAGCGCTAAGCTCGGCGAAAAATTTCCCTTTATCATGAATGCGACACGCGATATGGTGATGTGAAATACGCAGCGGCGATAGTCATTTTTTTACGCGAAAAATAGCATCCCGATGCACCTGGCTGTGGCTTCTAACGCGCACGGTATTTAGCCCACCAGTAACTGCGGTGTGCGACAGACAGCCTCGCTTTGGTGTGCCTACGAACCGGTATATTTTGCCGGTCGACGCGCCACAAAAGCCGCCATCGATTCTTTCAAGTCGTTCGATTTCAAACTGGTCATCAACGTAAACATCCCATTCAGCAATAGGCTTTGTTCGGTGGTCAAATCCTCGCTCTGGCGAAGAATAAACTTGCTGCCGCGGACTGCTAGGGTTGAATTAGCCCCGATGTCAGAAGCCATCGACAACGCCGCCTGATAAGCGGCATCAAAAGAATCATAGACGTCGTTAACCAAGCCAATCTTCTCTGCCCTGGCGGCGCCAATATCCTTGCCGGTGTAGGTTAACTCAGCCACATGGCCAGCTGATATGATTTTAGGCAGCCGTTGCAGTGTACCGACATCTGCAACTAGCCCAATACGCGTTTCACGAACGCTGAAATTCGCGCAAGCACTGCTTATGCGAATATCACAGGCGCTGATCAAGTCGATGCCCGCGCCGAGGCAATGACCATGTATCACCGCAATCACTGGCAGGGCACACTCAGCGAGCGAAGAAATCGCTGCCTGAAAGCGACCCGTGCCCTCGAGTTGGCGGAGGTTGGCAACCGCCTCCGACGGCGCTGCTGCGTCGCCGTTGCCAAGACCTGAGTCGATCAAATCGATACCCACACAAAAATGCTTTCCTCGGCCTGCAAGCACCACCACCTTAATCGCCTCATCAGCCACCAACTGATCCAACGCATCGGGGATACCTTGCCAAACCTCGCTTGACAGCGCGTTGTATTTTTCCGCGCGATCGAGCCAGAGAACACCTACAGAGCCGATTTTTTCCAGTGATAATACACTTGATAAAGACATATTATGTCCCTGATAATATTGGTTATTTAATTTTTATAATGCAACAAAAAAATGATTCGCTCTCAGTATCCCGCAGTACCATCAATCACCGACTGATAAGCGCCTTGATCGAAAACCCGATAGTGCTGCTCACGCGGTGGAATGTAATAAAGTTGATCGCTAACGCGATCGATATGATAGGCCTGTTTGCGTAGGTCGCCCTTAACTAACTTAAAGGTACCCGTGGTGGCAACTTCACGTTGAATACGAACAAACACCGGCTGCGCATAGATGGGTAAATGACTGGTCACATAGGCTGAAAACTCTTCGACATCGAACGTCTCTTGATCCTTTAAAACCAGCGATACCATACCCGCTTTACCATCCGCAGCTGGAATATCCACACCGTAAACATTGGCCATTTCAACCTGTCTGTTGGCGTTGATAATTTCGCCAACTTCGTTAGTAGAGACATTTTCCGAACGCCAGCGAAAGGTATCACCGACACGATCGACAAATTGGTAGTGAGCCAAGCCCATAGAAAAACCGACATCTACCTGGCAAATCAAATCACCTGTATTGAACCATGCATCGCCGGACTTGACTAAATCACGAAGAATCTTCGATTCGGACGCACTATCATTGGTGTAGCCGTCAAATTTGTAGCGATCATCAATCTCACCGAGTAACAACCCGGGTTCGCCTACTGCCACTTCGACCACCTTGCCATGTTCATCGCGAACCATTTTATCGGCGTCGATGTCATATTTGACTAGCATTATATTGGCTCCACAAATACCCATGGTGCGGTCTTTGTTAAGGCCGTTGATAAAGCCAATATTACCTTCGCTGGAGCCATAAAATTCGCAGACACGCGAGATACCAAAACGTTGTTTAAAGTCCATCCAAATATCTGGGCGCAAGCCATTTCCAAATACCCGATCGAGACTGTTGTTACGCTCTTCAGGACAGGGCGGCTGAGCTAATAGATAGCGGCACAGTTCGCCCACATAGATAAAGTTGGTGATACTGTGGCGCTGCACATCCGACCAAAAGGCCGAGCCAGAAAATTTACGACGTAAAAAAATCGAGGCACCAGAATAGAAACAGCTCCCCACTCCACAGATAAATCCGGTCGCATGATAGAGCGGCAGGCAGATATAAAATCTATCGCTAGGTTTGGCCCTACAACCTACCTTGCTGTAGGGATAGGCCCCTGACATCCAACGGCGGTGGCTTATTTTAGCGGCTTTAGGTAAACCGGTGGTTCCAGAGGTAAAAATATAAAAGGCCATATCTCCCGCGAGAATTTCGCAGGTATCGGCCAAGTTGTCTGAGGCGTAGCCATCGAGTTGACTCAAAGCATCCTCTAGCCCCTCGGGTACCGCCGTCATGCGCTGGTCTGCAATCCACAAAATATCTTCATCGGCCAATCCAATGTCCACGCGAATAGCGTCTAAGTTGGCAAATACCTCCTCGCCCACCACACATTTAACCGCCTTTGCAGTGCTCAGACAGTGAGCCAATTGAGTGCCACTCAGCGCCGGATTAACAAACGCCGTTATCACCCCGAGTTTCTGCATAGCCACCGTGTAGGCGAGCATTTCAACACGATTTTCCATGATCAATGCAATGCTGTCGCCGCGTTTAACACCTCCACCCATGAGCGCTCTCGCCATTCGATTGGCAAGTTCGTTGAACTCTCTCCAAGTGAATTCTTGCTGTTCAAAAATGATCATATTTCGGTCGGCGTACCGCGCCGCCGTGGCCTCAAAAATACTCGCAACCGACACTGCAACTTCGGGTTGCGGGGGCTTAACCGCCATTACTGGCACCAGTTTTGCAAAATCTACCAACACCCGAAGCACTTCTCTTAAACTGATCATACAAACCCTCTATCGGTATACCTCATGCTCTGGATCTGAAGAGGCCGGCACAGCAATCACGAAGCTAAGCGCCGATGCCCGTGATGCTGCGCATTAATTTATTCATACCACCGATCCAACGGTCGTAATTTGATGTTTTGTTGCGCATGTACTCTAGCACAATCGGATGAGGCAAAATCATAAAGGTCTCGTCTCGTAGACCTTCGACCACGCTTTCTGCCAGTTCTTCCGGTTCGATGACACCATTGCTCATAGCCGCTGCACTTGAGTCATTTTCGGTTTCAATCATCGGTGTTCGTACCGCCTGTGGGCAGAGCATGGACACTTTAATTCCCTGATGTTTGTGGTGAATTGCCAACCACTCGCCAAAACCCACCGCTGCGTGCTTTGTCACGCCGTAAGCCGCACCGCCGATTTGATTTAATAGTCCAGCGGCTGAGGCTGTATTTAAGAAATAACCGCCTCCACGGGCCACCATACGAGGCACTAAGTGACGCGACGCATACAGATGCGCCATCACATTGACGTCCCAACTCGTTTGCCATTCGTGGTTAGCTGAATTCAGATCTTCACCCAAACCAATGCCGGCATTCGAGCAAAATAGATCGATCGGGCCAATCTCACTTTCAGTTTGTTCAATCGCCTGTTGCACGTCTGCCTCGACCGCGACGTCGGCGGTCATAGCCACCCCAGAAACCAACTCGGCAGTCGCCTGAGCACTTCGGGCATCGATATCAACGGCCACGATGCACTTCGCACCCTCAGCTTTGAAACGCACCGCCAAAGCTCTACCAATTCCGCTACCCGCACCTGTAATCACAATAATCTTGTCTCGTAATTCCATTCATTAACTCCTTTGCCACAAGCTAAAATATACGCCATGATCTACCGAGTCAGCCGGTAAAAAAGCTAATATTTATTTGGTGATCACGGTTAAGCGCGGCGCCCAAAAGACTTAGCAAGCGAAAAAAACTCGACGCTACCGCCCATAAACTGCGCAAAATCATCAACGCGAGTTTGCCAAAGAAAGCGCCTAAAAGCGAGTGCCGCCGAGCGCTTTTAATTAAAGTTTGGCGGATAAGTCTCTAACCCGCAGGTTGGTTTCGAGAGGCCCTTGGCGTTGCATACTATCCATGCTGCTGACATGTTTCGGACTAGGCAACAGATTCCAATTAGGCTTAGGTGCCCCGCCGCTTGAACCCACCAAGCTCGACGCCCGGAGAGCCAAAGAAACCCGCCTACTAAGCGGTCAATTTGATTAGCAAAGATCCGCGCTTAGCTGCGCCAAATCAGCGCAGCGACCCAGTCAATAAAATAAAAACGCCAGTAATTCTAAGGCTACTGGCCACCCCTGATAGAGAATCTATTTGTGGCAGACGGCACAAATCAAGCTACAGCCGCTCGCTGGCAGCAAAGGCCAAAGCGCTCGGATAAGGATCGACTCTCAACATTATGAGCGCGGCGGTAACCCATGCACCATAGTCAAAAACTGCATCTCGGTACCGGCTCTGCGATGCTCAGAGAGCGCCTGATATTCCGGATCTGCAAACCAATCGCGCGCTACCTGTGCGGATGGAAAGCTAAACATAATCATTCGCCCTTCACGCACGGTGCCTTCCAGTGTTTCGGATTGATCGTCATAAGTAATAAACTGACCGCCATATTTTTTTAATATCGGAAAAAATCCCTTCTCGTAAATTCTATATTCATCTGCATTGGTAACGTGAAGATTGACTAACATATAAACGGGGGTATCACTCATGACGATTCCTCTGGGTTAACGGTTTGGTAAAATGCACTCTCAATGGTTACCCTCTCGAGGGATACCCTTTAATAGCAGTTGTTATCTGTCATAATCCCCGAATCCAAGTCGCTACGCCACGACCAATTGCGACCGGCGAGTCTTCCTGAATAAAATGTGTTCCCGACACGGTAATTTCTACCTGATTGGGCCAGCTACGGCAGAATTCTCGCGCCCGCCCAGTGAGTATCGACCCAGGATCGGCGTTGATAAATAATTTAGGCAATTCTGTACTCTTCGACAACCATTGCGCATAGCTAGCAACCAACGCGACCATATCCGCCGGTTCCCCATCAATCGGAATTTGGCGAGGCCAATTGAGCGTGGGCTGTCGATCCTCAGGCGTCGAAAAGGCTCGTCGGTAATGCGACATTTCTTCATCGGCCAAACCGCGCATCACCGAACTCGGAAGCACTGCATCAACAAACTTGTTACGCTGTAACACTAGGTCTTCACCGTGCTCAGAGCGGAACGCCTTAAAAATACCGCGGGCCGCTTCCGGCCAATCATCCCAACTTTCGAAAGGCTGCACAATACCCTCCATATAGGCTATTCCTCGAACCCTGTCGGGGTGCTGCTGCGCCCAGTAAAATCCCAGCGCGCTGCCCCAGTCGTGAACCACCAAGGTCACTCGACTAGCGACACCCATGACGTCGAGTAAGCCGTCCAAATAGCGATAAGCACTCGCGAATGAATACCTTAGCACACCCTCACTAGTTGGCAATTTATCGGAGTCGCCGTGCCCGATGAGATCCGGAACAATAACCCGCCCTAGCCCAGCCAACTCAGGTATGACATTACGCCACAGGTAGGAAGACGTCGGGTTGCCGTGCAACAGCACGATTGGATCTCCTTGCCCCTCCTCGATAGTCGCAATCTTTTTATCAAAAACATTGTGATATTTTTTGGTGTAGGGCATTTCTGCTGCAATCATTGGTGCACTCCTGTGCGCTGGATAATAATTTTTAAAATTAAAAAGTCGCTAACGGCATGCAATAAAAACACCGGAAAAAATGTCAGCGCGCTGTCTAATTCGGCACGCAAATAGCAATCAGACCTGC
>DDJS01000136.1 GCA_002339165.1 Cellvibrionales bacterium UBA2618 | reverse complement strand
ATCGTCACTTTAGGCGGCGCATTGGTGTTCAAAGAACAGGTCGATTGGCGGCGCTGGCTGGCCATTATTATCGGGTTTGCCGGCGTGCTATTAATTCTTCGTCCAGGATCAGATGCCTTTCAACCCGCGTCGCTACTGGCGGTGCTGGGCACTCTGTGTCTGGCCATTCGCGACATATCGACGCGCGTCATTCGCGCGCGCATTCCGACCCTCGCGGTATCGACCTATGCATTTTTAGCCTATGCCGTTGGAGGGCTTATCGCGACGCCGTTTTTTGCGCCCTTCGTCGCACCTACCAGCGTTCATTGGCTTCTTTTGGCTGGCGTGATGCTCACCGGGGGGCTATCTTACAACGCCATTGTACTCGCCACCCGACTCGGTGACATGTCGGTTATATCGCCCTTTCGCTATACCCGTTTAGTGTTCGCGCTCATTCTCGCCATGTTTGTACTTAACGAGCAACCCCCGTGGCAAACGCTTCTTGGCGCCGCTATCATACTGATCTCAGGTGGCTACATTTTTTGGTATGAAAACCGCCGCTACCGGCATGTCCCCAAAGACATCGTCCTCAGTGAATAACTAAATAGCAGCGTCTTCAAACGCCCGCCGGTTATCGATTGATACTGGCGAAAGCGGTTATGTTCGCAGTATCATAGCCATCAAACCCCGCGCCACACGACGAGTTGCAGCCCATGGCAAGACCCACCCAAGCACTGATCGATCGGCAGGCACTGCGGGACAACTTCGCCATCGCGCAGGCCGTGAGCACAGCCCGTTGCATGCCCATGGTCAAGGCAAACGCTTACGGTCACGGTGCCGAGATCGTTTGTCGAGCCCTAGAGAACGCTCCAGCGTTTGGCGTCGCCTCAATCGAAGAAGCGCTCGAACTTCGCCGTTTGGGCGTCGACAAACCGATACTACTGCTCGAGGGTACCTTCAGCGCCGATGAAATTACCGTGGCCGAGGAACACCAGCTATGGTTAATGGTAGAAAATCATCAGCAATGCCGTGAGTTGCTCGAAGCGCCACTGCAAAGACCGATCAGCCTGTGGTTGGGACTCGATACTGGTATGCATCGCCTTGGCTTTCAAGCCGACGAAATCAATGCTATTTACCAGTCGCTGGCGACCAGCGGCAAGGTTCAGAGTTGCGTTGTGCTCGCTTCGCACCTTGCCAGCGCCGATCATTGCGACGACCCCAAAACCCGCCGGCAGATCGCCAATTTTGACGCGGCTTACGCCAGTATTGCGGTGCCAGACGGAGCACGACTGCAACAGAGCTTGGCCAATTCTGCCGCCCTACTCGGCTGGCCCAAAACCCGTCGCGACTGGCAACGGCCCGGATATATGCTGTATGGCAACAGCCCATTTGTGCATGGCAATGACGACTATGGATTACGACCAGTCATGACCTTTGTCACCGCCGTAACGTCACTGCGCTCGATCGATGCGGGTGAATCAGTCGGCTATGCCGGCACCTGGACCGCCAGCAGAGCATCGCGTATTGCGACCTTGGCGGTCGGCTATGGCGACGGGTATCCGCGCCATGCACCCAACGGCACTCCGGTATTGATCAATGGGCGCCGCTGCCCGCTGATCGGCCGCGTTTCAATGGACATGCTCACAGTGGATATCACCGATTGCCCAACTGTGAATATCGGTGACCAGAGCACGCTATGGGGTCCCGATTTGCCGGTCAACGAAATCGCCGAGCACTGCGCCACCAACGGCTACCAATTACTCAGCGGAATCACCGCAAGGGTTCCAAGAATCGCGCAAAATTGACTGTTGACGAGCGACAAACTCGACCGGTTAGAACTAGCTTGCCGTCAAGCCCGTCCCGTGACGTCCTCTAGGCTTTTCCCTTACCACTCGCGGTCCCCTGCCAGCGCACCATGTCTGGCACCTCGACGTCAAACAAATCAAGCAATCGTGCGACCGTATGATCGACGATATCCTCGACCGATTTAGGCGCGGTATAAAAAGCTGGCGCTGGTGGGCATATCACCGCACCTAGTTGACTGGCTCGCCACAGCAATTCACAGTGGCCGGTGTGCAGCGGCGACTCCCGCGGCACCAACACTAGGCGACGTCGCTCTTTTAACACCACATCTGCCGCGCGGGTAAGTAGATTATCAGTGTAAGAATTAACCACCCCAGAGAGCGTCTTCATCGAGCAAGGAACGATGAGCATACCGGCGGTTTTAAACGAGCCACTGGCGATACTAGCAGCGATATTTTTATTGTTGTGCACTACATCGGCGAGAGCCTCGACGGCATCCAACGACCAATCGGTTTCAATGCCGACATTCATTCGGGCACTCTGACTGATCACCAGATGGGTCTCAATGGATGGCTGCTCAGCGAGTAGCTGTAACAATCGAATACCGTAGATAACGCCACTTGAACCAGATATTCCAACGATTAATCGCATATCAGCGTCCCATTTTGTTGTGTGGTATTAATGTCTTTATAGGTTGGATTTACCCTGCCGACTATCGATGGCCAAACGATGGCTAGACCATCGACAAGATCACTTTGCCCTTGGCGCGACGTTCGGCAATGCTGGCGAAAGCATCGGCGAAATCGGCGAGCGGATAAACCTGGCTAACCAGCGGCGAAAATGCATCGCCATCGATCATTTCGATCAGTTCATCAAAGTTAGTCTGAGAGGCCATTGGATCGCGCATAGACCATGCTCCCCAAAACACACCGACCATCGATGCCCCTTTCAACAGCGCTAAATTGAGTGGCATCTTGGGGATCGGGCCGGACGCAAAACCAATCACCAAAAAACGCCCATTCCAAGCGATGGCGCGAAACGCCTGCTCGGAAAAATCGCCGCCAACCGGATCGTAGACAACGTCGGCGCCCTTGTCGTTGGTGAGCTTTTTGACTTGGTCTTTGAGATTTTCAGTGGTGTAATTAATACGCATATCGGCGCCCGCACCGCAGGCAAAATCCAGTTTGTCCTCGCTGCTTGCGGCGGCGATCACCTTGGCGCCCATGGCCTTGGCTATCTGGATAGTAGCGATTCCGACCCCGCCTGCCGCGCCGAGCACCAACACCGTCTCGCCAGCGAGCAACTGAGCACGCTGTTTTAACGCGTAGTATGAGGTTCCATAGGTAATTGCAAAACCCGCGGCCTGCTCAAATGACATACTGCGACCCTTTAAAAACGTGGTTTGCTCAGAGGTCACAACCTGACTTGCAAAGCCTCCGATTTGCACGGTGCCAACCACCTCGTCGCCGACTGCTCGCATGGTAACGCCCTGACCCACTTTACTGACGATACCAGACACTTCGGTACCAGGCACAAATGGCAACTCGGGTTTGAATTGATATTTTCCTTCAACCGTCAGGATATCTGGAAAATTAACGCCGGCCGCCTGCACATCGATTAACACTTCCCCGGGGCCTGGCTCGAGCGCATCGCGCTGTTCAACTCTAAGATCCTTAGTCGGACCAAACTCGCTACAAACTAGTGCTTTCATGCTGTTCCTCTCTGCTAGAATTGACCCCCATGGCGTGCCCATCGGAGCGGCACATTGTGCCGACCGATGACGTCATTATATGCGACATTAGCCCGACATCGGGTATCTGCTGCTTGGCAATCGCGCGGTTGCGCAGCCACCGCGGTTACTGACTGTACTGGTGCAACTCTCGGCGGGCTATGACCATTCTATGCACCGCGTCGGGCCCATCCGCATAGCGCAGGCAGCGCATACTACCATACCAACTTGCCAGCGGCGTATCCTGCGAAACACCCAGACCGCCGAACATCTGCATGGCCTCGTCGATCACTTTTAGCGCCATCGAGGGCGCCTGGGTTTTAATCATTGAGATATACGGCTGCGCCGCGTCGACGCCCTGATGATCCATCAGCCAGGCGGTCTTGAGGCACAGCAGTCGAGTCATTTCGATATCGATACGGGCATCGGCGATAATATCCACATTACCCCCCAACTTAGCCAGCGAACGCCCAAAGGCCTTACGACTGAGCGCTCGCTCACAAAGCAATTTTAACGCGGCTTCGGCAAGCCCGATGGCGCGCATACAATGGTGGATACGGCCCGGCCCCAAACGTCCCTGAGCAACTTCAAAGCCACGACCCCGGCCCAGAATCATATTTTCTTTGGGCACTCGAACATTACTGAAACGCATGTGGAAATGGCCGTGGGGTGCATCGTCGCTACCGAAGATCGTCATTGGTCGCAGCAACTGGACGCCTGGGGTATTGCGCGGCACCAAAACCTGCGAGTGCTGTGCATGACGAGGCCCGTCGGGATCCGTATTGACCATGACGATAAGGATTTCGCAGCGCGGGTCACCGATACCCGAAATCCAGATTTTTTCACCGTTGAGTACCCACGCATCGCCATCATCAATGCACGACAACGAAATATTGGTAGCATCCGAGGACGCCACCTGGGGTTCGGTCATCGCATAAGCTGAGCGAATTTCACCGGCGAGCAAGGGCACCAACCAACGCTGTTTCTGCTCTTCACTGCAATAGCGTGCCAACACCTCCATATTGCCGGTATCCGGTGCCGAGCAATTGAATATTTCCGGAGCCAGCTGCGAGCGACCGGTCTCTTCAGCAATATAGGCATACTCGACGGTATTCAAACCGTAACCACCCTCGTAGTGCGTTAAAAAGAAATTCCATAAATTGCGGCTTTTCGCCTTGTCTTTGAGGCTCTCAAGAAGCTCGGTCTGGCGCTCGGTGAACTGCCACCGGTCGCCCTTATCCACTTCGTCAAAATACTCGCTCTCAAATGGCGTAATCTCAACATCGATAAAATTTTTCACTTCCTCTAAAATGGGTTTTAACTTTTCGCTAACACCTAAATCCATAATCAAATCCTCTGGTTAGTCTGGACACTCTGTGTCCACGGACGAAATACTTATTGTCACTCAGCGTTCAGCATACAGTGATACCAAACCCTATCAAACTCGTTTATATCGGTTATAAATGATCCCCCCAAGGGCGAGCGTTGTAATCAATAACCGCTCATGCTGGCGAGCCGATCGCCGTGGTATGCATAGCCACCGAACAGCGCCTGAGCAGGACGCGCGCGCTTGGCAAAAAAACCAACATCGTATTCATCGGTCATCCCCACACCCGCGTGCATTTGAATCGCCTCATTGCTGCTTAGCTCGGCCACTTCGCACAATTTTGCCTTACTGATACTGACGAGAGCCGGCGCCCGTAAATTGCCGTCGTCGAGCGCCTGTAACGATTTCAAAACCAGCGACTTGGCCAGTTCAATCTCGCTCCACCAGTGTGCTGCACGATGCTGTAGTGCTTGAAAAGAGCCAATCAATACGCCGAATTGACGGCGTTCTTTGAGGTATTGCAAGGTGCGCTCAAAGGCCTCTGAGCAAATCCCTAGCAGTTCAGCGGCAAGGTGCGCATTGGCGATATCGAGAGTTGCCGAAAGCGCGGCAAAACCATCTCCCTCCTCGCCCAAAAGAGCGCCCACATCGACGTCGACGCCATCGAAGGAGATACTCGCGACGCTTCGACTATCGACCGTCGGAATCCGCTCGACGGTCACCCCGGCAGCGCTCGGGTCGACCAAAAAAAGGCTGATCCCGCGGCTATCTCCGGCCTCGCCAGCGGTGCGCGCCGCAACAATTAACTGGCTAGCGCTGTGGCCATCGACGACGCTGCGCTTAACCCCGGTCAAGCGGAAGCCACTGGCGGTTTTATCCGCTACCAGAGACATGTTGGCCGGCGCGTGGTGGCCCGACTCATCAACAGCCAATGCGGTGGTCAATTGCCCCTCGGCAATCGCCGGTAGTAGGCGTGCTTTTTGCTCTGAGCTACCGGCCAAGTTGATTATACTAGCACCCAATATTGCGGTACTGAACAACGGGGATGCGGTCAGCGTGCGACCACTCTGTTCGACTATCTGGCCCATCCCGACCTGCCCAAAGCCCAACCCGCCATGGTTTTCGGGCACCAATATTGCAGCCCACCCCATATCCACCATTTGACCCCACAACTCAGGCGAGTAATCATCATCTACATCACGTAATCGGCGCAATTCGGTGATCGATGCAAATTCACTCAAAAAACCCTGCGCCGACTCTTTGAGCATTTGCTGTTCTTGATTAAGTACCAGTGCCATATCGCACTCCTTTGTGATGGGTTTTATCCTAGCCCGAGAATATTTTTCGCGATGATATTTAACTGTATTTCGGAGGTTCCGCCCTCAATCGAATTGCCCTTAGTGCGCAACCAAGTGCGCGGCAGCCAACCCTCGTTCGAGGCCTCGCTCTCCCATTCCATAGCATCGTTGCCGTGGAATTTCATCATCAATTCATAGCGACGTTTATTAAGCTCGGTGCCGTAGTATTTCAACATCGCCGAGGTCGCTCCCACCCCCTGCCCGGACTTAACTTCGTCGGTTACTCGCTCGGCGGTCATGGCAAACGCTGCAGCGTCTATTTCCCAGCGAATCACATCGCTACGCAACAGCGTATTCGCCAATCTTCCCTGCGTGATGCCGAGCGCATCGACCGCATATTCCGCCAAGCTTTGCGAACCCGCATCGGTCAAACCAAACCCACCAATCATTTCCCGCTCGTGGGTCAACAAGTATTTGGCGATCGTCCAACCTTGGTTGATTTCGCCGACCACCTGATTTTTCTCGACCCGAACATCGTCGAGAAAGGTCTCGCAAAACGGCGAACTACCAGAGATCAACTTTATCGGCTTGGGCGTCACCCCCGGCGTGGTCATATCGAATAACACTAGACTGATACCGCTTTGCTTCTTCGCCTCTGGGTCAGTGCGCACCAGACAAAACATCCAGTCCGATTTGTCGCCGTAAGACGTCCACACTTTTTGTCCATTGACGATAAAGTGATCCCCCATATCGGCCGCCTTGGTCTGCAAACCGGCCAGATCGGACCCAGCATTTGGCTCGCTATAACCTTGACACCAACGAATTTCACCGCGCACGATAGGCGGCAAATGTTGCTTTTTGAGCGCATCTGAACCGAATTTTAGCAGCGCCGGGCCAATCATCCAGATGCCAAAGCTGTCCAGTGGCGATCGCGCATTAAGGTTGCCCATTTCTTCGCGCAGTACCTTGGCCTGTGCCTTGTTCAGGCCACCACCGCCGTACTCGATTGGCCAAGTCGGGGCGGTCCAACCTTTAGCGGCCATGCGCTCCATCCATAGTTTCTGTTCGTCACTAAAAAAAACCGCGTTGCGACCGCCCCAACATTGGCTACCATCGATATTGATCGGTGAACGCATGCTCGGTGGGCAGTTTTGCTCCAACCACTGCCGCGTTTCATCGCGAAATACTTGCAGGTCAGTCACTCTAGAATCCTCATTGATGGGTACATAGATAAGGCGCTCTATCAGGGTGACAAAGACGCAAAAAGTCGCAGCTAAACTGCAAAATTGAACTTACAGTATGTTATTCTAACTAGCAAGTATTATTACCAATGGACGGCGCTTCTGCTCGAGATCGAGCCGGCAAGGCCTGCCCTGAGATTTTTCAACGACGCTAGATTTACCTGCTAAACTAGATCGTACCGAATCTTGGCAGCATCGCCAACCGCTGTTGCAATCATCGCGCCCAAGCACAGGGTTCACTCGAAAATGACCGACAATCCAATTGCATTTTAAGTTAGGAAATACTCTATGAAGCAAGCTTTTTCCGAATTGCTGAGCATCTTAAATCTGGAAAAAATAGACGAGTGTCTGTATCGAGGGATCACACCACAAACTCACAGTCGACGGGTATTTGGCGGTCAGGTATTTGCGCAAGCGATGCGCGCCGCGCAAGACACCGTAGTTCAAGAGCGCATGATTCACTCTCAGCAGGCCTATTTTTTGCGGCCCGGAGACCCCAGCGTTCCAATCATCTATGCGGTTGACAAAATACGCGACGGTGGATCTTTTACCACCCGTAGAGTGGTCGCATCGCAGCGTGGCAAAGCGATTTTCAGCACCTCGTTGTCGTTTCAGGTCAGAGAGCCCGGTCTCAACCATCAACTGGAGATGCCGGTATGCCCGCCACCAGAGGATCTCGAAGACGATTATGAACGCTGGTCTAAACTAATCAGTGGATCGAAATCAAAGCCGAAAAGTCACCCCAGTCTAAAACCCATCGAAATGCGTTCGGTGAATCCAATCAATTACCTCGATCCCGAGGTGCGATCGCCGAGTCAGTACATCTGGCTTCGGGCCTGCGGCAATCTCGACGACATGCAACCCAATGACCCCGGTTTGCACCATGCAATTCTCGCCTATGCATCGGATTTTAGCCTGATGAGCACTTCGCTCCTGCCCCATGGGCAGAGCATTTTAGACCCCAACTTGCAACCGGCATCGCTCGATCACAGCATTTGGTTTCACGATGATTTTAGAATCGACGAATGGTTGCTGTACGCTATGGACAGCCCGCGGGCAAGCCATGCAAGGGGATTAAACCGCGGCAGCTTTTTTCACCGCGATGGCCGCCTGGTCGCAAGCACCATACAAGAAGGTTTAATACGCCTGCGTCAGGACAAGGAGTAAGGCCGACGAACAGACACAGGGCAGTTATCGCCTAGGGGTATAAATGCTCGATCGAACTAGGCCCGGATCAAGAGGCGCTCCAGCGCCTGTCGAATACGCGCCGGAATGGGCACTGAACGGCTACTAACGCGATCGACAAAAACATGCGTAAAAGTCCCATATGCCGCTGCTAGCGATTCCTCCTGCTTAAAAATAGCTAGCTCATACTGGACTGAACTACGACCCAGCTTTTCCACCCTCAACGCCCCCTGCAGCACCTCTGGAAAAGCTATCGGGGATCGATACTGACAACTCGATGCGACCACGAACCCGACCACTTCGGCGGTGTGGATATCCAAGTCGCCATGTTCGATTAAATATTGGTTGGCCACGGTGTCGAAATAACTGTAGTAGGTGACATTATTGACGTGGCCGTAGATGTCGTTATCCATCCAGCGAGTGGTCAAATCCAAAAAATAGCCGTAATGGCTGCGCTGCTGTTCTGCGTCCATTTGTATCGTCCGTCGTTGCGCCAGTGGGTCAATCAGTACGCCAATTGGTAAATGGCCAATGCATCCGCCGGCGTTACTGGCCTCGGGTTATTGATCAAAAGTCTCTGCTGCAGAAGTGCTTGATCCGCCAATTTAGGTAAATCATCGCGGGCAATGTCCATCGCTCTGAGAGTCGTCGGAAGTCCCAAATCACCGGCCAACTGCAAAAAATACCGGGCCAGTGCCTCCGTTGCATCTTCGCCTGTGGCGCTTGCATCGTACTCAGTCGAGCCGAGAATAATCGGCGCTAACTGCTGATACAGGTGCGCTGCCACCGGCGTGTTAAAGCGCAGCACGTGCGGCAATACCAGTGAGTTACTCAGACCGTGGGCTATCCGGTAATTACCACCCAGTGGATAGGCCAGCGCGTGCACGGCGGCGACCGGCGCGTTGGCAAACGCCTGGCCCGCCAACATGGCGCCGAGCAGCATGGCTTCGCGCGCCGCTAGGTCTCCTCCGTCGACCACGGCCCGAGTGATATTCTGGCTGATCAACCGCAGCGCCTCTCGGGCGAGCATGTCGGATAGAGGATTTTTTAAGCGCACCGACGTGTAGGCCTCAATCGCATGAACCATTGCATCGATGCCCGTCGCGGCGGTGATATGGGGTGGCAACCCAAGGCTCAGTTTGGCGTCGAGCACGATACTATCGGCGAGAAGAGTCCGGCTGACAACCCCTGCCTTAGTAGTCTCGCCGGTGGTAATAATCGACACCATGGTCGCCTCCGATCCAGTACCAGCAGTGGTGGGCACCTGAATCAATGGCAGGCGCGGACCGCACACACGATCGACACCGTACATGTCTGCCAACGGTTGATCACCCACCAGCAGCGCTGCTGCCAATTTAGCGACATCCATCGGGCTGCCGCCGCCAAAGCCGATCACGCCATCACAACCCGCAGCACGGGCCGCCGCCACGGCTGCTAACACCAAGGATTCGGGTGGATCGGCCACCACCTCGGAATAGATCGTGATTGCGACGCGACAGCGCTTTAAGCTATCGAGGGCTGCTTCCAACAAACCACAATCCAATATGCCCGCATCGGTAACGATCAAGGCATGTTGAAGCCCCAGCTTATTTGCCAATTCACCAAGTTCGGCGCTACTGCCGGCGCCGACACGAACATCGGCAACGCTGGCAAAGTTAAAATCAAAGGTCATTGTCATTTACCGCTATCAGCCAGATTCGACCGGCGTTTGAATCCTCGGGGCGACGTCGACAAACCATTGATAAACGCTTTAAAATAATCCACGGAGGGATCGTACTCTGGGCTCGTGGTAACCCAAACCGCCAGATCGGGACTCGCTTCGACCGCCCCCGACAATAGGTGCTGAGCAATTTCAACATCGACACTGCGCAAATTATTGGCGGTAATCCCGGCGTTGATATAATTCCCCAATAATTCAGTATTTTGTTTTGAACTCTTTAAAATGTGCTTGCGATGCTGCTCGTCGAGGGAGGGCAATGCTCGATAGCGTATCAGCGGCCCCTGAGCACTGTGCTGTAAATTACACAGATAACGCAGCGCCAATTCAACCCGCTGCAAACCATTCGAGCCGACTTCGCCAGCGAAAAGCAATAACTGGCGTTCGATATCGATCGAGCGCCGAAAACACTGGTAGAGCAATTCTTCTTTGTTCTTAATATGATAGTAAAAAGCGCCTTTGGTGACGTCGAGGGCTGCGGCTATTTCATCCAGCGAGGTGCCCTTATAACCCTTTTGATTAAAATGCATGGCACCCACGCGATAAAAGGCTTCGCGTTTGATCCTGTTCTGCACTTCGCGATCAAAATTATCCAGCGACAGACTGCTCATTTCTGGCGTACTGATATCGGCAAATATATGGGTTTGTTCAGCCAACCCATGTACCAAGATGTCCACCACTCCCTCGATCACCCGCGCAGCATCGGCCGCGTGCGTTTTATTCATCCATACCGGTAGCCACTGCAACACAGAAAACACTGCCAGTACAATCACCTCGGAGTTCAATCCAACGATGCTGCCGTCTTCGATACCTTCATCTACCATTGCCTGGCAGTACTTAAAAACCGCTGACCAACGCTGCTGGATGTCCTCGGCAAGCGCTGGATCAAGCGACGAGACTTCGGCCAACATGGCCGGGTGTGAGGCTAGCCCCTCCAAAGTTTGCATGTAGCGGTCAAAGTGCCAAACAATCATCGCCACCACTTTATCCAAGCCAGAGCCCTCTAGCTGCTGGGATTGCTCGGCGGCCTCGAGCCATAGATCACAACTGGCAACGTAGCAGTAGTAAATAAGATCTTGTTTATTATTGACGTAGTAGTAAAGACAGGTTTTTGTAAGGTTCATGCTGCCAGCGATATCCGCCAGCGTGGTGGCGCGGGATCCTTGCCAATTAAACAGCTTTGCAGCCTCAGACAGGATCGATTGAAATTTTAAGCGGTGCTGCTGACCCTTCGAAAACGGTGATGGTATCGCTTTGTTGTTGCTAGCTAAGGTCGCGAAGCTCATTAGTCATTAACACTTTTCGGGGAATAGGGTTCGTTACAAGTTCAACAGCAATCAAATTATCGGCACCATGCCACCAAAAGAGCACGCAGCCGCAGCTCAAGTCACATTGCATACTTAAAAGTAATTTAACATACCCAATCACTACCCCGATAGTTTAATTGTCATGCCAGATTCGCCAACGCAGTCATTTAGTTCTTTGGGCTATTCGTTGAATGATTATTTTTTAGACTATTATTCTTTAGGCTAGGCTTTGAAATACTTTTTAAACTATGCGCGCAGTCCCGCCTATGGTTCTCGAGCCAAGTGGGAAAAAACCGATCGTCTGAAGTCCAACGACGGGCTAACGCACGTAAATCTAAGCGTGATAAAATAGTGTTGTCTCGCTTCTTTCAATACCCAATAAGGAAATAGCATGAATACATCAGCCAAGCTCATAGCCCTCCTACTGCTCTGTGCAGCAACCGGAGTTACCCATGCCGCATGTTCTTACGACGTTGTAGTCGGAGACTATCTGCGCTTTAGTACGCCAGAAGTAAGCGTCGAGAAAAGCTGTGCGTCAGTCACCATCAACTTGCGCCACGAGGGCACTCTAGCCGCCAAAATCATGGGCCATAACTGGGTCCTCAGTGCTGATGCGGACGTTCAAGGCGTCGCTACTGACGGCATGAGCGCTGGCCTTGCCAACAATTATGTCAAACCCAACGACGCGCGGGTAATAGCGGCCTCATCAGTGATTGGCGGTGGCGACAAAACGACGTTGACTTTCACCACAGCCGACCTCAGCGCCGGGGGTAAATACACGTTCTTTTGCTCGTTTCCCGGGCACTCATACGGCATGCGCGGCAAGTTTTCGGTCACCCTATAACGCAACCAAACCTTCATCGAGGTCGGCGGTTGCTCCAAGCATAAGCTGAACCAATCTAGGCCTGCATTGGTGCCCTCCTGACACACTTCAAGCATGGGTTGTGATAACCTCAAGAGCGACAACACTCGTTCAATTTCTGGGATCACAGCCATGCTCGAACTTATACTCTGCGCGATCGCGCTTGCCCTAGTACAAATATTCGCAATGCCGGCGCTCAACCTGCATCAAATGAAATACCTACTATCCAACCGTGACACCGAGGTAGAGTTGTCCGCGGTGGCTAAACGCGTCCAGCGGGCGGCAAAAAATCTACAGGAAAGCCTACCGATTTTTCTCACTCTGGCGCTGCTATCAATCCACTACCAAGTCGACAACAGCGACCCCGCAATTGGCTGGTTGCTGTGCCGATTGGCGCACTTTTTATGCTACACGCTGGGTATCACAATGCTCCGTTCGGTCGCCTTTGTTGGCTCGCTGATCGGCTTGGGTGTCATGGCGTTAGCGTTACTGTAACGCTGGCGTTGTTTGTATGCCATTGCTGGTTATGCCATTGCTGGTACCGCCGTGCTTACCAGCTACTATGATGAACAAAGTTAAGCTACAAAAGCCATGGTACGCCAAGCGACAGCACGAAAAGGACGATATACAAAGCGACGGAATGAGCCGAATGCGCGACCGCCCGTACCTGCATCAGTCTGCCACGGCATGCTCGAGAGGAATACTGCCATCGGTAAACTGAAGCTTGGCGAGGCGCCGATAGAGCGGGCTGCTGGTGAGTAACTGCTGGTGACTGCCGGCTGCGATCAAGCAGCCACTGTCGACCACTGCAATTTTATCGGCGTGGACAATAGTGGCCAGTCGGTGAGCAATGATAATGGTTGTGCGCCCCGCCATAAGCACATCCAACGCCAGTTTTACCGCCTGTTCGCTTTGTGCATCTAGCGCCGACGTCGCCTCATCGAGTAATAATATGGGTGGGTTCTTAAGCAGAACTCGGGCAATGGCAATGCGCTGACGCTGCCCGCCTGACAGCCGCACGCCCTGTTCTCCCAAATCTGAGTCGTAACCGAGCGGTAATTCCATAATAAAATCGTGCGCCTGAGCGGCAGTAGCCGCGGCGATCACCTCCTCGTCGCTCGCGGTCCCGCAACCATAGCCAATATTGTGTCTAACAGTGCCGCTGAACAGGGTTGGTTGCTGCTGTACTAATCCAATTTGCGAGCGCAATTCGGTTAAATTAAAATCTCTTAGGTCGCGACCGGCCAATGTGATGCAACCCTCTTGAGGATCGTAAAAACGTTGAATCAAATCGAACAATGTCGATTTTCCCGCGCCGGAAGGGCCGACCAGTGCGATCACCTTACCAATCTCAAAATCCAGCGAAAACCCATTAATCGCCGGCGTTTCTGGACGGGATTCATAGTTGAAAGTGACATTGTGAAAATGTAATTGTAAATTGTCCGTGGCCAACGATTCACCGCTAACGTCGCTTGGCGAGAGGATATCACTTTGCGCATGCAACAGATCTACCAAGCG
>DDJS01000159.1:2516-8162 GCA_002339165.1 Cellvibrionales bacterium UBA2618 | reverse complement strand
ATTCAGGCCCTCGGGCTCAATAGGAGATCATTTTGCAGATTACATCATTTCATCCGCCGCGCCGAACCCTGATGGGCCCGGGCCCCTCCGACGTGAGCGATCGCGTACTGGAGGCTATGTCGAGACCGACCCTCGGTCATCTCGATCCGGCCTTTGTTGGTATGATGGACGAGGTCAAAACTCTGTTGCAGTATACCTTTCAGACTCAAAACGAGCTGACCTTTGCGGTCTCGGCGCCGGGTTCTGCCGGCATGGAGTGCTGCTTTGCCAATCTGATCGAGCCGGGAGATCGGGTGATCGTGTGTCAAAATGGCGTCTTTGGCGGTCGCATGCGCGAAAACGTTGAGCGCTGCGGCGGCATCGCGGTGATGGTAGAGGACGATTGGGGTAGCGCAGTCGATCCAGACAAGCTCCAAGACGCGCTAAAAGCGCACCCCGACGCGGTGCTAGTGGCCTTTGTTCATGCAGAGACCTCGACCGGCGCGCAGTCCGATGCCAAAACCTTGGTCCAGTTGGCCCATCAATACGATTGCCTGACCATCGTCGATACCGTCACCTCGCTGGCCGGCACGCCGCTGTATGTCGACGAGTGGGGCATTGATGCAATTTATTCCGGCTCGCAAAAATGTTTGTCGGCCCCGCCGGGCCTATCGCCGGTGAGCTTTAATCAGCGCGCCGCCGACAAGATTAGCGCGCGCACCACCAAGGTACAGAGTTGGTTTCTCGATTTAAACTTGGTGATGGGCTATTGGGGTGGCGAGGGCAAGCGCGCCTACCACCACACCGCACCGGTCAACACTCTTTACGGCTTGCACGAAGCCTTGGTGATGGTTCAGGACGAGGGACTCGAAAATGCTTGGGCACGGCACCGCGACAATCATCTCGAATTGCGCCATGGGCTCGAGGCGATGGGCATCGAATTTGTCGTCGACCCGCAGCACCGATTGCCGCAGTTAAATGCGATTGCGATTCCCGAGGGTGTCGACGACGCCGCCATACGCAGTCGGTTGTTGCATGAGTTCGACCTTGAAATTGGCGCTGGACTCGGCGCATTAGCGGGCAAGGTCTGGCGGATCGGTCTGATGGGCCACGCCAGCAATCTCAAAAATGTCGAGTACTGCGTGAGCGCGCTTCGCGCAGTACTTTAGCGCATTGGCCTAGCTAATAACTATGAGCGGGCCAACTATGGCCACGCCAATGGGGTGTATAGCAACTGTGCTGCGATTCAGCGCTCGATCGCGCCGTGATGATAGATAAAATCCAGCAGCGTGCGTCCGACCTGCGCAAGGTTCGCGGCGCTGCAGTTCTCGACTCGGTCGTTTAGAGTGTGCCAACTGCTCGGAAAGGGGTAGTGAATTAGGTCGACCACGGCGATGCCGGCCTCCAGAAACGGCAGGTGATCGTCGACGATCGGCACGCCCGGCGCGTCGACAAACACCGTGGCGCTCTGGCGCGCGGCGCTCTGCCAGATGGCGTCCAGCACATTGGGTGCGTGGCTGTTTGAATAGCCCTCGCGGGGAATGCGCAAGCGCTGGTCGCAAACCATGTCGATAATCGCGCCACCATCGACCCGATAATCCGGCTGCGCTGCAACAAAGGCGCGGGCGCCGATTGAAAACGGCAGGCCGTCGATCTGCCCCATGTCTTCAAAATCAAAAAATAGCAGATCCACGCTACTACGCGCCGGCTGTTTTTGCAGTACTCGCGCCACTTCCAGCAGCACCGCCACACCGGAGCCGCCGTCGTTAGCGCCCAATACCGGCCGTTGGCGATGGTCGATATTGGCGTCGCGATCGGCAAAGGGTCGCGTATCCCAATGAGCGCCGAGCATCAGTCGTCCCGCACCATCGCCATCGCTGCCGTCGATGCTGGCCCATACATTAGTGCCGTTTAAGCCGTGGCGGACGAACGGTTGTCGGGCAATGCGCGTCGTTAACGGTTTCAGGTGCGTTTCTATATAGTCCAACGTGCGTGCTTTGGCGCGGGGGTGGTAGGGCGAGCGCGGGCCGAGCGTGACCTGCGCGGCAATGTGGCGCAGCGCGTTGCGGCCGCTGAACTGGGCGGCGGCGAGCGCTTTATGACTGGGGGCTGAGGCTTCATTATTACGCGAGGCCAGAGGCTTTTCATTAAAAGCGGCTGAGGGCTCTTTATTAGAATACGCTGAGGGTTCTTTATAAGGCGAAGCTGAGGGCGCGTTTTGTGGCTCGGCGCAGCCGAGCAATGCCAGGCACAGCGTCATTATTAGGGCGTGGCTGAGCTGCGTTGCGGGGCGGCAGATCGGTTGACGCCGTGCCATAACAGGTCTATATCTCACGCTTTAGCAGCAGGCTGTCGATGCGATTTTGCGCCAGTTTTGTGCGCGCTGCTGCGACCTTTGACATATCGCTAAACGGTCCCACCAGTACCCGCTGCCAAACTTCACCAGAACCCAGCGTGACCGCTTCTATCGCCGCGTCTAGGTTCAGCAACAGCAATTGGACTCTGAGGTTTTCGGCGTCTTTGACGTACTTAAACGAGCCCGCTTGCAGCAGGTAAGAATAGGATTTTTGTGGGCTGACACCGGCGTCCAAGCGTTCGTCGGAAACCGCAATTTCGGCATTTTTCAGTTCATTATAAAAAGTAAAGGTCAGATCCGAGAGCTTTTTGTTGGCGCTCAGTTCGGTCGCCTGTTCGGCGAGCTGCGGCAGTACCTTGGCCGGCGGTAGCATCGGCGCAGCCACATACATGGCCGCAGCGCCCAGTAGGCTGCCGGCAAAAAACGCCAACCTCCATGCGGGGCTTTCGACCTCCGGTTGAGGATTTTTGCGCGTCGCACTGGCATTTTTTTTTGGCATACTAAAGTCCCATGGGTAGATAGCGATTGTAGATGATGAAGCGGGTCGAGGGCAAAGATAGCGGTGTATTCATCGCCATTACCACGTGCTAGCGGGTGGCCTCCAAACGCCATCGACCGCTCGGCGCGCGCCGCGTTCACTGCATTTTGCACGCCGACTACAACCGATCAGACGGTGTTGGTGGTGCCATGGCTTGGCCGCAATCAATGCAGCCTGCGGGAGTCGCGGTCTGGCGATCCAATGGTTTTTATTTAGCCTTAGCGCTGGGTGTTAATCGCCAGCGCTCTAAATAACCGCCGACACCGCAGCGTTGGTTACTAGCCAGAAGACTGCGCTTGATTGGCACGGGGCTGGGTTTCTAGGGAAATACCATCACCTACCGGCATCGTGGGCGAATTGCGCCACGCTGGCCGTGGCGCAATTACAGCTCTTGGGCGTCGACATCCACTGACCAGCGCAGGTGGCGTGGATCTTGATGCCGCTCCAGTAGCGGGATTAGGCGACTGAGCAGTTGTTGCAAGGTGGCGCGCTGCTCGGCCTCGATGCGCAGGACGTAGCGATAGCGGCCAGCGCGGCGCTCCATCAGCGCCGGCAATGGCCCAAAATAGCCCAATTGTGGCGTGGGCGGCAGCAGTTCAGCGGCGGTCTGGCGAGCGATACGCAAAAATTTTTCGGCGCGCTGCGGGTCTTTTGATTCGGCCCGAATCAGCGTCAAGTGGCGGTACGGCGGCAATTGTTGGGTTTTGCGATGGGCCAAGAGTTGCTCGGCAAACGCGCGATAACCCTGCTCTAAAAGGAGTACCAGCGAGGGGTGATCCGGTTGATGGGTCTGCAACAGCACCCGTCCGGGCAGGTTGCTGCGCCCGCTCCGTCCGGCCACCTGAGTCAGCAATTGGCCCATCCGCTCGCCGGCGCGAAAGTCAGGGCTCAACAAACCGCTATCGCCGTCGACCACCACCACCAGCGTTACGCGGTCAAAGTGATGTCCTTTGGCGAGCATCTGTGTGCCGATTAAAATACAGGGTACACCGCTGTTGGCGGTGTCAAAGACCTGCTGCATATGGCCGCGTACTTGGGTGCTGTCGCGGTCGACGCGCAGCACCTGCACCTTGGGGAATTGCTTTTGCAGCAGCAGTTCGCTGCGCTCGGTGCCCTCGCCAGTGGCGACCAACTGCGTCGATTGGCAGCTCGGGCAGTGTTGGGGCGGCGGTAGTTGCTTGTCGCAGTGGTGGCAGATGGTGCGGTTGCGGCCGCGGTGCAGCGTCATCCGCGCATCGCAGTCGCGGCACTCGGCAACCCAGCCACAGCTATGGCATAGCACGGCGGGGGCAAAGCCCCGTCGATTGAGAAATACCAGTACCTGTTCGGAGCGCTTAAGGGTTTGCTCGATCGCCTCGAGGGTGAGACTGGCAATGCCCTCGGGTGCGCTCTGATCGCGCATATCGACCACCTGCCAGTCGGCCGGTTTTGCCGACCCGGCGCGGGCGTTGAGGTAGAGCGCGCTATAGCGACCCAGTTCGCAGTTGTACAACGATTCTAGCGATGGCGTCGCCGAGCCAAGGATGATTGGCGTGTTTTCGCGCTGGGCGCGCATCACCGCCAGATCTCGCGCCGAGTAGCGAAAGCCATCCTGCTGTTTATAGGATCCATCCTGTTCTTCATCCACCACAATAAGCCCCGGTACCGCCAATGGTGTAAAGATCGCCGAGCGGGTGCCGAGCACGATGCGTGCCTCGCCGTTGCGGGCGCGGGTCCAAGCCGCCAGCCGCTGTTTGTCGGTCATGCCCGAGTGCAGCACCACCAGCGGCACCGCAAAGCGCTCGGTAAAGCGGCGCTCGGTCTGCGGCGTTAGGCTGATTTCTGGAATCAACACCAGCGCTTGGCGGCCAGCGTTTAACACCTGTTCAATGCACTGCAGATAAATTTCGGTTTTGCCGCTGCCGGTAATGCCGTTTAACAGCCAGCATCGAAAGCCCGTGAGTTCGATCTGGGCCATCGCCCGTTGCTGTTCTGCCCCCAACACCAGCGGCGTCTCTCGAAGCACCTTTGGGGTAGGGTGGGTAGCCGCTAAGGTATCGACTCGATGGGCCGCTATCAGCTCGCGGCTTTCGAGTAGGCGGATGATGGCGCGGCTAAACTGCGCCGCCAATGCCGCGTCGTCAACTGCCTGTTCGCTGAGCAAGCGATCGATCAGCGCTCGCTGTCGCGGGGCCTTGATGAGCGCGTTGGGCGCTAGGCCGCAGCCTTTGTCGGTCAGTTGCCACTGCGTTTGCCGCAGGTCTGGCAGCGCATCACCGCGTCGCAGCAGGCTCGGTAAGGCGTGGAATAGCGCGTCACCCAACGGGTGTTGGTAGTAGCGCGCGGCCCATAAAAACAGCGCCAGCAGCGGTGCTGGTAGCAGCGGTTGCTGGTCAATAAACGTCTCTATGGTGCGCAGTTTATCGGTTGCTACCGCGCTGTGATCGGTCATTGCTACGACCATACCGATCACCTGCCGACGCCCAAAAGGCACTTTAACCCTAAGGCCCACGGTCGCATCGGCGTCGCCGCTAAAGGCGTCGGGCAACCGGTAGTCAAACAAGGTACGCAATGGCGATGCGATCGCAATTTTGGCGATAGGTGTGGCTCGACCCATAAAACCGATAAATCCTGTTGAAACGCGTGGTATTTCTGTTAAAATCCGCGCTCTTAAAAATGGCTTGCCGTGCTTTGCGCGCTCTAACGGTCGAATCGACAGTAATAGTAGCAGTATCATTCGCCAAAGTAACATTGGTAACGGCTGCGGTAGTTGATTCGATCATTACAGACAGAC
>DDJS01000159.1:991-2195 GCA_002339165.1 Cellvibrionales bacterium UBA2618 | reverse complement strand
ACAGACAGACGACGAGGTGGCGGCCGGCAACTTGGAGTATATTATGAAAAGCGAAATTCACCCAACCTACAGCGAACTGACTGCAACCTGCAGTTGTGGCAATGTCATCAAAGTGGGTTCGACCCGCGATCAAAGCCTCTATCTAGACGTCTGTTCGTCTTGCCACCCTTTTTACACCGGCAAGCAAAAAGTGCTCGACACCGGCGGGCGTATCGATCGCTTCAACAAGCGCTTTGGTGCAGTTAAAAAGTAATTCGTTTTAGGCGACGTGTGTCATTGTTAATTGGCTGTTGTTAGTCGGTGATGCTATGTATCGTGGCGAAAATTATTTTTGAGTACGCGTTGTACAGTTTGATTTAAAGATTTTTGTGAGGGTCCCTAGGTAAAAAAGCAGTGTTTATTGCTGTCGAACCCCTCTACAGGCGCAGTGCAATCAGAGTACAATGTGTCCTAGCGTGTTGTTGTGAAGGATCGTTAGATTGAAGGCGCTGCTGGTAGTTTTTAGATTGTTGCTGTTGATGCTCGTGGTGCTGCTTGGCGCGACGTTTGCACTGTACAACGATCAACCGGTGAGTCTCAGCTTTGTGCTGTTCGAGACGCTCGAGGCGAGCTTTGGGTTGTGGCTTCTGGTGTTCCTGTTTGCCGGTGTGTTGTTGGGCATAGGGTCGAGCGCCGTGGCGTTATTTCAATACCGGCGGCGCTGGACGCGGGTCAATAGACAGTTGCTTGCGCTGCAGCGCAACGCTGCTCTGGAGTCGCCCGACTCGACTGAGCTGGCAGTTAAGGATTAGACCATGGCCGACGCTAAGATTATTGTCGCTCTGGATTATTCGTCGTGCGAAGATGCGCTGGCGCTGGTGGATCAGTTGCACCCGAGCGCCTGCAAACTCAAGGTGGGCAAAGAGTTATTTACTCATGCCGGGCCGGGCATGGTGAAAACACTGATTGAACGCGGCTATGACGTCTTTCTCGACCTCAAATTTCACGATATTCCCAACACCACCGCAAAAGCGGTGCGCGCAGCGGCCGAGATGGGCGTTTGGATGACCAACATTCACGCGCTGGGCGGTAGCCGAATGATGACGCAGGCGAAACAGGCGCTGCAGGAATGCGGCAGCGATATGCTGTTGATTGGAGTGACGGTACTTACTAGCATGGATGATTCGGATTTGCGCGAGTCTGGGGTAGAGCGCAACGTTGCCGA
>DDJS01000159.1:0-606 GCA_002339165.1 Cellvibrionales bacterium UBA2618 | reverse complement strand
CAAGAAGCCAAGGCGCTCAAGGGCCACTGCGGGCATGATTTTCTGTTGGTGACACCCGGCATTCGACTGGCCGATGGTGCTACTGACGATCAACGGCGTGTGGTCACCCCAGTGGATGCGGTGGCGATGGGCAGCGACTACTTGGTGATCGGGCGCTCGATTACCGAATCGCGGTCGCCGCTAGCAACTCTACAACAGATCAATCAATCGCTTGTGATCGCATAAACCGCCGATTTAAATGTCGAGTAGGGCGATTGGCGCTTGTTTTTCGCTGGCGTGGCGTGGGCAATAACGTTGGCACTAGGTTAACCGATGAAGAGGAAAAAACCGGCGTTGTAGACGCTGTGAATCAATGTCGGCGCGACGATATGTCTGTAGCGCTCGTAAGCATAGCCAAACACCAGCGACGGAAAAAAAGTCGCCACAGCCCACAGCGGCAGATGATTGATCAGGTGGAACGACGCAAAGATCAGACTGGTGATCAGATTGGCCGCGCTGATAAATCGCCAACGATGGCTAATACTGTGCGCGATCATGGGCTGCAACAGGCCGCGAAACAGGTATTCTTCGAGCACTGGTAACAGCACGATGACGCTGGTTAGGGCC
>DDJS01000004.1:3816-7925 GCA_002339165.1 Cellvibrionales bacterium UBA2618 | reverse complement strand
GCTCGACATCGGTTCTAGTTTAGCCGCACGTTGACGCCAATCTGCGGGCACATTTTCGTGTTTTTCCAGCCGGTCGCGCATCTCTCGGTCGCGGGGGTTGTCGCTAAAGAGTGTTTTCTGCTCTAGTGACATCAATATAACCGCTAGAATATCCTGCCAACCACTGACAAAGATGCCGGCACCATCGCGGCTAAACAGGAACTCATAGTTATTGGTCACCCGATCGAGGACTTCTTTGCTGATATTATTTCTGTAGAAACTCACCCATCCTCGGTTAACCATCAATATGTTATTGGAGTCATCGACGATCATCGCCGGATACGGCTCAAGCGCTTTGAGCGATAGCCTCATTGCCTTACGCAGCCAATTTAACTCGGGCGCATGAAAATCAAGTTCACCCATATTGGGTAAAAATCCGGCGGCGATCAGCAGGTGATTGCTGTCTCTCTGCCCTAGTGATAGCGCGGCCGAAATTTCATTAACCATTCTCAGGCTGGGTCGACTGATACCATTTTCGAGGCGGCTAATATGTCGCGGGGATACGTTGATTAGTGTGGCGAGATATTCTTGACTGATGGTATGCACCGAGCGCCAAAACTTCAAGAAGCGAGCAAAGGTAAAGGGTGGGTCAGAATCTCGCATAGCTAGGCGGCGTTTCCTGCTGATATTAACGGTATAGGGTATGGTAGTCATCCAGCGTGTCGAGTACAACTGCCGTTAAAAAACCTTACCGGGACGACAACGTAACTAGACATTAGATGTCGTGGTCAAGCGCTGAGAAGTGGATCACACTCGTCCCCTGTTTTTGTATACCGTCGTGCAAACATGACGGTGTTTGGTTTATCCGTAGTTCTGTTTAATCAGAGCCCACACTGAGAGGAATCTTTTATGCCTACGATGATCAAAAGAACTGAGGTTGAACAATACATTGGCCATGTTTGTGAACCCACAGAGTGGTTCGAGGTGACCCAGGGGCAGGTCGACAGCTTTGCTGAATGCACGCTGGATCGCCAGTTTATCCATATCGATCCTGTGGCTGCAGCTAGCACACCTTTTGGCGGCACCATCGCCCATGGGTTTTTGACGCTGTCTATGCTGTCTTATTTTTCTGTGAGCTACAGTCCCTTCATTGAAGGATTTTCGATGGGGGTTAACAAGGGCTTTGATAAGGTTCGCTTTGTCGCGCCTGTGCGCGTTGGTAGCCGCATTCGCTGTCACGCGAAAATTCTCGATATTCACGAAAAGCGACCCGGTCAATTTGATTTTAAAACAGAAGTTACAGTGGAGATAGAGGGCGGTGATAAGCCAGCCATGGTCGCCGAGTGGTTGGGTGTCCAGATGGTCAGCTAAGTGCGCCGCCAAGACCAACGATGAACTAGTAGATGAGCGAGGTAAAGATGAGTATTGATTTTTCGGGGAGAGTGGCGATCGTCACTGGCGCGGGTAATGGTTTGGGGCGTTCACATGCGCTGGCACTGGCCGAGCGCGGCGCCAAGGTGGTTGTAAATGATCTTGGCGGCGCGCGGGATGGGACGGGTACTTCGTCTAAGGCCGCCGATGAGGTGGTTGAGTTGATTGTGGCAGCTGGCGGGCAGGCATTTGCCCATGGCGCCAACGTCGCTAAATTCGATCAAGTAGAGGATATGGTTTCGCAGGCTATGAGCGAGTGGGGCAGGGTCGATATCTTGCTTAACAATGCCGGAATTTTACGCGACAAGTCATTTGCCAAAATGGATTTGGCCGATTTTCAATTGGTTATGGACGTGCATCTTATGGGCTCTGTCAACTGTACCAAAGCGGTATGGGCGATTATGCGTGAGCAAAACTATGGGCGCATTGTCATGACTACCTCGTCGAGTGGTATGTACGGAAATTTTGGGCAGACCAACTATGGTGCGGCTAAAATGGCGGTGTTGGGTTTTATGAATACGCTCGTGCTCGAGGGTGGCAAGAACAACATTCATGTCAATGCGCTATCGCCAACCGCTGGCACCCGAATGACCGAGGACCTTATGCCAGCAGAGGTCTTGTCTCTGTTGACGGCGGAATCTGTGACCGCCGGAGCATTGATTTTATGTGATGAAAAAGCGCCCACGAAAACGATTCTTTGCGCTGGCGCTGGAGGTTATGCAAAAGCCAATATGTTCGAGACCGACGGTATCTTCATGTCAAAGGACGAGCAAAATCCAGAGGCTATTCTAGCCAGATGGGATGAGGTTATGGATACCTCCAACCAACAGCCGCTCGAATCGGGTAGTAAACAAACGGAAAAATTCTTATCCAAAGCGATGGCGGCACTCAACGCGTAGCGCGCGCTCGTCGCTTTTTAACCTATCACCAAACAAGGACCTTGTTATGAAAGAAGCAGTAATTGTCTCGGCAGCTCGCACGCCAATTGGCAGAGCATTTCGCGGTGCATTCAATAATCTCGAATCACCATCCATGAGTTCCCATGCAATTAAAGCAGCGATAGATCGCGCCAGTGTCGATCCGGCAGAGATCGACGATTGTATTTTAGGCGCTGCGATGCAGCAGGGCACCCAAACGATGAATCTAGGTCGCCAGGCCGCCGTGGCGTCTGGTCTGCCGATGTCAGTCGCAGGTATGACCGTCGACCGTCAATGTTCTTCAGGATTAATGGCGATCTCTATTGCTGCAAACAACATCACAAACGACGGTGCAGCGGTTGTTATTGCAGGCGGTTGTGAAAGCATTAGCTTGATCCAAAACGAACACTTTAACGCCCATAGAGTAGCCGATCCATTGGCCCTGAAGCATGCGCCATTGATTCATATGCCGATGCTAGATACTGCCGAGACGGTGGCTAACCGCTACAGTATTTCTCGGCAGAGTCAGGACGAGTACGCAGTGATTTCTCAGGCGCGCACGGCTGCCGCTCAACAGGCAGGATTGTTCGCCGATGAGATTGTTCCAGTGACTGCGACAAAACTGGTCACCAATCGTGAGACTGGTGAAACCAGCGAAGAGAGCGTCACCCTGACGAAGGATGAGGGCAATCGTCCGGGAACCTCTATCGATAATTTAACGAGCCTAAATTCGGTGCGCAATGGCGGCACGATCACCGCTGGCAATGCCTCCCAATTGTCGGACGGTGCCGCAGCGGTGGTGCTAATGAATGGCACCACGGCTTCACAGCGTAATCTCGAACCGCTGGGTATTTATCGTGGTATGGCGGTGGCCGGTTGTGAACCCGATGAAATGGGTATCGGTCCAATTTATGCTGTTCCTAAATTACTGCAGCGCAATGGCTTGAAAATGGATGATATTGGCCTGTGGGAGCTAAATGAAGCCTTTGCGGTTCAGGTACTCTACTGCCGTGACAAGCTGGGTATCCCGATGGAGCGCTTAAACGTCAACGGTGGTTCTATCTCGATTGGGCATCCGTTTGGCATGAGCGGTGCGCGGATGGTTATGCACGCCTTGATGGAGGGCAAGCGTCGCGGTGAAAAATATGTGGTCATCACCATGTGCGTTGGCGGCGGTATGGGTGCTGCTGGACTCTTTGAGGTCGCTTAGAACGACTGCGATCCATGTGTTAGCTCGACCTATCGAAATGCGGTCGCCCGAGTGCATTGGCGCTTCGGGTGGCGGTATAAAAAATTTCCTTTAGGTTATTAGAGAGTGGGGAGGTTGTGAAGAGTTACGTCGATAGAGTGGCGGTGATTACTGGAGCAGGCTTTGGTATTGGTCGAGCGCTTGCCTGTCAGCTAGTACAGCAAGGCTGTTATTTGGCCCGGGAGATACGGATGGTGAGGGTTTAGAGTAAACACGGGCACTCATAACCGATCGCAAAGACGTGACTAGAGTACAAACATCGACCTGCGTGTTAGACGTATCGGACTATTTAGCTATGCAGCGGTTTGCCAAGCAAGTGGGTGCCAAACATGGCACGGTTAATCTGCTGTTCAACAATGCGGGGATAGCGTTTGGGGGGCTCTTTAAAGACGTCTCGCTAGACGATATGCGGCGGGTATTTGACGTCAATGACTGGGGTGTGGTGCATGGATGCAAGGCGTTTTTGTCGCTGATGACCCGAGCGGAAGCGGGTTGTGTCATTAACGTATCCAGTGTCTATGGACTCATCGCCT
>DDJS01000004.1:0-3463 GCA_002339165.1 Cellvibrionales bacterium UBA2618 | reverse complement strand
AGTGACGCCCTGCGGCAAGAAGTGGCATATTTGGGAAACAATATGCAGGTTGCCTGTGCCTTTCCTGCGGGTGTTAAAACTGCGATTGCGCAGCGCGCCAAGGTGCTGTTGCATGCCAAGAGCGAGAGCACGCCAGAGCTCGAACGCGAAAAAATGTAAGCTTGGTTTTATACCTCGGCGGAACAGGCGGCCACCGATATATTAGTCGGTGTGAGAAAAGGTAAAATAAGAATACATGTAGGGCATGGTTCTGGTTGGTTCGATGGGTTGAGCCGTCTTTCCCCGGTGTCTTATTCGCGTTTTTTTAGCGTAATTTAACTCTTAATGGATGGTGGTGTTTGCACTATTTATGGATTTACAGTGGTGCCGTGGAGTTGTTTTGAGAACTGTCCCTAGTCTTGGATACGATATATTTAACATTTGCAAAGCGTCCGACTGGTTCGCTGGAGTGGCAGACGACGGTTTGGCAGAACTAGCCGATGCGGCTCAGATACGCCATATCAAAGTCTCGCAACGACTGTATAAAATGGGCGATAAGACCTCTCCAAGCTACTGCCTTTTATCTGCTCGCTTGCGTCTGTCGATCATTGGTCGACTCGTCCAAGAGTTCGCGCTGACCGAACTTGAGCCCTTGTATGGGTTGGGTGAAGGGTCATTGGAATCCGATGGCACGCGCATTCAAGAGGCTCGTGTAAAAGCCGATGCCGATGTTATGCTGTTACCCTGAGCTGCCGTTTTGAAGATCGCAGAGAGTTATCCAGTAGTTTATAAAAACTTGTTCTATAGCGGTCTGCAGCGCTCGCGAAAAATTTATGGCGCGCTGGATGCAGCGCTGTTCGACGCCCTGAGTTCTCGGTTGGCACAACGCTTGCTGGAGTTGTTATCACGCTATGGGCAGCCGCTTGAGGGGGGTACTTTGTTAGCGTTCCAGTTGAGCCAAAATGACTTGGCTCAGTTGATTCGCGGCTCTCGGCAACGGGTCAATAAGGTACTTCGTGAGTGGACTGAGCAAGGAATTTTGTCGATGCGCGGTGACTATTACATAATTCATGATCTTGGTTTATTGCAAACGCGAGCGGACAGTGATGAGTAACCTCAACGATTATCCATTAACGTTACTGCCAAAGCTGCAGTTGGAGAGCAAGGTGCGCCGGAGGACTCGGTTCTCTGCGTTTTGGAGTATGCTGTTGTGCGTTGTTGTCAGTGGCTGCAGCGATCGACCCAGTGCGCCCAGCGACGACCCGAAACCCACGGAGTCGAGCGTGCACACCCTCGCGGCTAACCAATGGTTCGTCGACAATCTGCCGCTAGATGATTCGCAAGACTTCGCTGATGCACGGCGCGGTTTGGTGGCTGTCGCGCCTGAGAGCGGCACGGATGAAGCGGGCCACAACACGCAGTGGGTTGATGATTTAGACGTCTATCGACGCGATGTCGCGCCCGATACGGTCAATCCCAGTTTATGGCGTCAGGCAAAGCTAAACGCCATCAGCGGTTTGTTTAAGGTCGATGATGGTGTTTATCAGTTGCGTGGCTTTGACCTTGCCAATACCACCCTCATTCGAGGCGACAATGGCTGGATAATTGTCGACCCTTTGACGTCTCTGGAGACCACCATTTCGTCGATCGCCTTTGCGCAAGAGCATCTCGGCGAGATAGTGCCAACCGCGATTATAATTACGCACAGCCATATCGATCATTTTGGCGGTATAGATGCTTGGATGAGTGCGTCACCATCCGGTGATGTTGAAATTATCGCCCCACAGGGATTTATGGGCGAGGCCACCAGCGAAAATATTTTGGCGGGCGCGGCGATGACCCGTCGCGCCAGTTACATGTTTGGCTTTGGGCTGGACAACACAGCAAAGGGTCATGTCGACTCGGGTCTGGGCCGGCGCGTGATCTCGGGGCATACGTCGATTAGAGCGCCGACGACCGTGATCGACCGCGCCGAGCAGCCGCTGCAGATCGATGGTGTCGATTTTGTCTTTTACAATATGCCCAATTCAGAGGCGCCGGCAGAGTTGACGTTTTATATGCCGCAGAAAAAGATGTTTTGTGGCGCTGAATTGGTTTCGCATACCCTGCACAATATATTGACGCTTCGCGGCGCCAAGGTACGCGATGCGCTCGCGTGGAGTGAATACATCGGCATCAGTATAGAGCGGCTTAATAAGGTTGAAATTCTCGTTAACAGCCATCATTGGCCGACCTGGGGTCATCGACGCATCATCGAACAGTTAGAGCAACAACAGGATGTCTATCGCTTTATTCATGACCAAACGCTACGTTTGGCCAATCGCGGTCACACGCCGACCGAAATCGCGGAACAACTCAAACTCCCCCCCAGTCTTGACGACAAATTTCATGTCCGCGGCTACTATGGAACGGTTAGCCACAACAGTAAGGCTGTCTACCAGCATTATTTTGGTTGGTACGATGGCAATCCCGCGAACCTCAATCGACTCCCGCCGGTGAGCGCAGCGCAACGTTACGTTGCATTGATGGGCGGAGTGAAAGGTACCATAGCGGCGGCGACAGCGGCGGCAGACAAAGGCGAATACCGTTGGGCGGCAGAACTGCTCAATCATGTCGTATTTGCCGATAGCGACAATCGAGAGGCGACAAGTTTACTCGCGAAAATCTACCGGCAGTTGGGCTATCAGGCTGAGTCGGGTCCGTGGCGAGACATCTATTTGTCCGCTGCCAAAGAGCTGCAACAGGGTAATCAATATCGGGCTCAGGACCTCCGGTTGGCGCGTAAATTCTTGCGCCAAGTGCCACTCGAAGAGTTTATGAAAGCAATCGCTGTGAGGTTAGATCCTCATAAAGCCGCCGGCAAAGAGTATAAATTAAATATTCAATTTCCGGAAGAAAATACAAATTTTGTCCTTTGGTTGCGCAATTCAGTGCTTCACTACCGCAAAAACCATCGAGATGAGACAGCAGATGCCAGTATAAGTGTCGGCCATGATTTTTTTATTGATTTGATGTTGGGCGAAGTCGGACTGACAAGTTTGTTACTGTCCGACCAGCTGACCATCGAGGGTAATCGAATAGTTATTATCGAGCTACTGGCAATGCTCGATAGTGGCGATGATAGCTTTAACATTGTGACACCCTGACCGAAAGTAGAGAGCAATACGCCGCTCGAATTATGGGTCAGTGGTCGATAGTTACCCACGGCAACCACCGCGTCTGCGCGGGAGTAGAGGCGAGCGAAGAATAAAAATAAATATGTTTTAAATTAGTGACTTAAACTATTTATCTTAGTAAGTATATAGTTATATACGCGCCGGTTTTTAGCAGTTGTCTGAGGGTTTTTGGGCTGGTAGTTTTGAGTGATTTTTTTATTGTTACCGAGTAGGGTATGTTAAAGACATTAAATATACGGTTGCGATGTACCCTAGTATCGATTGTGATGACGCTACTGGTGATGACTGCCTTGGTGGTGTGGTTTTGG
>DDJS01000142.1:5835-36804 GCA_002339165.1 Cellvibrionales bacterium UBA2618 | reverse complement strand
CTTGGCGGTGCAAGTCGGCGGCCACCGAGTTCTCGGAGCCGACGTGATAATTACCGCAGCCAGCGCTGAATAACGCGAGTAGCAGCCCAATACATTGAACCGGGCGCCTGGCAATCGCTGCCAAACTCTGTGTCGGTTGCCGTTCAGCCGCTAGCGATTGCGCATAGCGCGCGACGCCTATCATAAGTCGCGCCTGTATTCGGCAAAGTCCACACGCCGACCGCGGAGCTGCCACAAAAGATTATATTGGTTCTGGAAATACCCCAGTACGCCATCGATATCGGATGCGCTTGAGGCGCTGATGGGTTGATCGATCAGCCAATCGACAACCTGGTTGCCGCTATAAAAGTGCCAGCGCCCAATGGCATAGCCACAACGACTAATGTTGGTGTCGATGTTTAACCTCAGGCTGCCCTCGATCATGTCAATGCGCCCGCAATAGGGGTGTTGTCGATTGGCTGACGAACGCGGTATATCGGGCGGCAGCGCCTGCAAATCAAAACTGTCGGTATCGATAACACCCGCAGTACGATCGGCGAGTCGCAGTGCCTCGCTGACGCGGCTCTCGGCCGATCGGTAGCCATCTGCCGAACCCTGATCGGTAGCAGAAGACACCCCGGTCAATGCAACAGACAAGCCTACTCGGGTAGAATTCTTAGTAATTTTTTTTGCATCGATTGACTCGAGAGTGTCGTCGGTGGAACTATCGATGGTTGGCTTGATGGTGGGAGCAGTAGTCACAATCCGATGATAAGCGACCTCAGCAACGGGCACCATCGAACCGGTCGTCGCACGCAGCTGAACCCCAGCGCGCAACGTGTTAGCCTCACGCGCCACGCTGGTGGAGAGGTGCAACCGGTGTCGGTCGACACCCGCTGCGACTAGGCGGTCGGCAACCCATTGGGCGCGTTGCTCGGCGTACCCGACCAAGCGCTTTCGCGGGGTACTCCCGTCGGTAGCGTGGCTAATACCGGTAACGTTAATAGGCAACCCCAGTGCCGCTGCCTCAAGCGCTGCCGCCTTAGCTGTCGGCATTAGCGAAGGCTCGACCACGCGGATCGCTGAACCCAGCGCGAACGGAATAAAGATCGAGGTCGGGGCCGACCAACTGCCGGTGACTTGGTTTGGTCGCAACGTTGATCCCAGTGTCGGGCCGCGCCTCGAGCCATTCGGTGTAACCAACGGCCCGGTGATCAGGCGCGGCCGTTGCGTGCTCGCGCTCGCCGGTCGTGTATTGAAATCGCGCTGCGATACCAACAGCGCGCGCTGAGTCCAGTCGAGCGTAAAGTCGATGCCGTATTCAACCGCAACCTCAGTCAAAACCTCGTTCAGTGGTTGCTGGTTACGCCAGGATACTTGAACGCCAAGGAGTAAGTTGGGATCGTCGAGCAGCACGCGAAAATTATCAGGCACGATACCTGCAAGTACCGATGCCAGCGGCATACGACCAATCTCGCCAACCAGACTATGAACACCGGTGCCGATTTGAGTCAAACCACTGGGAGCATCGGAGTGCTCATCCGCCATCGCATTGGCGACACCTGACAAACCGCCATGACGCTCTACGATGGGACCCTGCGTAGGGCGATTATTGACTTCTGGTTGGGCGTATATCGCCGCCCCTCGAGCCTCTATCGCCGACCCTAAGAGGGTACATAGCAGCACTGTGACAATATACTTTTGCATCAGCAATCCTTTGCTTGGTATTGAACAAAGCTATCCAAGCCCTTAAATCTTTGCTCGCAATAGAAATCTTGCGAGCAACAAAAAAAGTGATTTTAAACTCCATCTAGTCCTGTTTTGTCTCCCGATTAATCAATTTAAATTATAGCTTTCTTCAGTAACTTGCCGTTATTATTTCAGTTATTATCGGTCAATATTAGAGCTTGACGAAGGACTCATTTTTTACGTCCATTTTTCGACTGTATCAGAAAATTTAATCATTTATACAGTCGCGGGTCATTTGTGACGGTTTATCGACAAACTTATATCAGAAGTGAGTACTTCGTCACAAAGTTTTAATTAAGATCAAGCGAGATATATAGCTCATGGCTGGTTAAAATTAAAACACGTTTAACTCGCTAACGGATCGATATCACGCGACATATTGGGAGGTAAAAATCAGCTTAATAAGACCGCCAGCAAGGCTTTCAGTGTGTTTCGACCAAGTGGAACAAAGCGCTAATAGCCGGAATAGAACATCATTGGTCGGCTTTCCGTTCCCCAACGAAGGGACCGTAACCACTAAATCATCGAGAAAATGGGTAATGACAACGGTAAAACGCCGATTAAAGCGGCCTTGGATTGCCACACCTTCTCTTGGGACGGGCTATGTACCCCTGTCACGACGGACTAAGTCGCCATATCCAGGCGATTTCGGATGCGCTCGACTGCGTCAGCTGGCGAGATTATCATCTGATAGCTGGCAACAGCGTGGTGCTGCCGCTATCAGCGATGGGTGGAGGTCAACCGCGTTGGTGTTAGTGGCCGCTGGGGTTCCGTGGGCGGAGTGCGTGATGGATAACTCTGAGGGTCGCACTGCGATATCTGACGATAGAATCTGCGTGGCATCCAGGGGCCTGGACTTCGCTACTTTGTGCGTCCGTTCAACCGCACCTGCTTGCTAACGCCTAAACCAGAGTCAGCCGCATAAGCAAAATTATTGAGTAGAGAAAATGACCAGATATCGCACCACCAATGCCGCTTAAATGAAGTCTCAGACTAGGTCGGCGTATTGACTCAAGCCCGACCGACTGCACATAAATGCCAATATTTTCAGCTCGGAGGATATGGTTAGCTAGCCCTCTTTTAGCCCGACAGATTTCGCATAGCCAGGCCTTCCACGCACAAAATGATTGTTGTTTAGAGGGTATCTTATGCTAAAAGGGTGCCAACCCGAGGCATCGGCAAACCCGCAGGCGACTTTAGGCAGAACGCCCTAACAAATGGGGCTCTCACATATAGTTTTTTGGGGGCAGTGAACTTCATTACGTCGAGCATGTTAGGCGCCGTCGTTTCTGCGTTGCAATGAAGCTAAAACACGACATACCCATTGTGCTGAATGGGCCGCCAAGATGCCAGCATAAGCAACACTGGCTAGAAGTGACAACCACGCACAACCCCAAATTCGATTCTTACTCCGCGCACAACAAAACGCGTCTACTGAACCTAGTCTTCGACGACCTCTTCGACAACCTCGGCAATGGGTCTATCGACCAACTCGACGTAGGCCATAGGCGCATTGTCGCCACTACGACGCCCGCATTTAAGGATTCGTAAGTAACCGCCCGGGCGCTCGAGATAGCGCGGCCCAAGATCAGAAAATAACTTGCCAACCGTCGCTTTGCTGCGTAGTCGATCGAACGCCAGACGCCGATTAGCGACACTATCTTGCTTGGCCAGCGTGATCAAAGGTTCGGCAAAGCCCCGTAGTTCCTTGGCCTTGGGTAGTGTCGTCTTGATCAGCTCATGCTCCACCAGCGACGCCGTCATATTGCGAAACATAGCCCGCTTATGCGAGCTGGTCATATTTAGTTTGCGGCCACTATAGCGATGACGCATGGTTTATTTCCTTTATTAATAGGCGTTTTGAGCCCGCCGGGCCCAATTCTAAATCTATACTAGTTCGCGCTCGCTTTTGAGGCTTGCGGGAGGCCAGTTTTCTAGGCGCATACCGAGGGATAGACCGCGCGAGGCAAGCACATCCTTAATTTCGGTGAGCGACTTCTTACCGAGATTGGGTGTCTTTAACAGCTCCACCTCGGTGCGTTGAATCAAATCACCTATGTAATAAATACTCTCGGCCTTGAGACAATTCGCCGAGCGTACTGTGAGCTCTAGGTCATCGACTGGACGCAGAAGCGTTGGATCAATCTCATCCTCTTCCTCTTCAGGTTCAGCGGCGGTCTCACCCTCAAGGTCGACAAACACCGCCATCTGCTGCTGCAAGATAGTCGCGGCGCGCCGAATGGCTTCTTCGGGATCGATGGTGCCGTTGGTCTCCAACTCGAGAACTAACTTGTCGAGGTCGGTACGGTTCTCAACCCGCGCATTCTCAACGCTGTAGGCGACGCTGTATACCGGACTAAAGGTCGCGTCGATCTTGAGGCGTCCAATGGTGCGAGTTTCCTCGTCGACCACCCGCGAATCAGCCGGCTGGTAGCCGCGTCCACGTTCAATTCTAAGTTCAATGTGCAGCCGTGCTTTGCCTGAAATGTTCGCTATCACGTGTTCGGGGTTAATGATCTCAACGTGATTATCAACCTGAATGTCGCCAGCCAATACCTGACCTGGGCCGGTCACGTCGAGCGTCAGGGTGGTCTCATCACGCCCCTCCATCACCACCGCAACACCTTTCAGGTTGAGGATGATTTCCATCACATCTTCTTGCACGCCCTCGATGGTGCTGTACTCGTGTTCAACCCCTTCGATATCAGCTTCTACAATCGCGCATCCCGACATAGAAGACAACAAAATACGCCGTAGCGCGTTGCCCAAAGTGTGCCCAAAGCCTCTTTCCAATGGCTCGAGAACAATCTTGGCATGCGTCGAATTGTGCGACGTGACTTCGATATTGCGGGGCGTCAAGAATTCAGTTGCAGAGTTTTGCATAGTATTACCTGTAAAGGCTAAGCGTTAATTACTTAGAGTAAAGTTCAACAATCAGGTTCTCGTTTATTTCAGCCGGCAGGTCCGCGCGATCAGGATTGCGCATAAAAGTACCTTCCATCTTGCTGTTGTCGACGTTCAACCACTCACCGACGCCGCGCTGGGCAGCCAATTGTAGGGCGGTCTGCACCCGCAACTGCTTTTTAGATTTCTCACGCAGACCAACCAGATCGCCCTCCTGCACCTTGTACGACGGGATATTGACCTTTTGCCCGTTTACCGTGATCGCGTTGTGCGCAACCAACTGGCGAGACTCAGCGCGGGTCGAACCAAAGCCCATACGGTAGACCACGTTGTCGAGTCGCTGTTCCAATAAGGTCAGCAGGTTTTCACCGGTGTTACCCTTGATGCTAGCCGCGGCTTTGTAATAATTACGGAACTGTTTTTCGAGCACCCCATAGATGCGGCGAACCTTTTGCTTCTCACGCAACTGCACGCCGTAGTCCGACAGGCGCCCACGTCGCTGACCATGTTGCCCCGGTGCGCTGTCGGCACGGCACTTTGACTCAAGTGGGCGAACACCGCTCTTGAGGAACAGATCAGTGCCCTCCCGGCGGGATAATTTACAGGTGGGTCCTAGGTATCTAGCCATATTATATCTCTCTCGACCGCTCGCTTAAACGCGGCGCTTTTTCGGTGGGCGACAGCCGTTGTGTGGTACCGGCGTAACATCCGTAATGTTGGTGATCTTGTAACCGGCACTGTTGAGTGCGCGCACAGCCGACTCGCGACCCGGGCCAGGGCCTTTGACTTGGACGTCGAGGTTCTTCAGTCCATAATCTTTGGCCGCCTCACCGGCGCGCTCTGCAGCCACCTGAGCTGCAAAAGGCGTACTTTTGCGCGACCCGCGAAAACCCGATCCGCCGGCCGTAGCCCACGAAAGAGCATTGCCCTGCCGATCAGTGATGGTCACAATAGTATTATTGAACGAAGCGTAAATGTGCGCTACTCCGTCCACTACGGTCTTTTTGACCTTCTTACGGGTCGCTTTGGTTGCTACTTTTGCCATTACAAAATGATCCTAAGAATTATCTTTTGATGGGACGGCGAGGTCCCTTGCGGGTACGTGCATTGGTCTTGGTGCGCTGCCCACGCACTGGCAGGTTACGGCGATGTCGTAGACCTCGGTAACAACCTAGATCCATCAACCGCTTGATACTCATGCTCACCTCACGACGCAGATCGCCCTCAACCTCTCGCTCGCCAACGGCGGCGCGAAGCTTGTCGAGTTCGCTGTCGTCTAACTCGGAAATTTTCGTCATTTCACCAATACCGACCTCTGCGCAAATGCGCCTGGCGGTTGGACGACCGACACCGAACACGTAGGTCAGTGAGATCACGGCATGCTTGTTATCGGGGATGTTGACACCGGCAATACGGGCCATTCACATTACTCCACTATACTGTAAGTTTTTAGGCAACCTCTAGCCGTCAGCAGGTAGTCTGCAAAACGGCGAGGAAGGATACCGATAGACATTGTAAAAATCAACCGTTCTAACCCTGTCGCTGCTTATGTCGCGGCTCAACGCTGCATATAACCCGCACCACACCCTTGCGACGGACAACTTTACAATTACGACAAATCTTTTTAACCGATGCACGAACTTTCATAGCATCCTCTCCCTATTTGCGGCCAACGTTTTTGAGGTTGGCCTTTTTCATAAGCGAATCATATTGTTGTGACATCAAGTGCGACTGCACCTGCGCCATAAAATCCATGGTCACAACAACCGCAATCAACAACGAAGTACCGCCCAGATAAAAGGGCACGTTGAAATACACGTTTAAAAATTGTGGCATCAGACAAATCAATGTGATGTAGATACCACCGATCAGCGTCAATCGAGTCGTTACGCTGTCGATGTACTTAGCGGTGTGCTCTCCGGGACGAATTCCCGGCAGATACGCCCCCCCGCGTTTTAGGTTATCAGCCACTTCGCGTGGATTGTACATCAACGCAGTATAAAAGAAGCTGAAAAAGATGATCAATGAAGAGAACAGTAAAATATATAGCGGCTGCCCCGGACCAATCAATATGGCTAAATCCTGGAGCCACGACGGCGCATTAGCACCCTGGCCAAACCACTGGCTTATCGACGTAGGAAAGAGCAGCATACTGCTGGCGAAGATAGCCGGGATAACACCAGCCATATTAACTTTGAGGGGCAAGTGTGACGCCTGAGCGTTGTAAGCTTGCCGACCTTGACGCTGAGCGTAATTAACCGTTAAACGGCGCTGGCCACGTTCAATAAAGACCACGAAATAGACCACTGCGATGGCAATAATCAAAACGAACACCAGCATAATGGGATTGATATCACCCTGGCGCGCGGACTCGAGCGCCTGACCGATCGCGCCCGGGATACCGGCGACGATGCCTGCAAAAATCAACATCGATATACCGTTGCCAATACCGCGCTCAGTAATCTGCTCGCCAAGCCACATTAAGAATACTGCGCCCGCGACCAGTGACGAGATTGCTACCATGTAAAACAGCGTGTTGATTTCGTAGGCGAGACCCTGCGAGGCAAAGCCAACCGACATCGCAGTACCTTGCACCAACGCCAGCATAACCGTGCCGTAGCGAGTGTACTGGTTAATTTTACGGCGACCGGCGTCTCCCTCTTTCTTAAGCTGCTCAAGCGCCGGCACGGTGGCTGCCAATAGCTGCATGATTATCGAGGCCGAAATATATGGCATCACGCCAAGCGCCAAAATACTCATACGCTCCAAGGCTCCGCCAGAAAACATGTTAAACAAACCGAGGAATGTCCCCTGATTTTGGTTGAACAGTTCAGCGAGGCGATCGGGGTCGAATCCAGGTACCGGTATGTGGGTACCGATGCGATAGATGATAATCGCCATAAAAAGAAAGCGCAGACGAGCCCAAAGCTCGCCCAAGCCCTTCTGATTACCCAACGCTGCTGCACCTGCCATGGCCATAGTTCTTCTCTTATTACGCGTCTGCTATTGATGCTTCTGCTAAGCTTCCGCCAGCCGCTTGAATCGCCGCCAGCGCGCCTTTAGTCGCTCCAACACCGCGCAGTGTAAGCGCTTTATTGACTTCACCAGAGGCAAAAACCTTAGCGCGACGAATACTGTTGTTGATCAAGCCTGCGGCGCGCAGCGATTCGATATCTACCACATCACCGGCAATCAGGTTGAGCTCCGACAGGCGAATTTCAGCGGTGACCGCAGCCAAACGCGACGTAAAGCCGTACTTTGGTAGGCGCTTTTGCAAGGGCATCTGGCCGCCTTCAAATCCAGGCCGCACCGACCCACCGTTACGCGACTTCTGGCCCTTATGGCCTCGACCAGCGGTCTTACCCATCCCACTGCCCTTTCCACGACCGACGCGTTTGCCGACTTTTATACGACCCGGTGCCGGGCTCAACGTATTCATACGCATGCTACGCTTCCTCTACCTGCAACATATAGTTGACTTTATTAATCATGCCGCGCACCGACGGAGTATCTTCTACCTGCACGCTGTGCCCAATGCGGCGCAATCCTAGACCTGTAACGCACGCCTTATGATTTCTCAATCGCCCAATGGTGCTCTTGGTCAGAGTCACTTTGATTGTTTTTTCTTTTGCCATGATATTTTTCCACCGCGCCGAGAATCTCCGGCCTCTAGTTTAGAATCTCTTCTACTGACTTACCACGCTTGGCCGCCACGTCGTCCGGCGAGCGCATGTTTTGCAGAGCATTGAAGGTCGCGCGAACCACGTTAACCGGATTGGTAGAGCCATAGCACTTAGCTAGAACATTCTGCACCCCGGCCAATTCCAACACCGCGCGCATTGCACCACCGGCAATGACACCAGTACCCTCGGACGCCGGTTGCATGTATATCTTAGAAGCAGCATGGATGCCCTTGATCGGGTACTGAATGGTTGAACCATCCAATGACACGTCGATCATGTTGCGACGCGCGGCTTCCATAGCCTTTTGTATCGCCTGTGGCACCTCGCGGGCTTTACCGCGGCCGAAACCGACCTTGCCTTTGCCATCGCCGACCACCGTCAGCGCAGTAAAGGCAAATATGCGACCGCCTTTTACGGTCTTCGCAACGCGATTGACCTGTACCAGCTTCTCCATCATTCCTTCAGCTGCAGAATCTCTTTGATCTGTGAAAGCCATACCTTATCTACCTATTAAAATTCAAGGCCGGCTTCACGCGCGGCGTCTGCCAAGGCCTTGATCCGGCCGTGATATTTGAAACCGCTGCGATCGAACGCCACCTGTTTAACCCCAGCCGCGACTGCGCGCTCGGCAACTAACTTGCCAACCACAGCGGCCGCTTCGGCGTTACCGGTGCTACCCGAACGCAACCCCTCCTCCAGCGTCGATGCGCTGGCCACCACACGATCACCGTTGGCGCCTATGACCTGCGCATAGATGTGCCGCGGGGTTCGATTGACGCACAGGCGCGTAGCACCCAACTCGCGGATCTTCATTCGCACTCGCCGAGCTCGGCGTTGGCGGGAAACTTTTTTGTCGCTCATCATCTCACCCTGTTACTTTTTCTTAGCTTCTTTGCGTCTTATGCGCTCACCATCTATCCGCACACCTTTGCCTTTGTAGGGCTCCGGTGGCCGGAACGCGCGAATCTCTGCGGCGGCCTGACCCAGTTTTTGCTTGTCCGAAGACTTCAACAATACCTCGGTCTGGCTGGGCGTCTCGGCAGTCACACCCTCGGGCAATGCATACACCACTGGGTGCGAGAACCCCAGCGTTAAATTAACGTTGCTGCCCTGTACCTGGGCGCGGTAACCGACACCCACTAGTTCTAACTTTTTTTCGAACCCGACGCTGACACCAGTCACCATATTATTGACCAGAGCGCGCGTGGTGCCAGACATGGCATTTGCGAAGTTTCCCGACGAGCGCGCGGCAAAAGTTAACACCCCGCTCTCCTCGGCCACCGCTACTTCAGCATTTATCGGCATCGACAGCGCGCCTTTGGCGCCTTTTACCACAATCTCATCGCCACTCAGCGTCACTTGCACGCCACTGGGTACCTGAATGGGGTTTTTTGCAACTCTAGACATCGTTCAATCCTATTAAAATACCGTGCAAAGCACTTCGCCACCAATTCCGGCAGCGCGCGCAGCACGATCAGTCATAACGCCCTGACTGGTAGAGATAATCGCCACGCCCAGGCCACTACGTACCTTGGGCAAATCACCACTGCCGCTGTAGCGCCTAAGACTCGGTTTGCTGATACGGTCAATCTCGGCGATGACCGGCTTGCCCTCAAAATACTTCAAAGCGAGCGTCAGCGATGGCTTTATCTCGTCACTCACGCTATAGCCTTCGATGTAACCCTCGCTCTGCAAAACCGCGGCCAAAGAAACCTTAAGCTTTGACGACGGCATACTGACGTCGGGCTTACTGCGGTGGTGCGCGTTGCGGATGCGCGTCAACATATCTGAAACTGGATCTTGCATACTCATAAAATAACGCTCCTCAACCCTACCAGCTAGACTTAACAAGTCCGGGAACTTCACCGCGCATCGCTGCTTCGCGCAGTTTATTTCGGCACAGGCCAAACTTTCTATAAACACCGTGGGGACGGCCGGTTATGCGACAGCGGTTTTGCTGGCGCACTGGACTGGCGTCACGCGGCAACTGTTGCAACTTCAATTGCGCATCCCACCGCTCTTCGTCAGACAGCTCGACATTACCAATCGCGGCCTTCAACTCAGCGCGTTTTTCGGCGTACTTTGCGACTGTCTTGGTGCGACGTTTCTCGCGCTCTACCATCGATACTTTTGCCATTTCGTTTAACCTTTTAGAGGGAAGTTGAAGGCTCTTAAAAGCGCCCGCCCTTCGTCGTCATTGCGTGCCGTCGTGGTAATGGTGATATCCATCCCGCGCAACTTATCAATCTTCTCATAATCGATCTCGGGGAAGATAATCTGCTCATTGATCCCCATCGAAAAATTACCTCGACCATCGAACTGCTTTGGGCTGACGCCGCGAAAATCCCGAATCCGTGGGATCGCTATGCCGACCAAACGCTCCAAAAACTCATACATCCGCTGGCTGCGCAACGTTACCTTGGTACCAATCGGCCATCCCTGCCGAACCTTGAAGCCAGCGATAGACTTGCGCGCATTATTGATAACTGGCTTTTGCCCGGCGATCAGGGTCAAGTCAGCCACCGCGCTCTCGAGCGACTTTTTGTCGCCAATCGCTTCGCCTACACCCATGTTCAGCGTGATCTTGGTAATCCGCGGAACTTCCATCACGTTGTCTAACGCCAACTCTGACTTAAGTTTCGCTACCAATTCGTTTTTATATAGTTGTTGCAGCCTGGCCATGTTATTTCCCTGTTACCTTAGGCGTCTACGGCTTCGCCGTTAGACTTGAAGACGCGAATCTTTTTATCATCTTGGAATTTAAACCCGACGCGGTCTGCCTTGCTCGTTGCAGCGTTGAAAATCGCCACGTTGGACACCTGTATGGGCGCCTCGCGCTCAATAATTCCACCTGGAATACCTGCTTGCGGATTGGGCTTCTGGTGCTTTTTAATCATCTGAACACCGGCTACGATCAAGCGGTTTTTTTCCAACACCTTGACCACTTTGCCGCGCTTGCCCTTGTCCTTACCGGCAATGACAATCACTTCATCATCGCGCTTAATTTTTGACATCGCCATATCTACATCCTCTCCTAGAGAACTTCCGGGGCCAGCGAAATGATACGCATGAAGCGCTCGGTTCGCAGCTCGCGTGTAACTGGCCCAAAAATGCGCGTTCCCACTGGCGCCATACTGGCGTTTAACAGCACCGCTGCATTGTCATCAAACTTGATCAAACTACCGTCCTGCCGACGCAGACCCTTTTTGGTGCGCACCACGACAGCGCTCATCACCTGACCTTTCTTAACTTTGCCGCGAGGAATCGCCTCTTTGACCGTGACTTTGATGATATCACCCACCCGCGCGTAGCGCCGATGCGATCCGCCGAGCACCTTGATACACATTACACGCCGTGCACCGCTGTTGTCTGCCACATCGAGATAACTTTCTGTTTGAATCATTTTCTTACCCTGTCACTTAGGCGTTCCGCAGTATTACTACGCGGTTGCTCGCTCATCCACATTTACCAGTACCCAAGACTTATGCTTAGATATAGGTCGGCACTCAGCGATCGTCACCAAGTCACCCATTTGCGCGTCATTACTCTCATCGTGCGCCTTGATCTTCGACGACTTGGTCAAAATCTTACCATACACTGGGTGCTTGACGCGGCGCTCAACCATCACCGTGATGGTCTTATCCATCTTGTCACTGGTAATCCTGCCAGTCAGATTGCGCGTGTTCGTTTTGCTTTCGGACATCTCTACTCTCCGGCTTTCTGGTTCAGGACTGTTTTAATCTTTGCAGCATTACGGCGCGCCAACTTGACCAGATGGGTCTCCGACAACTGCCCCGTCGCTAACTGCATTCGCAGTTTAAACTGCTGTTTGTGCTCGCCGTTTAACGCCTCTTTCAGCTCATCAGTCGACTTTTCGCGCAATTCGCTAGCTTTCATAATCACATCACCGAACGTTTAACAAATGTTGTCGCTATGGGCAGTTTGGCTGCGGCCAGTGCGAACGCCTCTCGCGCCAACTCTTCGTTGACGCCTTCCATTTCATAGATAACCCGACCCGGCTGGATCAGCGCCACCCAGTATTCTACATTACCCTTGCCCTTACCCATGCGAACCTCTAGAGGCTTTTGAGTAATTGGCTTGTCCGGAAATACTCGGATCCATATTTTCCCACCACGCTTAATGTGCCTGGAGATAGCTCGCCGAGCCGCTTCGATCTGACGCGCTGTTAAGCGGCCGCGCCCCGTCGCTTTTAAACCGAACTCGCCAAAGCTTACCTTACTGCCACGCAGCGCCAAACCGCGGTTGCGGCCCTTGTGCATCTTGCGAAATTTTGTACGTTTTGGTTGCAACATGTCGCGTTACCCTTCTCGCTTATTTCCTGTTACTTTTTTCTTTGCTGGCAGGCGCTTCCTGCTGCTCGCCACCGAGAACTTCGCCTTTAAAGATCCACACTTTGACGCCGATCACGCCATAAGTTGTGTTTCCTTCAGCCGTCGCATAATCGATATCTGCGCGCAGCGTGTGCAGCGGCACTCGCCCTTCCCTGTACCACTCTGACCGTGCAATCTCGGCGCCATTGAGTCGACCACCAACCTGAATTTTTACCCCTAGCGCACCTCCGCGCATGGCATTTTGCACCGCGCGCTTCATCGCTCGACGAAACATCACCCGACGCTCCAGTTGCTGAGCGACGTTTTGGGCCGTCAGCGATGCGTCGAGATCTGGCTTACGAATCTCTTCAATATTGATGTGCACAGCACAATTCATCTGCTTGGCGACTTCGTTTCGGAGGCGCTCAACATCTTCGCCCTTTTTACCGATAACGATGCCTGGCCGTGCTGTGTGAATTGTGATGCGAGCGCTGTCTGATGGGCGCTCTATATCAACCCGACTGACCGAAGCATGAGCCAAGCGCTTGCGAATAAAATCGCGAACGGTTAGATCCTGATACAGCTTCTCAGCGTAATCTTTATTGCCTGCGTACCAAGTCGAGCTGTGCTTCTTAACGATGCCCAGACGAATACCGGTTGGATGTACTTTTTGGCCCATTGAGTGGTCTCCCGAACCTCTGCTCTACTTCTCAGCAACTTTGACTGTAATATGGCAGCTGCGCTTAAGTATTCGATCAGCGCGCCCTTTAGCTCTTGGTTTAATGCGTTTCATCGTCACGCCCTCGTCGACAAACACGGTTGTCACGAAAAGCTCATCAACGTCTGCTCCGGCATTATGCTCGGCGTTAGCAATCGCCGACTCGAGCACCTTCTTCATGATGTCCGCGCCCTTTCGTCCGCTGAACTGAAGTATATCCAGAGCCTCTTCAACCGGCTTGCCGCGCACCTGGTCCGCAACCAGACGCACTTTCTGCGCTGAAATTTTGGCCCCTTTTAAAACTGCTGCTACTTCCACCGTATCAATCCTCTTTCAGCCGTCGCCGCGCTTAGCGCTTCGACTTCTTGTCAGCCGCGTGCCCTCGATAGGTGCGCGTTGGCGAAAATTCGCCCAATTTATGGCCTACCATCTCTTCGTTGATCAGCACTGGGATGTGCTGTCGACCGTTGTGGATGGCAATCGTCAACCCGACCATATCAGGCAGTATCATCGACCGACGCGACCAAGTTTTGATCGGCCGTCGATCTTTGGTCGCAACAGCGGCCTCGACCTTCTTAACGAGGTGAAGGTCTACAAATGGTCCTTTCTTCAGCGAGCGTGGCACCTTGGCACTCCTCTTCTAATATTTTGCGGATCGACGTCTATTTGCGACGACGAAGGATATATTTATCAGTGCGCTTGTTCTTGCGCGTCTTGTATCCCTTAGTGGGCATACCCCACGGGGATACCGGATGACGACCACCAGAGGTACGGCCTTCGCCACCTCCATGCGGATGATCGACCGGATTCATTGCCACGCCGCGAACCGTCGGGCGCACTCCACGCCACCGCGCAGCCCCCGCCTTACCAAGCGACCGCAAGCTGTGTTCACTATTGGACACCTCGCCAATCGTACCGCGACAATCGGACAACACTTTGCGCATTTCGCCGCTGCGCAACCGCAGCGTCGCGTAGGTACCCTCACGGGCTACCAACTGCACGGAGGCAGCAGCACTGCGCGCTATCTGCGCACCCTTACCCGGCTTCATCTCGACACAATGTATTACCGAGCCGACTGGAATATTGCGGATTGGCAGAGTATTTCCGACCTTGATGGGCGCATCTGCGCCAGACATCAAGCGATCGCCCGCACTGACGCCCTTGGGTGCAATAATGTAACGGCGCTCACCATCCGCATAACAAACCAGCGCGATGTTTGCACTACGGTTAGGGTCGTACTCGAGCCGCTCAACCAACGCCGGAATGCCGTCTTTGTTGCGCTTAAAATCTATAATCCTATAGTGTTGCTTGTGCCCACCACCGACGTGCCGAGTGGTGATGCGACCGCTGGAATTACGACCACCAGTACGCTTCTTAGGTGCCAACAGCGGCCCGTGCGGTGCACCTTTGTGCAATTCGGGGTTGACCACGCTGACGACGAAACGGCGTCCTGGCGAGGTTGGCTTTCTCTTGATAACTGGCATTACGTTCCCCTTATTCCACTACCGCAAAATCAATATCACTGCCGGCAGCGAGGCGCACATAGGCTTTCTTCCAATCGCTGCGCTTGCCGACGCCGTTGCGGGTCCGTCGGGTCTTGCCTTTGACTGCCAGCACGCGCACGTTCTCGACAACCACTTCAAACAAAGTCTCTACAGCTTTTTTTATCTCTAACTTGTTAGCATCGCGCGCCACTTTAAACACCACTTGGCTCGTTTCGCCACCACTCGACGCCGACTTTTCAGTCACGTGAGGGCCGAGAATCACACTGTAAATTCGCTCTTGGTTCATACCAAAATCTCCTCAAACTTTTTCAGTGACGCGACGGTAACCATCACCACTGCTGAGTTGATCAAGCTAACTGGGTCGGCGCCTGCGGCATCGCAAACATCGACACGGTGTAAATTTCTCGACGCCAGATAGAGATTCTCGTCTACCTCTTCAGTAACGATCAGCGCCGCAGTGATGTCGTATTCGGCCAACTTAGCAATCAAACTCTTGGTCCTAGGGGCATCGACAGCAAATTCTTCAACCACCACCAAACGCTCTTGACGCGCCAACTCAGAAAGTATCGAACGCATCGCCGCGCGGTACATTTTTCGATTTAACTTCTGGCTGTGATCTTGCGGCTGGGCGGCAAATGTAACCCCACCGGAACGCCACAGAGGACTGCGAATGGTGCCAGCACGTGCGCGACCAGTACCCTTCTGGCGGAAGGGCTTTTTGCCGCCGCCGGACACTGCAGAGCGATTTTTTTGAGCCCGAGTTCCCTGCCTACCGCCGGCTAAAAATGCCACAACCGCTTGGTGCACTAAATCTTGATTAAATTCTTTGCCAAAGGCGTTTTCAGAAACCTCTACGGTTCCGCTGCTGCCTTGGGGTGTCGCTATTGCTAATTCCATCGACGCTCTCCTTAACCTTTGACCGCTGGGCGAACAAGCACATCACCGCCCGGGGCGCCGGCAACGGCACCTTTGATCAACAGCAAATTGCGCGCTGCGTCGACTCGGATGATCTCTAAGTTTTGCGTGGTCACGCGCTCAGCACCCATATGGCCGGCCATTTTTTTGCCCTTAAACACCCGACCCGGGGTCTGATTCTGACCGATTGAACCCGGCGCTCTGTGGGAAATTGAGTTGCCGTGCGTGGCGTCTTGCATGGCAAAATTCCACCGCTTCACGCCACCCTGAAAGCCTTTGCCTTTAGAAGTACCGGTGACATCGACAAACTGCCCAACGGTGAAACGTTCAACCGTCAATGCCGCGCCGACTTCAAATGCCTCGGTAGCGCCATCAGTGCGGAACTCCCACTGACCACGCCCCGCTTCAGCACCCGCCTTGGCGAATTGACCCGCCTTGGGCTTGCTAACACGGGATGATTTTTTCTCACCGGTGGTGACTTGAATGGCGGAGTAGCCATCCACTTCGTCAGATTTGATTTGAGTAACGCGGTTTGGGGTTGCCTCAACCACCGTCACTGGGATGGACACGCCATCCTCAGTGAACACGCGCGTCATACCGCATTTGCGGCCAACTAGACCTATTCTCATTGTATAACCTCTCGAGTGTACGGGGCTGTTACCCGCTACGGCCGCTCATTTCAAAGCGTTACACTGTCGTTAAACGGCGATTATCGCCGCAGTACTGTCTAGCTCAGGCTGATTTGTACTTCGACGCCTGCTGCCAAGTTTAGCTTCATCAACGCATCGACGGTCTTCTCGGTCGGCTCAACGATGTCTAAAAGACGTTTGTGCGTACGAATCTCATACTGGTCACGCGCATCTTTGTTGACGTGCGGAGAAATCAATATGGTGAACTTCTCGCGCCGAGTCGGAAGTGGAATCGGACCGCGAATCTGGGCACCCGTCCGCCGTGCCGTTTCAACTATTTCCTGCGTCGAGGTATCGATCAACTTGTGATCAAAAGCCTTCAGGCGAATCCGAATACTCTGGTTTTGCATGTCCGAGCAACTCCAATCAAACTTCTATTTAAACCCACGTATGTCTGTCGACAGCCGTGAAAAAGGAGCGCGAATTCTAGTGCTGCGACCGATATCTGTCAAGTGATTTACCGGCCGAGGCGGATTTTTTTCTATCTCGAGCGGTGCCGCGGGATACAGATGACGACCTGGACAGCCTCGAACGCGGAGTTAAGGACAAAAAAGGGGCCAACAACGCCCCTTAATACTATTTCTTGTCACTTACTCGACGATTTTAGCGACGACGCCAGCACCCACGGTGCGCCCGCCTTCACGGATCGCAAAACGTAGGCCATCCTCCATCGCAATCGGCGCAATCAACGTCACAACCATCTGGATGTTATCCCCAGGCATCACCATCTCTACGCCTTCTGGCAACTCACAGGCACCTGTAACATCCGTGGTACGGAAATAAAACTGTGGACGGTAGCCCTTAAAAAACGGCGTGTGACGACCACCCTCATCCTTCGATAACACATACACCTCGGCTTCAAAAACCGTGTGCGGATTGATCGAACCCGGCTTGGCCAACACTTGACCACGCTCAACTTCTTCGCGCTTGGTGCCGCGCAACAAAACGCCAACGTTCTCGCCCGCGCGACCCTCGTCCAACAACTTGCGGAACATCTCTACACCGGTGCAGGTGGTCTTAGTGGTATCGTTGATACCAATAATCTCAATCTCTTCACCAACCTTGACCACACCACGCTCAATACGACCGGTGACAACCGTGCCGCGACCAGCAATCGAGAACACGTCTTCGATCGGCATCAAGAACGGCTGATCAATGGCGCGCTCCGGCTGCGGAATATACGAGTCCAGGGCCGCCACCAACTTAGTCACCGCAGAGGTGCCCAACTCGTTATCGTCCTTGCCTTCCAGCGCCATCAAAGCAGAACCCACAATGATCGGCGTGTCGTCGCCAGGAAAATCATAGAGATCCAGCAACTCGCGAAGCTCCATCTCGACCAACTCGACCATCTCGTCGTACTCTTCTGAACCCACGCCACCGCAATCTTCGGCCAGCAGGTCCGCCTTGTTCAAAAAGACCACAACGTAGGGAACGCCCACCTGACGCGCCAGCAGAATGTGCTCGCGAGTCTGTGGCATCGGACCATCGGTCGCGCCACACACCAATACCGCACCGTCCATCTGCGCCGCACCAGTGATCATGTTCTTAACGTAGTCCGCGTGACCCGGGCAGTCGACGTGCGCGTAGTGACGATTCGGCGAATCGTACTCGACGTGCGCGGTCGAGATGGTGATCCCGCGAGCACGCTCTTCAGGCGCATTATCAATCTGATCAAAGGCCTTTATCTCGCCGCCCCAGACCTCCGCACAAACGCGCGTCAGAGCCGCAGTCAACGTGGTCTTACCGTGGTCAACGTGACCAATGGTGCCAACGTTTACGTGCGGTTTGTTTCTTTCAAATTTTTCTTTTGCCATCTCAGCATCTCCTGCGCAGGACGTCCGTTTAGCCGGAACATTTTCGGTTGTTGTGGCACGCGTTCCCAACCACAATTTCATCGCAGGCCATGTTAACCTGCGCCCCGCGAGAGTCAACGGGGATTGCGCATAATAGTCGGTTTTTTTTAGTTTTTTGGCGGCCCACGAGGCCTGCCCGAGACTTTTTGGGCAATTCAGGAGTGAAACGGTGTTTTTTTACACAAATCAAGCGTCAGAGGGTATTTTTCCCCTTTACAGGTAGTAATATCCTGTATACTGCCGCGCGTTTTAAACTCCAATACTACGGGCCACTTTACAGTCGAGCAATCCCATGAATGAACTATCTCACTACAGAAATATTGGTATCTTCGCCCACGTTGATGCCGGAAAAACCACCACCACCGAGCGTATACTGAAGCTAACCGGAAAGATCCACAAGACCGGTGAAGTTCACGATGGCGCGGCGACCACGGATTTCATGGAGCAGGAGCAGGAGCGCGGGATTACCATCCAGTCCGCTGCAACCACCTGCTACTGGCGCGACCACCGCTTTAACATTATCGATACGCCAGGACACGTCGACTTTACTGTCGAAGTCTATCGGTCGCTAAAGGTACTGGACGGCGGAGTTGGAGTATTTTGCGGCTCTGGCGGCGTCGAACCCCAATCCGAGACCAACTGGCGCTACGCCAACGACTCTGAAGTGGCGCGAATTATCTTCATTAACAAACTGGATCGCATGGGCGCGGATTTTTTGCGCGTCGTCGAGCAAATTAAAAATGTGCTCGGCGCCAAGCCGGTGGTTATGTGCCTGCCGATCGGAGTTGAGGAAAAATTTATCGGTTTAGTTGATCTGTTGACCCGTCAGGCATTTGTTTGGGATGACTCCGGTCTGCCTGAGAACTATGAAGTCGGCGAAGTGCCAGCCGACATGGTCGACGAAGTTGAAAAATACCGCGAGTTGCTGATCGAGACAGTAGTTGAACAAGATGACGACCTGATGATGGCCTATATGGAGGGCGAGGAACTGTCCATCGATGACATCAAAGGCTGTGTCCGTAAGGGCACCATCGCGCTGGATTTCTTCCCAACTTACTGCGGGTCAGCATTCAAAAACAAGGGCGTTCAAATGGTCCTAGACGCGGTGGTCGATTACCTACCGAGCCCGCAAGAAGTCGATCCTCAGCCACTCACGGATGAAGACGGCAACGAGACCGGCGAGTTTGCCCTGGTTTCGACTGAGGAGCCGTTCAAGGCGCTAGCGTTTAAAATTATGGACGACCGCTTTGGCGCACTGACCTTTATACGGATATATTCGGGCGTGCTCGAGCGCGGCATGACCATCCTCAACTCCTACACTGGCAAGAGCGAGCGCATCGGCCGCATGGTCGAAATGCATGCCGATGACCGCAACGAGATCGAGCGTGCTCAAGCGGGCGACATTATCGCCATCGTTGGCATGAAGAATGTACAGACGGGACATACGCTCTGCGACCCCAAACACCCAGTCACGTTGGAACCGATGATCTTCCCAGAGCCGGTAATTTCTATCGCGGTAAAACCGAAAGATAAGGGCGGTTCGGAAAAAATGGGTATTGCGATCGGCAAGATGATCGCTGAAGACCCCTCCTTCCGAGTTGAGACTGATGAAGATTCCGGTGAGACGATTCTTAAGGGAATGGGTGAGCTCCACCTCGATATCAAGGTCGACATACTCAACCGAACCTACGGCGTCGACCTGATCGTAGGAGCGCCACAGGTTGCCTACCGCGAAACGATCACCCAGCCAATCGAAGACAGCTACACCCACAAAAAACAGTCCGGTGGGTCAGGGCAGTTTGGTAAAATTGACTTCCACGTGCGCCCCGGCGAGCCGGGCAGCGGTTTTGTCTTTAACTCAAAGGTCGTCGGCGGCAACATTCCCAAGGAATTTTTTCCGGCGATTCAAAAGGGCTTTGCCAGCATGATGGGCGAGGGGCCCCTAGCCGGGTACCCAGTTTTGGATGTGGAAATTGAGATTTTTGACGGCGCTTTTCACGCCGTTGATTCGTCGGCAGTGGCCTTCGAAATCGCAGCTAAAGGCGCCTATCGACAGGCTATGCCTAAGGCAGGGCCACAGATTATTGAACCGATTATGAAAGTCGATGTATTCACACCCGAAGACCATGTCGGCGATGTGATTGGCGATCTTAATCGCCGTCGCGGAATGATCAAGGATCAGGAAGCGGGCGTTACCGGCGTGCGAATTAAAGCCGATGTGCCGCTGTCGGAAATGTTTGGCTATATTGGCCATCTGCGGACCATGACCTCCGGTCGCGGTCAGTTTTCAATGGAGTTTTCACACTACATGCCCTGTCCGCAAAACATATCTGCAGACGTTATCGCGGCCGCCAAGGAGCTCAAGCAGGCTAAATAATTGCCAAACTTTGCAGACAAAAAAACCGGTGCTTCACAGCACCGGTTTTTTTCATTTACTTTGGCATTAGTTACTTTAATCTTAGTTTGAGAGTGGTGTCAAAAGATTGGCGCTGTCACACGAGCCCTAATCAGCGGCCGAGATTTTTCGCCATCATTGCCTCGAGAACATGTTTCGGCGCCTCGGCGTATCGTTCAAATTCCATCGTAAAGGTCGCGCGCCCCTGCGTTGCGGAACGCAGATCGGTGGCATAACCGAACATTTCGGCCAGCGGCACCTGCGAATTGATCACCTTGCCTTGAACGTTGTCTTCCATACCCAGTATTAACCCGCGACGGCGGTTAAGATCGCCCACCACATCGCCCATATTGTCTTCCGGAGTGACCACCTCGACTTTCATCATCGGCTCGAGTAATACCGCACCGCCCTCCTCGACCAACTGCCTAGCGGCAAGAGAACCGGCGATCTTAAACGCCATTTCAGACGAATCCACATCATGGAAGGAACCATCGTAGAGCGTCGCTTTCAGACCCAATAGCGGATAGCCTGCAAGAACGCCATTTTTCATCTGCTCCTCGATCCCTTTGGACACCGCAGGAATGTACTCTCTGGGCACCGAACCTCCGACGATTTCGTTGACGAACTCGAGTCCTTCTGCACCGGCGTCTTCGGCCGGCTCAAAGCGAACCCATACGTGACCATACTGACCGCGACCGCCGGATTGCCGGACGAACTTGCCCTCAATCTGGCAGGTGTTGCGAATCGCCTCACGATAAGCCACCTGAGGCTTGCCGATATTGGCTTCAACGCTAAATTCGCGGCGCATACGCTCGACCAAAATATCCAGATGCAGCTCGCCCATGCCCGAAATAATAGTCTGCCCACTCTCTTCGTCGGTAACCACCTTAAACGACGGATCCTCTTGCGCCAGTTTACCCAGCGCCACACCCATTTTCTCTTGATCGGCCTTGGTTCTCGGCTCCACCGCCACCGAAATCACCGGCTCTGGAAATTCCATCCTTTCGAGGACGATTTTATCACGCTCCGAACACAAGGTATCGCCGGTGGTGGTATCTTTAAGGCCGATGGCGGCGGCGATATCACCCGCCAGCACCTGCTTGATTTCTTCACGGCTGTTAGAGTGCATCTGCACCATTCGACCAATGCGCTCACGCTTGCTCTTTACCGAGTTGTAGACTGCAGTACCACTGTCGAGGGTGCCAGAATACACCCGCATAAAGGTCAGTGATCCAACGAATGGATCGGTGGCAATCTTGAATGCCAGAGCAGAAAAGGGCGCATCGTCTTCGGCGCTGCGCACTCCCCGCTCGCCATTGTCCAACTCGCCCTCGATCGCCTTGACTTCGGTGGGCGACGGCAAATAGTCGACCACCGCATCAAGCATCGCCTGAACCCCTTTATTTTTGAACGCCGAACCACCCAGTACCGGCACAATCTCATTCGCCAGCGTTCGTTGGCGTAAGCCGCTTTTGATATCGGCCTCAGTCAGTGGTTGTTCATCGAGGTACTTTTCCATCAACTCTTCATTCGCTTCGGCCGCGGTTTCGACCAAAAACTCATGCATGGTGGCACAGATCTCGCGTAACTCCTCGGGAATATCGGCATACTCAAAACTCATGCCTTGATCCTCTTGATTCCAGTACGTGGCCTTCATTTTTACCAGATCGACAACACCTTGGAATTCGTCTTCGGCGCCAATGGTCATCTGCAGTGGAATCGCCACCGCACCCAAGCGCTCGCCGAGCTGTTTGACCACCTCGGCAAAGTCGGCGCCGGCACGATCCATCTTATTGACGAAGACCATGCGCGGCACTTCATACTTGTTGGCCTGACGCCAGACGGTTTCTGTTTGCGGTTGCACCCCGGACGAAGCGCACAAGACTACCACAGCGCCATCCAACACGCGCAGTGAACGCTCTACCTCGATGGTAAAATCCACGTGCCCGGGCGTGTCTATGATATTGATTCGATGGTCTTCAAACTGTCCATCCATACCACGCCAAAAGCAGGTGGTTGCCGCTGACGTAATGGTAATTCCGCGCTCTTGCTCCTGCTCCATCCAGTCCATGGTCGCAGCCCCATCGTGGACTTCTCCCATCTTGTGGGACATACCCGTGTAATATAAAACCCGCTCGGTGGTGGTGGTTTTACCCGCGTCAACGTGCGCACAGATACCAATATTGCGATAGCGATCGATCGGTGTTTTGCGTGCCACAGTATTTCCCTTCCTCTAAAAACACAAAAAGGCAGCTGTAAAAGCCACCTTCTGCGATACGTCTAAACCCTGGTTGGGGTTAAAAACGAAAGTGTGAAAACGCCTTGTTAGCCTCGGCCATGCGGTGCACGTCCTCGCGCTTCTTAACTGCGCCACCCTTACCTTGAACAGCATCGATCAACTCACCAGCGAGACGCTGGGGCATAGATTTTTCGCCGCGGCTGCGAGCATAGTCAACCAACCAACGCATCGCCAATGCCGTTCGCCGTGAAGGTCTGACCTCGACCGGAACCTGATAGGTTGCTCCACCAACACGGCGCGACTTGACCTCGACCATCGGCGCTACGTTATCCAGCGCTTCTTGAAAGACTTCGACAGGATCGCGCTTGAGGCGCTCCTCGACCATCGTCATGGCACCATAAACAATTTTTTCAGCGACTGACTTTTTACCACTGACCATCACGTGATTCATAAACTTGGCAAGCGTGATGTTGCCATATTTTGGATCTGGGAGAATTTCTCGCTTCGCTACTACTCTTCTTCTTGGCATGCTCTCGGCCTTTTCTTCAGGTTTGCCTGGGATTCATCCCAGCCTTACTTGGTGAATGTGCCGAACGCCTAACAGCGCGCCGACACCGAATTTATTACGCCTTAGGGCGCTTGGTGCCGTACTTAGAACGGCGTTGAGTGCGTCCATTGACGCCGGCAGTATCGAGAGTACCACGCACCGTATGGTAACGAACACCGGGTAAATCTTTAACCCTACCACCACGAATCAAGACCACGCTGTGCTCTTGCAAATTATGCCCTTCACCACCGATGTAGGAGGTGACCTCGTAGCCACTGGTCAGTCGCACGCGACAGACTTTGCGCAACGCTGAATTTGGCTTTTTAGGGGTTGTCGTATAAACCCGGGTGCATACACCGCGTCGCTGAGGACAAGCCTGCAAGGCTGGAACGTCACTTTTACTGGCTTTGCGTTTTCTCGGCTTACGAACCAACTGGTTGATCGTTGCCATGTAATATTTCTCCGCTTACTTAAAAGGTTTTCCCGACAGCGCTTTGATGCGCTTATCTGTCCAGGCAAACCTATGGGTTGGCCTGCCCTCGACAACCGATGTCGTGAGGCAGGGCAGTTTAATGATCGCGCCGACGCGAGTCAAGGGACTCTGCAACGAGTCCCGAAACAATATCGCGCTATCCCTTTTCCTCAGTGAGATCCATACTGAATGCTTCCAACAACGCCGCTTCGACATCCGCAGCAGTTTTTGCCGAATCGACTTTCGCGCTGCGAGTCTTGCGACGCTGCGCATGGTACGCAAGACCGGTTCCCGCAGGGATCAAGCGCCCAACAACCACGTTCTCTTTCAAACCACGCAGTGGATCAGATTTTCCGGTCACCGCCGCCTCTGTCAACACGCGGGTCGTTTCCTGGAAAGATGCCGCCGAAATAAAGCTCTCGGTCGCCAATGATGCCTTGGTAATACCCAGCAGTTGACGCTCGTACTTGGCCGGTTGTAGCCCCTCTTGGCGCAGGCGCTCGTTCTCTTCGATCACGTGTCGGTATTCGACCTGCTCGCCTCGAATCAAGGCCGAGTCACCCATATCAGTGACCTCTACCTTACGCAACATCTGTCGGGTAATCACCTCGATGTGCTTGTCGTTGATCTTCACACCCTGAAGGCGATAGACCTCTTGGATCTCGTTGACAATGTATTTTGCCAACTCACTGATCCCCTTAAGGCGAAGAATATCGTGCGGTGTTGGTGGTCCGTCAGAAATCACTTCGCCCTTTTCGACGTGCTCGCCTTCGAATACACCCAATTGACGCCACTTCGGAATTAACTCCTCGTACTGAAGTTTACCATTCGCCAACGGCTTACCATCGTCGGGGGTAATTACCAAACGCAGCTTGCCCTTGGTCTCTTTACCCAGCGTAACGGTGCCGGTGATCTCTGCGAGTATGGCTGGGTCCTTTGGCTTGCGCGCCTCAAACAGGTCAGCAACGCGCGGCAAACCACCAGTAATATCCTTGGTACCGCCAGACTCTTGGGGAATACGCGCAATGATCTGACCAATTTCGATTTGATCCCCATCGCTGATATTAATACTCGCGTTGGCGGGCAACGGATAGTGGGCTGGCACGGTCGAGTTAGGGAAGATCAGTTCCTTACCCTTACTGTCAGTCAGCGAAATAATTGGCTTGATATCCTTACCCGCGGCAGGCCGCTCGTTTGGATCGATAATCGAAATGCTCGTCAGACCGGTGATTTCATCGGTCTGTTGACGCGTACTCAAGCCCTCTTCCATACCAGAGAACGCCGCTTTACCGGCAACTTCGGTGACGATCGGATGAGTGTGCGGATCCCAATTGGCAACCACGTCGCCGGCCTCGACTCGCTCTGCATCCTTGACCTTGATCAACGCGCCGTAAGGCAATTTGTAACGCTCGCGCTCGCGACCGTTCTCATCGGCGATAGCCAACGCACCAGAGCGCGATACCGCGACCAAGTTGCCGGCCTTGTTGGAAACAGTCTTCAGGTTGATCAAGCGCACAACTCCGCCTTGTTTAACCTTGACGCTGTCAACGGCCGACGCTCGCGACGCTGCTCCACCAATGTGAAAGGTACGCATGGTCAGCTGGGTGCCGGGTTCACCAATCGATTGTGCGGCGATAACGCCAACCGACTCACCCTGATTGACGCGATGACCGCGAGCCAGATCGCGACCATAGCAGCTCGAACAAATACCATAGCGAACTTCGCAGGTAATCGGCGAGCGCACCGTGACTTCGTCAACACCAAGCACTTCGATCCGCTTGACCCACTGCTCATCGATCATAGTGCCAGCGGGGACGGCAATTTCTTCACTGCCTGGCTTGTTCACATCCAGCGCAACAACCCGACCGAGAATACGATCTCCAAGCGATTCGATGATGTCGCCACCCTCGATCACCGGCGTCATCACCAGACCCTCAGTGGTACCGCAATCAACCTCGGTCACCACCACGTCCTGAGCGACATCAACCAAACGGCGAGTTAGATAGCCTGAGTTAGCGGTTTTAAGCGCGGTATCAGCCAAGCCTTTGCGCGCGCCGTGGGTAGAGATAAAGTACTGCAGAACGTTGAGACCCTCGCGGAAGTTTGCTGTAATCGGCGTCTCGATAATCGATCCGTCCGGCCGCGCCATCAGTCCACGCATTCCGGCCAACTGCCGAATTTGAGCGGGTGAACCTCGAGCCCCAGAGTCGGCCATAATAAACACCGAATTGAACGAATCTTGCTGTTCCTCTTCGCCGTCGCGATTAATCACCATCTCGGTACTAATGCCTTTCATCATGGATTTGGCAACGCGATCGTTGGCCTGCGACCAAATATCGATAACCTTGTTGTACTTCTCACCTTGGGTGACCAAACCCGATGCAAATTGCGCTTCAATTTCGCGCACCTGATCGTCGGCAGCGCCGATAATTTCATGCTTATCGTCGGGAATAACAAAGTCGTTGACGCCAATAGAGGCGCCCGATCGGGTAGAGAAATCAAACCCTGTATACATTAATTGGTCGGCAAAAATAACCGTTTCCTTGAGGCCCACGCGTCGGTAGCACTCGTTAATCACTGACGAAATCGCCTTTTTCACCATCGGCTTATTGACCAAGCTAAAAGGCACACCCTGTGGCGTGATATCCCATAGCAGGGCACGCCCCACCGTGGTGTCGGCAATCCGGCGATCTTCAGACCGCTCACCGGTCTCTTCGTCGTACAGCACTTCGGTAATACGCAGCTTGACGCGCGCCTGCAAATCGACCACATCGGTGTAGTAGGCTCGCGAAACTTCACGGACATCGGTAAAGACCATGCCTTCGCCGCGCGCATTGACGCGGTCGCGCGTCATATAATAGAGCCCCAACACCACGTCCTGCGAAGGAACAATAATCGGCTCCCCCGACGCGGGGGAGAGAATATTGTTGGTCGACATCATCAGCGCTCGCGCTTCCATTTGCGCCTCGATGGTCAATGGCACGTGCACCGCCATCTGGTCACCGTCGAAGTCGGCATTGTATGCGGCGCACACCAAGGGGTGAAGGTTAATCGCCTTACCCTCGATCAAAACTGGTTCAAACGCTTGGATACCAAGACGGTGAAGCGTCGGCGCCCGGTTCAGCAGCACCGGGTGTTCGCGAATCACCTCGTCGAGGATATCCCAGACGACCGACTCTTCGCGCTCGACCATCTTTTTCGCTGCCTTGATGGTGGTTGCCAAACCGCGCAACTCCAGCTTGCTAAAGATAAACGGTTTAAATAATTCCAACGCCATACGCTTTGGTAAGCCACACTGATGCAGCCGCAAGGTTGGGCCCACAACGATCACCGAGCGACCCGAATAGTCGACTCGCTTACCCAGTAAATTCTGACGGAAACGACCCTGCTTACCCTTGATCATGTCGGCCAGCGATTTTAGCGGCCGCTTATTAGAGCCAGTGATCGCTCGTCCGCGCCGACCATTATCGAGTAGGGCGTCAACCGATTCCTGAAGCATACGCTTTTCATTGCGCACAATGATGTCCGGTGCACTGAGTTCGAGTAAGCGCTTCAACCGGTTGTTACGGTTGATCACTCGACGGTAAAGATCGTTGAGATCTGAGGTCGCAAAGCGGCCTCCATCCAAAGGAACCAGCGGCCGCAAATCTGGTGGTAAAACCGGCAGTGATTTCAAAATCATCCACTCGGGCTTATTGCCAGATCCATGAAACGCCTCGAGTAGCTTGAGACGCTTAGAAAATTTCTTAATCTTGGTCTCTGAACGCGTATTGGGTATCTCTTCGCGGATATTGGCAATTTCTTCATCCAGATCGATCTCGCGAAGCAGCGACTGAATCGCCTCGGCACCCATCGTGGCGACGAATTCATCACCAAACTCCTCGAGCGCTTCGAAGTATTCTTCATCGGTCAGCAACTGACCCTTCTCAAGCGTCGTCAATCCCGGTTCGGTAACCACAAAGGACTCAAAATACAGCACCCGCTCGATCTCGCGCAGGGTCATATCGAGCATTAAACCAATCCGCGACGGCAGCGATTTCAAAAACCAAATGTGCGCCACCGGACAAGCAAGTTCAATGTGCCCCATACGTTCTCGGCGTACCTTGGTAAGTGTTACCTCTACGCCACACTTCTCGCAGACAATGCCGCGGTGCTTCATGCGCTTGTACTTACCACACAGGCACTCATAATCTTTCACAGGGCCGAAAATTTTCGCGCAAAACAATCCTTCACGCTCGGGCTTGAAAGTACGGTAATTAATGGTCTCGGGTTTTTTAACTTCACCAAAAGACCACGAACGGATCATTTCTGGCGATGCGAGACTGATGCGAAGATTATCAAATTCGCTGTTTTGATCCTGTTGCTTGAGTAGATTGACTAAGTCTTTCAAGACTCTTCCTCCAGTTGCTTAATGGGCATGGGCGGCATCGCCGCCCCTACTGTCAGTGTGCTCGCTATTCGTGTTCCAACTCGATGTTGATACCCAGAGAGCGGATTTCCTTGACCAGAACGTTAAACGACTCTGGCATACCGGGCTCCATGCGATGATCGCCATCGACAATGTTTTTGTACATCTTAGTTCTGCCTGCGACATCGTCAGACTTCACCGTCAGCATTTCCTGCAGAGTGTAAGCCGCACCATAAGCCTCAAGCGCCCAAACTTCCATCTCTCCAAAGCGCTGACCACCGAACTGCGCCTTACCACCCAACGGCTGCTGGGTGACTAGACTGTAGGAGCCAGTTGAGCGCGCGTGCATCTTGTCATCCACCAAGTGATTTAGCTTGAGTACATACATGTACCCTACGGTCACCGGGCGGTCGAACTTATCACCGGAACGACCGTCGTAGAGCGTACATTGCCCGCTTTCCGACAGATCTGCCAATTTCAGCAACTTTTTCAATTCGACTTCACTCGCACCGTCAAACACCGGCGTTGCAATCGGCACACCGTGACGTAGATTAGAAGCCAGTTCCAGCACTTCTGCATCGGTTAGCTCAGCCAGGTCGACCCCGTAGACAGTATCACCCACGTCGTATATCTCCTGAAGGAAACCACGCAACTCGGCGACTTTGGCCTGCGCTCGCAACATGTCATTGATCTTAACGCCCAGTCCTTTGGCAGCCATGCCCATATGGGTTTCGAGTATCTGACCGACGTTCATCCTCGACGGGACACCGAGCGGGTTAAGCACGATATCCACCGGCACACCATTCTCGTCATAGGGCATGTCCTCGACTGGCTTAATCACCGAGATCACCCCTTTGTTCCCGTGGCGGCCGGCCATTTTATCACCCGGTTGAATGCGTCGGCGCACCGCTAAATACACCTTGACAGTTTTCAGAACGCCCGGCGCAAGATCGTCACCGCTTTGTAACTTGCGCTTCTTTTCGTCAAAGCGTTCATCAAGAAGTTCCCGACGCTCATCGAGTTGCGCCTGCGCAGATGCCACTTGCTCATTTAATGCGGCGTCCTGCATACGCAGTTCGAACCATTCCGAGGTGGCATAATCTGCCACCGCGGCAGCCGTTAGGGCATCGCCCCTAGCTAGACCGCGCGCCTTGACCACCGAGGCACCATCGATCGCAGAAAACAAGCGGCCAAGGGTGGCATTCTCGACAATCCGATACTCGTCGTTAAGATCCTTGCGGAACTGTTTTAACTCGGCGTTCTCGATGTCCAGCGAGCGCTGATCTTTATCCAACCCATCGCGGGTAAAGACCTGCACATCGATGACCGTACCCTTGGTACTACTGGGCACGCGTAGAGAGGTATCTTTCACGTCTGAGGCTTTCTCGCCAAAAATAGCACGTAGCAGCTTTTCTTCCGGCGTCAACTGGGTCTCACCCTTGGGCGTGACCTTACCGACCAGAATATCGCCCGCGGCGACTTCGGCGCCAATGTGCACGATACCCGACTCGTCGAGGCGCGCTAAAGCAACCTCACCGACGTTTGGGATGTCTGCGGTAATATCCTCAGAGCCCAGCTTGGTATCGCGAGCCACGCAAGTCAGCTCCTGAATGTGGATGGTGGTAAAACGATCCTCCTGCACCACCCTCTCGGAGATAAGGATTGAATCCTCAAAGTTGTAACCATTCCAGGGCATAAATGCGATTCGCATATTTTGCCCAAGCGCCAATTCCCCAAGATCCACAGAGGGGCCGTCGGCGAGTACATCACCACGCGCAATCTGATCACCTTGGACCACAATAGGCCGCTGATTAATGCAGGTATTTTGGTTTGATCGAGTGTACTTAGTGAGGTTATAAATATCCACACCGGCCTCGCCAGTAGCTGTTTCATCGTCGTTGACTCTGACTACGATACGGCCAGCATCCACGCTCTCAATCACACCACCACGCAATGCTACTTTGCAAACCCCGGAATCGCTGGCCACGGTACGTTCAATACCGGTACCAACCAACGGCGCTTCAGCTTTTAACGTAGGTACCGCCTGACGTTGCATGTTCGATCCCATCAAGGCACGGTTGGCATCATCGTGCTCCAAAAACGGAATCAGCGACGCCGCTACCGACACTACCTGATGCGGTGAGACGTCCATATAATCAATTTCGCCCGGCGCTTTAACAGTAAATTCATTCTGATGGCGCACGGTAACCAGATCTTCGACAAACTTATTGTCGCCATCCAGTACAGACGAAGCCTGAGCAATAACATACTGGGCTTCATTGATCGCCGATAGGTATTCGATCTGATCGGTAACTTTGTCGTCCACCACCTTGCGATAGGGCGTCTCGATAAAGCCGTAATTATTGGTCCGAGCATAAGTCGCAAGAGAGTTAATCAGACCAATATTCGGCCCTTCCGGCGTCTCGATCGGACACACGCGGCCGTAGTGGGTCGGATGCACGTCGCGCACTTCAAAACCTGCACGCTCGCGAGTCAAACCACCTGGGCCTAGCGCCGAAACGCGGCGTTTGTGGGTAATTTCGGACAGCGGATTGTTTTGATCCATAAACTGCGATAACTGG
>DDJS01000142.1:4957-5550 GCA_002339165.1 Cellvibrionales bacterium UBA2618 | reverse complement strand
GGATTGTTTTGATCCATAAACTGCGATAACTGGCTGGAACCAAAAAACTCTTTCATGGCAGCCGCTACCGGTTTAGCGTTCACCAGATCCTGCGGCATCAAGCCTTCCGACTCGGCAACGCCGAGACGCTCCTTGACGGCGCGCTCAACGCGCACAAGACCCACTCTAAACTGGTTTTCGGCCATTTCACCGACCGATCGAATACGCCGATTTCCGAGGTGATCGATATCGTCGACGGTACCCTTCCCGTTGCGGATGTTGATCAACATTTTCATCACATCGGCAATGTCAGTGCTGTCGTTATACTCCTCCAGCAACTCTTTAGCTTCATCGGTCTTCTGCATCGAGAAATAGCGTTTATCAAACAGTACGCCTGCACCCTGCTCGGCCTCGCGACCCAATCGACGGTTGAATTTCATCCGTCCTACTGCAGACAAATCATAGCGTTCGATGTTAAAGAACAAGTTGTAAAATAAGTTTTCCGCTGACTCTTTAGTCGGCGGCTCGCCCGGACGCATCATGCGATAGATTTCAACCAACGCCTCGAGTTGGGTCCGCGACGGATCGGAACGCAGGGTATCAGAGATAAACGG
>DDJS01000142.1:0-4565 GCA_002339165.1 Cellvibrionales bacterium UBA2618 | reverse complement strand
TGGAGCGACTCGGCAGTGATCTCACTGTTACACTCGAACAACAACTCACCGCTTTTAGGATCGGCAATGTCGCGCGCCAGAGCACGACCCAAAAGGTACTCCTCCGGCACTTCCAAGGTCGATACCTTGTCCTTTTCCAACTGACGAATGTGCCGTGCAGTGATGCGGCGACCTTTTTCCACCACCACATCGCCACTGTTATCTTTGATTTCAAAGACCGCGATCTCGCCACGCAGGCGCTCGGGATCGAGATCTAAAGAAAAGATGTTATTTTTGTAGTTGAAAACGCTCGAATCAAAAAACGTGGCGAGGATTTCTTCGCTTGAGTAACCCAGTGCGCGCAACAAAATCGTCGCCGGCAACTTGCGTCGTCGATCGATACGGACGTAAAGCAAGTCTTTTGGATCAAATTCGAAATCCAACCAAGACCCGCGATAGGGTATCACTCGCGCGGTGTACAATAACTTTCCAGAGGAGTGGGTCTTGCCCTTATCATGGTCAAAAATCACGCCGGGAGAACGATGCAACTGAGAGACAATAACACGCTCGGTGCCATTGATGATAAACGTACCATTATCGGTCATCAGCGGAATTTCACCGAGATAGACCTCCTGCTCTTTAATGTCCTTAATCGCTTTGTTGGTCGATTCCTTGTCGTAAATCACCAACCGGACTCGGACCCGCAAAGGCACCGAATAGGTCACGCCGCGGAGCTTACACTCCTCGACGTCAAAAGCGGGCTTACCCAAGACGTAGTCGACGTACTCAAGTGCTGCATAGCCTGCATAGCCAACGATCGGGAATATCGAGTTGAGAGCTGCATGCAAGCCGGTATTCTGTCGATCACCGACAGCCACACCCACCTGCGTAAAGTTTTTATAAGAATCGAGCTGAATTGCCAACAAATAGGGTAAATCCATCACATTCGGCAACTTGCCAAAATTTTTGCGGATTCTTTTCTTCTCAGTGAAGGAGTATGCCATCTGTGTTCCTCGAGATTATCTTATTGGGAAACTATCAATCTGAAAACCGTTCTCAGGTTATCTCTGCCGCCGGAAGCAGCAGCGGGTTGAAGGGCACCGCCCTTCAACCCAGCTAAGTCAAACGCGTCGAACAACCTACTTTAATTCGACGCTGGCCCCAGCTTCTTCCAACTGCTTCTTGGCGTCTTCGGCATCATCTTTCGACACGCCTTCTTTAACGCTTGATGGAGCACCGTCGACCATACCTTTGGCTTCTTTCAAGCCAAGACCAGTGATCGCGCGGACAGCCTTGATCACGTTAACCTTTTTGTCGCCGACAGCGGTCAACACGACGTCGAACTCGGTCTGCTCAACAGCGGCAGCTTCGCCACCTGCTGCTGGTGCTGCAGCAACCGCTACAGCGGCCTGCGCCGAAACACCGAACTTGTCTTCCATAGCACTGACCAGCGCGACAACATCCATTACGCTCATCTCGGCAATTGCATTTAAAATATCTTCATGTGATAGGGCCATTGTGGGCCTCCTTAATTGTCTAATTTAACCGCAGTCAGCTAAGCCGCCTGCTCTTTTTGGTCGCGAATTGCTGCCACTACACGGGTCGCCTTGGTCGGCACTTCATTAAACGTGCGAACCAATTTTGTGATAGGGGCTAATGTCACCGATGCCAACATACCCAGCGCTTGATCCAGCGTAGGCAAGGTGGCGAGTACATCGATTTGTGCGCTTTCGAGAAGCTGTCCACTTACAGACAACGCTTTGACCTCAAAGTTTTCATTATCGTTAGCAAAATCTTTAAAAAGTCGAGCGGCTGCTCCCGGATCCTCCATCGAAAAGCCGAACAGCGAGGGACCGACAAGAATATCGTCGACACAAGCATAATCGGTTTCTGCAAAAGCGCGCTTGGCGAGCGTGTTGCGGATAACGCGTATTTGCACGTTCTCCTGTCTCGCCTTGGCGCGCAATGCCGTCATGTCGGTGACATCGACACCACGGGCATCGGCGATAACCAGCGACAACGATTGGTCTGCGGTCGCCTGCACCTCAGCCACGATGGCTTTTTTATCATCGAGATTTAATGGCATAACATTTATCCATATTTGACCTCTGTTTAGATTGCGATCAACCGATCACAACCCCCAAAGTGAAATGCAACAAGGCCGTTTAGCCGAGTTGTGGGTTCACTATCTGCGCAGGCGCTGGACACCATCCCAACATTCATTAAACCCTCGCGGGCACCTGCGGTCTTTGACAGTCAACGCGCACTAAAAGCGCACGCGACCCCAAAGTTGCTGCCTCGGCTTACACCGAGAATTCTTTTAAATTTCCAACGACGCCTTATCGATAACCAGACCGGGGCCCATAGTCGACGACAGGGTGATTTTTTGCAGGTAGATGCCCTTTGCGGAGGCCGGCTTGGCCTTTGCCAAGTCGATCATCAACGCCTCAAGATTGCCTTTGAGCGCCTCGACGTCGAATGACAATATCCCAATACCGCCGTGGACGATGCCATTTTTGTCGGCGCGAAAGCGAACCTGCCCGGACTTAGCGTTTTTCACTGCGGTGGCTACATCCGGCGTAACGGTACCAGACTTTGGATTCGGCATCAGCCCTCTAGGGCCGAGCACCTTGCCCAGCATACCGACAACACGCATCGCATCTGGCGCAGCAATAACCACGTCGAAATTTAGATTTCCGCCCTTGATGTCAGCCGCGAGCTCATCCATTCCGACGAGCTCGGCGCCCGCAGCAGTTGCCGCGTCGGCCGCGTCGCCTTGGGCAAAAACGCAAACCCGAACATGTTTACCGGTGCCATTGGGCAAAGTGGTCGCACCGCGCACCACCTGATCGGATTTACGTGGATCAATTCCCAAGTTGATAGCCACATCGACCGTTTCGGTAAACTTGACCGTCGATAGCTCTTTCAACAAACCAACGGCCTCATCGACCGCATAGAGTTTTCCAGCGTCTATTTTTTCATTAATCGCGCGGCGGCGTTTGGTTAACTTGGCCATTTACACACCCTCCGTATCGAGTCCCATGGAGCGCGCAGATCCTGCAATCGTGCGCACTGCCGCATCCATATCCGCCGCAGTTAAATCCGGCGTTTTAATATTGACAATCTCCTCGAGCTGCGCACGAGTGACGGTGCCAACCTTCTTACTGTTTGGTTCACCACTACCGCTCTTGATACCGGCCGCTTTCTTAAGCAAAAAAGACGCGGGCGGGGTTTTCATCTCGAACGTAAAACTACGATCAGAATACACAGTGATCACCACCGGCACCGGCGCGCCGGCGTCGACATTTTGCGTCTGGGCGTTAAAGCCCTTACAAAATTCCATGATATTGACACCATGCTGACCTAGAGCGGGTCCGACGGGTGGGCTTGGATTAGCCTGTCCGGCGGGCACCTGTAACTTGATATAGGCCTGTACTTTTTTAGCCATTTTTGCTCTCCACTAGTGGGTATTATCGCCTCCCGAGACACCCATGGCGCGCTCGATCTTCAGCTCCCCGGCGGATCGGCCCTATTGCCAATGCACCATTAAACTCTGCTGTGTGAAATCTCTGTTAGGCTTTCTCTACCTGCACAAACTCCAGTTCCACCGGCGTTGATCGACCAAAGATCGAGACCGCCACGCGCAGCTTACTCTTAGCGTAATTGACTTCCTCGACCACGCCATTAAAGTCGTTAAATGGGCCATCGCAAACGCGTACCGTCTCGCCGGGCTCAAACATTGTCTTAGGCCTAGGCGCTTCCTCGGAGTCATGCATACGCTGTAGAATCAGATCTGCTTCTTTATCAGTGATGGGCGCAGGCTTGTCGGCCTTACCACCGATAAAACCCATCACCCGAGGTGTTTCTTTGACGAGGTGCCAGGTATCGTCGTCGAGCTCCATTTGCACTAGCACATAACCGGGAAAGAACATCCGTTCGCTGGTGCGCTTCTGTCCGTCGCGCATTTCCACGACTTCTTCAGTCGGCACCAAGATTTCACCAAAGCGATCTTCCAAACCGTGCATTTGCAAACGGTCTTGGAGCGCTAAAGCGACCTTTTTCTCGTAACCCGAATAGGCATGTACTACATACCAACGCATCGACATGCAGTTCCCCTAACCCATTATCAGTGAAGCAATCCAACTCAAAAGGGAATCTATACCCCACAGAATCAATGCCATCAAAAGTATTATCGCAACCACGATCAAGGTCGTTTGATTGCGCTCCTCGGCTGTCGGCCAAACGACTTTGCGCCACTCCGTCCGCGCACCGATCGCAAGTTCCAGCGTAGCTGCGCCTTTCGCCGTTTGTACCGCGATGAAACCACAGACTGCCAACACCAGCAACAGACCGACGACGCGATAGAAAGCCGACTCGGCGGTAAAATACCAGTTACCATAGATGGCGCCTGCGGCCAACGCAAAAACCAATGACCACTTTAACCAATCAAAACGAAACTGTTTATCTTCAACTACTGCGTTCATGTGCTTAGAACTCTCCGTAATTTTGAGTGGCAGGCCAGGAGGGACTCGAACCCCCCACAGCCGGGTTTGGAGACCGGTGCTCTACCAATTGAACTACTGGCC
>DDJS01000099.1 GCA_002339165.1 Cellvibrionales bacterium UBA2618 | reverse complement strand
GCAGTGCGAGATCTTGCTATTGCACGACGCTATGTTGCGTCGCCCAACATAGCCGTTTGCTGGTTTCTCGTAGCCTAGACAAGGGCTTAAAAGTTACTATCCGCCCAAGCGATGCGCAGGCACTTTCCCCGATGAAGCCGCAGTTACTTGATTTTGGCTTCTTTGTAGATGACGTGCTTGCGAATGGTCGGATCATACTTCTTGATCTCCATTTTCTCGGGCATATTACGCTTATTTTTGTCGGTGGTATAAAAATGACCCGTTCCGGCGCTCGATACTAGCCGAATCTTCTCTCTCGCTGATTTTGCCATTGTGCTGCTCCCTATACCTTGACGCCACGGGCACGCATACCCGCAAGCACTTGATCTATACCATTTTTGTCAATAATTCTTAGGCCCTTAGTAGACAGCCTAATCTTGACAAAACGCTTCTCTGATTCAACCCAAAATCGGTGGGTGTGCAAATTTGGCTCGAAGCGACGACGCGTTCGGTTCTTGGCGTGGGATACGTTGTTTCCCGCCATCGGTCGCTTGCCCGTGACCTGACATACTCTCGACATTGTAATGTCCCTGCGTTTCTAGGCTGCCAAATCAAAGCGATTGCCAGCCAGCTAGTGAAAAGTGCCTATCCAAGACCCGTTGTCCCAGTAGGGCGCGTTTTATACCAGAAAGCCTAGAGCGAATCAAATGAAAAACTGCGATATGGGAAACTAAACCGACGGCCTAACCCGACATCAAGTCTTGCCCGACATAGGCCCGAAGTCAAAGTATGCCGCGCTCGGCGAGAGAAACACTGCCCGAGCGCCCGATAATAAAGTGATCCAACAGCGCAATATCCACCAGCGCCAGAGCCTGTTGCAACCGCAACGTCAAATCCAAATCAGCCGGACTCGGCTCAGCCTCGCCGGACGGATGATTATGCGCCACTATAACCGCCGCTGCATTGTGCATTAGCGCTAGTTTGACTACCTCTCGTGGGTATACGGCAGCACGATCGATGGTGCCTTGAAATAACTCCGTGGTCTGAATAAGACGATGCCTAACATCCAGCAACATAACCCGAAATAACTCGCGAGGAGAGGCGCGCATCGTCAATGCCAAGTAATCTTTAATCTGAGCAGAGCACTCAATCGACGGTTCATCGACAAGATGCTCGTAAAGATAACGCCGTGCTAGCTCTAACACCGCCTGTAATTCGGCATACTTGGCTGGCCCCAGACCACGGCCTCGACAAAAATCTGCTTGCTCGGCATGCAACAAGCCGCCTACGCCGCCAAATTCGCTTAACAAGCGTCGCGCCAAGTCGACCGCGGTCATACCAGATACGCCTGTGCGTAAAAAGATAGCCAGCAGCTCGGCATCTGACAATGCCGCCGCGCCTTGTAATAACAGCCTCTCTCTCGGCCGTTGATCTTTTGGCCATTGACTTATAGGCATAGTAAGCGCTTATTTATCAATACATATTTGATATTTCCATGCTACTATAATACTCGCATTGGTGAGATCTGTCCGAGTGGCAAATGAGCAGCCTGTCAAACAAAAATATATTAGTAGGTGTTACTGGCGGTATAGCGGCCTATAAAAGTGCCGAAATCGTTCGACTCCTGCGCGACCTCGGTGCCGACGTGCGCATTATAATGACGCCTGCGGCAGTTGAGTTCGTTCGCCCACTGACTCTGCAAGCGCTGTCGGGAAACCCGGTGCACGTAGAGTTAGTCGATGCGGAGGCGGAGGCGGGCATGGGCCATATCGAACTTGCGCGATGGGCGGACCTTTTGCTGGTGGCTCCCGCCACCGCAAACAGCCTTGCGACACTGGTGCATGGGGCCGCAGATACTCTGCTTGGCGCTGTCTATCTCGCCACCCCAGCAATCGTTGCCATTGCACCAGCAATGAACCAAGGCATGTGGCTACACCCGGCAAATCTTGCCAATATCGCTGAGTTAGAGCGGCGGGGTACGACGATTATCGGACCCACCTCTGGTCTCCAGGCCTGCGGCGATGTGGGTCCTGGTCGGCTAGCACCGCCGGCTGCAATTGCCGAGCGCGTTGCCGCCAGTTTTACTTCAGGGATTTTACAGGGGGTCAGAGTAATCATCACCGCGGGCCCAACCCGCGAAGCCATCGATCCAGTGCGCTACATCAGCAACCATAGCTCGGGGAAAATGGGCTATGCGCTAGCGGCAGCGGCGGCCGACGCTGGTGCAACCGTAACCTTGATTTCGGGTCCGGTAAACCTTGACGCACCGGAGCGCTGTCATCTGACCTCGGTGATATCAGCCAATGAAATGTATCTCGCCTCGATGCAAGCGTGTAAAAACGCCCATGTGTTTATTGGCGCCGCCGCGGTCGCTGATTATCGATGCGTTGATGTCAGTCCGCAAAAGATCAAAAAACAGGCATGCAATCTAACCTTACAGTTGGAAAAGAATATCGATATCATAACCGCTGTTGGCAGTGCCAATGACCACCTGTACGTGGTAGGTTTTGCCGCCGAAACCGAAAACTTAACCGCTAACGCGCAGTTAAAACTAGATCGCAAGCAGTTAAATGCGATCGTTGCCAACGATGTTTCGCGGTCGGATATCGGTTTTGATGCCGATGATAACGAAGTTTATTGGATCACGCCCAACAGCGAGATTCAGATGCACAAGAAAAGCAAAACGCAGCTTGCCAGAGATTTAATCCAGTGCATTGCCAATGATCTCGACCATCGAACAGTCGCAGACACAAGCGGTTAAACTTGAATGAAACAAATGGATTCATCACAGTGCAGTTAACCAGTTATTTTTTAAGGCTAAAGTCCGACCCAGTGATATGGGGCGTTATCGCCATTACTGCAGTTCTGTTGAGTGGCGCTTTTACCGCTCTCCATCAAAACTATATCGTTAGCCAGCGAAGCGATTTAATCGATAAAAATTATGGTAAAAACCTACTCAACACCAGCCGGGAAGTCAGTCAAAAACTGACTGCAGGAACGCTCGAGTTGGAGGTTATGTCGGAGCAACAAAACGCCACACAACTGTTACGCGAAGTCGATAGTGCAGCGTTGAACAAACGAGAAGCCACGGCTTTATTGCAGTTCGACAGCGCTGAAGCAATCTACTACATCGACGAGAACTTAGTTCGTCATGAGCAAGAGTTAAGCGCCGCGACAAAGACGTTTGCGCGGCAAACCATCGAGGGTTTGGATTCACACATTCGTGCAGTGAGGATCGACGGCGACTGGAAACTGCTGACCGGCGTTCGCCTTAGCGATTCTCAAGGTATTGTCGGCTTAGTGCTTTTGCAGCAGGCGCTCGATCCCATGAGCGAGTTGCTCAATGGCGGTGATTTGGAACAAGGTGCTCTTCACATAGAGCAAATTGAAGCCAACCAATCGGTCACCCGACTGCTGACCTTAGGTGATGACAGCTTCCTGAAAACTGGCCAAGACAACAACGACGATCTCCATCAGAGGTACCCTATACACCAGACCCATTGGCAGTTAACTTTTGAGCCGTCCGAATTGATGGCGGATACCCTGCAGTCCCAAGAAATGCCCTTTTGGTACGGCGCCTCAATCGCCTGGTTATTTTGGCTAATCGGTATACACCTGCTGATTGTCGGGCGCGGAAAGAGCAGCAACTCTGAGATTAGTATCTTCACCAACCAATCTCAGGATGTGCGTACAATCCGCCTCCCCGTACAAAAAGAGCCACAGAAAAATAGTCAACCCGAAGAGTCCGACGACGATGAATCTGAGAACGAGGAGGGCATTCACCCAGTTTCCGCCAAGCAACACAGAGACGATGGCGATCTCGAAGAGAACGATTTTGACATCGAAGGGTTAGACGATATCGAAACCGCCATCGCCGCTATGAACGATGACGAATTACAGGCATCCATGGACTTAGAAGAAGATCACCCGGAAGACGAGTACAGCGCGCTGATCAACGATTTAAGCGCCGAAGATGATATTTTTGTGCTGCCAGACTTAGTCTTTAGAGATTACGACATCCGCGGCGTCGCCGGCGAAGAAATAACTGAAGAATTTGCCCGCAGACTCGGAAAAACCGTTGGATCACTGGTGCTGCGTCGTGGTAACAACGCCATTTATCTAGGTCGCGATGGGCGCTCCAGTTCAAATGAGTTAACCCTTGCGCTCAGAGAGGGCCTGCTCTCGACCGGGTGTAATGTCATCGATCTAGGCGAAATCATAACCCCCGCGCTTAATTTCGCAATCAACTACTCCGGCCAGTCGAGTTGCGGCATCATGGTCACCGCCAGCCATAATCCAGGCAACTTCAATGGCTTTAAAATCATTGTCCAAGGCCAAGTGCTGTCCGGCGATATGTTGCAGTTACTCAAACCAATTATGATCGTGGAAAACTTTACCCGCGGAGTCGGCGAGTATTTTTCTCGTTTAGTCATACCGCAATACGTGCGTCAAATTTTTGAAGATATCGGTATCGTCCGAGAGTTCAAGGTCGTTGTAGATGGAGCCAACAGTGTCTCCGGACCGGTAGCGGTAGAATTATTTGAAAGTTTGGGCTGCGAGGTCATACCGCTGTATTGCGATATCGACGGATCGTTCCCCAATCATGAACCCAACCCTTCCGACGAGTTTAATTTGCTCGACCTAAGGGCCCGAGTGGCCAGTGAAAACGCCGACTTAGGCTTTGCCTTTGATGGCGATGGCGACCGTTTAGTGGTCATTACCGGTGCCGGGAAGATTTGTTGGCCAGACAAACTAATGATGCTTTTTGCCCGCGATGTTTTGCAAACTTCGCCCGGAGCATCGATCGTCTATGACGTGAAATCCAGTCAAAAATTAGCCGAGATCATCCGTCAAAATAAGGGTGAGCCAGTGATGTGTAAAACCGGCCATTCGCATGTTAGAAAAGCGGTGCAAGAAGTTAATGCGCCGCTTGGCGGAGAATTTAGCGGCCACATATTCTTTAATGATCGCCGCAAAGGCTTTGATGATGGCCTCTATGCCGCGGCGCGCTTGCTCGAGATACTGACCGCCACCTACAAAAACCTCGACCAACTTCTCGATGAGCTAGACAGCAGCGTGTATACCGGAGAAATACTCATTCCAGTAAATGAGCAAGATAAATTCGCCTTGATGCGTCAGATTACCAATGAGTGCGAATTCAAAGGCACGCGGATTACGCGCCTCGATGGACTGCGCGTCGAGTACCCCCAGGGTTGGGGACTGATTCGGGCGTCTAACACATCGGCCAATCTGACATTGCGCTTCGAAGCAGACGACCACAACATTCTTGGTTACATCAAACAGACCTTTAAATACAAGCTCTCAGGGTTGATTCCTAACATTGAAGACTACCTATGAACGCATCCAAAAGCGCTGACAGCGCTCACAAAACTGCGCAGGTAATATCGAAAGCACTGCCCTATATACAGCGCTTTGCAGGTAAAACCGTGGTCGTAAAATACGGCGGTAATGCAATGGTCGACGAAGGCCTGCAAGCCAGTTTCGCGCGCGACATTGTGCTGATGAAAGCGGTCGGTCTAAACCCGGTCGTGGTTCATGGTGGTGGCCCGCAAATTGGCGCCTTGCTCGAACGCCTCAGTATCGACTCTAATTTTGTCGACGGCATGCGCGTCACCGACAGCCGCACAATGGATGTGGTGGAGATGGTACTCGGGGCTACGGTGAACAAACAAATTGTTAACTTGATATCCAGCGCCGGCGGTAAGGCGTTTGGTATAACCGGTAAGGATGGCCAGTTTATACGCGCCAAAAAGCTTGTCGTCACGCAAAAAACCGCGGCCATGTCGGTTCCTGAAATCGTTGATATCGGCCATGTAGGTGAGGTCGAATCAATTGATAAGACAGTCATCGATATGCTGGTAGACAGTGGTTTTATACCGGTGATCGCGCCGATCGGCGTTGGTGCTAACGGCGAGTCCTACAATATCAACGCAGATTTAGTCGCCGGTAAAATGGCTGAAGTTCTCGGCGCAGAGAAATTGATATTGCTCACCAACGTACCTGGGTTAATGGATCAGCAGGGACAAACCCTAACGGGACTTTCAGCAGAGCGCGTCGACCAGTTAATAGCCGATGGCGTCGTGCATGGCGGCATGCTGCCAAAAATACGCTGCGCTCTCAATGCGGTCAAAGCGGGCGTGCCAAATGCACACATTATAGATGGTCGGGTCAACCATGCTGTGATGCTCGAAATTTTTACCGATGAGGGTGTCGGCACCTTGATCAGCAACCAATCTCATAGCCACGCGGAGACATGCTAATGGCAGGGAAGAGAGGGTCCAGAGCACAGGAAATACTGCAAGCGTTAGCGCGCATGCTGGAGGTGTCCAAAGGCCAGCGAATTACCACCGCTGCCTTGGCGGCGGAGTTGGGGGTTTCGGAGGCGGCGCTATACCGGCACTTTCCGAGTAAAACTCGCATGTTCGAAGGCCTGATAGATTTTATCGAAGCAACCATTTTCGGGCGTATTTCGTCGATATTAAACGACGACTCAAGCACCATCGACCAGTGTTATCGAATACTCACATTGGTACTGGCATTTTCAGAAAAGAACCCTGGCATCACGCGAATTTTAAACGGTGACGCACTGACCGGGGAAACCGAGCAACTACACAAACGCGTAGCACAATTTTATGACCGCTTGGAAAGCCAATTAAAACAGCTACTGCGAGAAGCTCAGATAAGAGAAGGTCTAAAGGTCGAGGTGGCGATAGGCACTGCGGTCAACCTGATGGTCTGCACCGTCGAAGGTAAAATTCATCAATACGTTCGCAGCGATTTTAAGCAACTACCTAGCACAGACTGGCCGACACAGTGGAAACTAATCACCTTGGGCATGTTTGCCTGAATATGTATTTTCGCCGCCTAAACCGAGCCAAACGGCGAATGATTAGCTTTTATAGACCATAAGTATCGCGGTAACTAGCCACTGCATCGCACCACTTTCGCAGTTCTGGGCGGGCCATTATAAATTCTAAGACATCGGTAATATCAACAATACTGACCACTGGAACGCCGTGCTTGCGCTCGACGACCTCGGTTGCCGAGCGTCCATCGGGCCCGCGCTCCCTTCGGTCCAATCCGACCAGCACACCCGCTGGTTGAGCATCACTGCCTGCCAACAGGCTCATCACCTCGGCCACCGCAGTACCGGCGGTTATCACATCATCGACGATTAATACACGCCCCGAGAGAGGGGCGCCGACCAGCGACCCGCCTTCACCATGGGACTTTTCTTCCTTGCGATTATAGCTGTAGGGAACGTCTATCTGATGGTATTCAGAGAGCGCAACCGCAGTCGCTCCGGCGAGAGTAATGCCCTTGTACGCAGGCCCAAACAAGAGTTCGAACTGAATACCCGAACGGACAATCGCCTCGGCATAACAGCGCCCCAATGTGGCTAAGGCGCCGCCCGTGTAAAACTTGCCTGCATTAAAAAAGTAGGGCGAAATCCGTCCCGATTTTAACTGGAATTCGCCAAACGACAATGCCTTGCTGGCGATCGCTTGATCGATAAATTGTTGCTTATAATCGTTCATTAGTCACCGCCTATGCCACTCATTGGCCCAGCGCCATGCCCTGCACTCGCAGCAGATCGGCGATACCATTATTGGCGAGGCGCATCATTTCGCCGAGTTCTTCCTGCGAAAATGCCGCACCCTCAGCCGTCCCCTGAACTTCAATAAACCCGCCGCTGTCGTTCATCACAACATTCATATCGGTCTGCGCGCGCGAGTCCTCGGCATAATCTAGATCCAACACCGCGGTATCCTGATAAATTCCCACCGAAACCGCCGCGATCATACTCACTAATGGGTCGCCGTTAATCGCTTTGGTGCGCTGCAAATGGCGTATTGCATCGACCAGTGCAACGCAGGCACCAGTAATCGAGGCAGTCCGCGTGCCGCCATCCGCCTGAATTACATCGCAGTCAATATTAATTGTGTGTTCACCCAGCTTTTTCAGATTCACCGCGGCGCGCAGCGAGCGTCCTATCAACCTTTGAATCTCTTGGGTGCGGCCACCTTGCTTACCGCGCGCCGCCTCGCGTCCCATCCGACTATTAGTCGAGCGGGGCAGCATGCCGTACTCTGCAGTCACCCAGCCCTGGCCCTTACCACGCAAGAATCGTGGCACACCGGACTCGACGCTAGCGGTACATATAACTTTGGTCTCGCCAAATTCAACCAGTACCGATCCCTCGGCATGGCAGGTGTAATCACGCGTAATTTTTACGGGCCGCAACTGTTCTGGGCGACGCCCACTGGGACGATTCATACCATGCTTCCTTTGAAAAAGATGCATTATATAACTTCGACAAAGCAGATAGCCGTATCTAATAGAAAATTATTTTTCTGCCAGCGCCTAAATTGAACTCCGACATGATCCACTTTTGTTACCATTGATGCCTAGTTAATATCGGAGACTCAAAATGCCAAGAAGTATGACGGCGTTTGCGCGCATTACTCACGACCACCCATGGGGATCAATTGCCTGCGAACTACGCTCGGTCAATCACCGGTATTTCGAAACCAGCTTTCGACTCCCAGAAACACTGCGTCATACCGAGATGCCACTGCGCGAGTTGGCACGCTCACAATTGCAGCGCGGTAAGGTAGATTGCCAAATACAACTTGGCCACAGCGGCAACCAAGGCCCCTTAGACGCCAATTTAAACCTCGCAAAGCAGTATATTGCTGTCGCCGAGAGCTTGGCAGCAACCATGCAAAACCCCGCTCCCCTGTCGGCGCATGAGGTCATGCGCTGGCCAGGCGTGTTAAAAGAGTTGGAGGTAGATCATGAACAGATGCAGTCCGCCGTCACCGATGTCTTTCAGGCCACGATCGATCAACTTCGCGAAGGGCGATCGCGCGAGGGTAAAAAATTGGTCGCCATGATTGTTTCTCGCCTCGATGCAATGCACCAGCAACTCGCTCTGGTTCGCGTCGAACTTCCGCAGATCCTCGCGCACCAACAGCAACGCCTCAATGATCGACTGGCACAGTTAACGTCCGGCCTTGATGCCGAACGCGTAGAGCAAGAAATAGCGATTATCGCAAACCGCGCCGACGTCGATGAAGAATTAGACCGATTGGAGGCCCACATCGACGAAATTCGTCGAGTGCTGAAAAATGACGAACCGATTGGTCGACGATTGGACTTTTTAATGCAAGAACTCAATCGAGAGGCCAACACCCTCGGCGCTAAATCGCTGTCGGCCACCACCACTGGCGTGTCTGTTGAGCTCAAGGTTTTAATTGAACAGATGCGCGAACAGATTCAAAATATCGAATGATTGGCCCATCATCGTAAGCGCTGCGGAAAAGGATCAAAAAAATTCGCCAAACGGTATTCATATCGACGACGTAATCCATCGTAACGATGGTAGTATTACGCTGCGTGCGGTTAGCAAAGACGGTCTTCAACCACCGGCAGGAATCTGGAATAATTAGGCTCGGTGAGCGATCTGTGATGCTACCAAGTATCTTCGCCGAAACCTCAACAATGGAACCACTCTATGGCACATGGCACGCTGTTTATTATCTCGGCTCCCTCGGGCGCCGGCAAAACCAGCCTCGTAAACCATATTTTAACGCGCGTCACAGGTCTACGCGCGTCGATCTCACACACTACTCGTACACCGCGTCCGGGCGAGGTAGACGGCGCTAACTACCATTTCGTAACGCGCGACATATTTCAGTGCATGCTCGAAGAGCAAGCTTTCTTAGAATCTGCACAGGTGCATGGTAATCTCTACGGCACATCACGAGTGTGGGTCGAAAGACACCTTGCAGATGGCACTGACGTGATCCTCGAAATTGACTGGCAAGGCGCCGAACAGGTTCGCCGAGTATTTGCCAATAGCCGCAGTATTTTTATTTTGCCACCGTCCAAAGAAGCCCTTCGCGAACGTCTAGTAGGCCGCGGACAAGACAGCTCGGAAGTCATCGACAAACGAGTTGCGGCAGCCCACGAAGAAATGAGCCACTGTGGCGACGCCGATTACATTCTGGTCAACGACCAGTTCGACATCGCCTGCCGAAATTTGGAATTACTGATTAAAAAGCAGCACACCTCTAGTTGCGTAAAAGGCGCAGAACTGGAAAATTTAATCGCTGATTTATTGTCGTAACCTCGTGCATTGGTTACACTAGTGGGCTCGGTCAAAAATTTGGCTTTCCCCCACAGCGTGTGGGCACTAATTTCTGGAGATAACATGGCTCGCATCACTGTGGAAGATTGTTTGGAAAACGTAGACAACCGCTTTGAGTTGGTTATGATCGGCTCAAAGAGGGCCCGCCAATTGGCAGTTGAAGGTCGTCCCGCGCTGGTTCCAGAAGAAAACGACAAGCCGACGGTAGTGGCCCTGCGCGAGATCGCCAAAGGTCTGATCGACGCGAGCATCTTGATCCCAATTAAACAAGAGTTCACCTTAGACGATGGCGATGATCTGTTAGAGATCGGCGAAGGCGAAACGATTGAAGCCGCCGAACAAGCCACGCCAGACTCAACCGCCGACGACGCCGAACAAACCATGCCAGACTCAGCGGCTGATGATACGCCGACGACGACGGGCGAACAGACCGCCCCAGGGCAAGAACCTATCGAATAGCTTTTGCTACAACACAGGGAGCCAAGCGATTGGTGCTTCTCGGACTAACAGAAAAACTATCGTACCTCGAAGAAGCTGATGTCCGCAGAGTAGAACGCGCCTATCGTTATGCAGAACGCAGCCATACTGGTCAGATGCGACAGACCGGCGACCTCTATATAACCCATCCGCTAGCCGTGGCTAACATACTCGCCGATATGCACATGGACCCCGAAGGGTTAATGGCGGCTATGCTGCATGACGTGATCGAAGATACCGGGGTCACCAAAGGTCAAATCGCGCGTCGCTTTGGCCGTACTGTCGCCGATCTGGTCGATGGTGTCAGTAAACTCACCGAAATAGAGTTTGAATCCAAGGCGCAGCAACAGGCTGAAAGCTTTCAAAAAATGACCCTCGCCATGTCTCGAGACATCCGCGTGTTACTGGTCAAACTCGCCGACCGACTGCACAATATGCGCACCCTGGGAACCTTGTCACCCGGCAAACGACGACGCGTTGCCCGCGAGACCATGGAGATTTATGCGCCGATCGCGCAGCGGTTAGGCATTGACCATATTCGCATTGAGTTTGAAGAATTGAGCTTTGCCGCTATGTATCCGCTCAGGCACCGGCGCCTGCGCGAGGCCACCGAAGCGGCGCGACAAAACCGCAAGACCTTTGTTGTGGAGATCCGCCAGGCGATAGAGAACTGCCTAGAGCGCGAATCAGTGCAGGCAACGGTAAAGGGCCGAGAGAAACACCTGTGGAGCATCTATTTGAAAATGCGCGAAAAGAAGAAGTCTTTTCGCGATATTATGGATGTCTTTGCTTTCCGATTGGTGGTCGATTCGGTCGATGATTGCTATCGGACGCTGGGCATGATGCACAGCACTTTTAAACCGGTTCCTGGCGAATTCAAAGACTATATAGCCATCCCCAAGGCAAATGGCTACCAATCCTTGCACACGGTATTGGTGGGAATGCACGGGGTACTCATCGAAGTGCAAATCCGGACTACCGAAATGGAGACCATTGCCAATTTTGGTATCGCTGCGCACGGCGAATACAAGGCGGGCAATACTCGCCACGAAGGCACCCAACGCAGAGCTTCGCGCTGGATTCAGGGCCTCTTGGCAATGCAAAAACAAGCTGGCGATTCACTCGAATTTCTCGAGCATGTCAAGGCTGATCTGTTCCCCGACGAAGTCTACGTGTTCACGCCTCGCGGCGAGATCATCCAGCTCCCCTCCGGCGCTACGGCGATTGATTTTGCTTATTCTGTGCACACCGGCCTCGGCAACAGTTGCATTGCCTGTCGCGTCGATGGGCAACTAACGCCGCTGTCCGAATCGTTGCAAAGCGGTCAAAAGGTCGAAATTATTAGCGCCGATGGCGCCCAACCCAACCCTAATTGGCTGAGCTTTGTGGCCACCGCAAAAGCCCGCAGCGCGATTCGCCACTTCCTAAAACAACAGGAACACGACGAATCGGTGAATCTCGGCAAGCGCCTGCTAGATCAGGCGCTAGGCAAGTTTGGAACCAGCTATAAGCAATTAAAAAAGTCGGAGATTAAACGCATTTTAAAAACCTCCGGGGCCTCTACCTTTGAGTATATTCTGCAACAAATTGGTCTAGGTAACCGCGTACCCCTGGCCGTTGCCAATCTCATTGTGCCGGTCGACAAACAACACCCGCAAGAAAATCAACGTAAGCCAACGCTGCCGCTAGAGGTAGGCTCGCAACAGGGGTTATTACTCCAGTATGGGCGCTGCTGCCACCCCATTCCAGGTGATCCAATTTTGGGTCATCTCACGCCTGGAAAAGGCTTAGTGGTGCATTTGGACTCCTGCAGAAACCTCAGCGATCTACGCTCAAATCCAGAAAAATGCACCCCCATGACCTGGTCGAGTGAAGTCAATGGCCAGTTTCCGGTAGAACTCAAGGTGGAAGTCACTCCCGAGCGTGGCTTTATCGCCACTCTAGCCTCTAGAATTACCGAAAAAGATGCGATCATTGAAAAAATCAGCACCTTGGATAAAGACGCCTACACCAGCATCGTCGATCTAGTATTGACCGTGCGCGACCGTATTCACCTGGCCGACATACTGCGAAGAGTGCGCAGTTTAGGCCCCGTGCGCAGAGTTTATCGAGTCAAAAATTAGCCTACTTCTGGAGTAACTATCAACGTGACAAACAAAGCCACTATTCATACCGATCTCGCGCCCGCCGCGGTTGGTACCTATTCTCAGGCGATCAAGGTGAACAACACCGTCTACCTGTCTGGCCAAATACCGCTCGACCCAACGACTATGGCATTGGTGGAGGGCCCCATTGAGGTACAGATTCGTCGTGTGTTCGAAAATTTACGCGCGGTCTGCGAGGCCGCCGGAGGGGATCTGTCTGACCTGGTCAAACTCAACGTTTATCTCGTTGATCTAGGCAATTTTTCTAGCATTAGCACGGTGATGGAGGAATATTTTTCGCAACCGTATCCAGCGCGCGCAGCGATTGGCGTCAAGCAACTACCGCTCGGTGCAGAAGTCGAAATGGATGGCGTGATGGTTATTTAAGGTCGGTTAATAGCGCGCTGTAACCCTCTTGAAAGCTCGGATAGGTAAACCCAAACCCGCTGTCCAACAACCGGCTGTTACTGCATCGCCGCGAGGCTGTCGGCGCCACTGCCCGCTCTTGAAGAGAAGCGCCCATCCGCGCAGCCAACCAACGGCGCAAGTCATGTTGCGTCACCGGTTCGCAGTCGCTAGCCAAGTAAAGATCATGCAGTGACCCTCCGCTGCTGTGAAGGTTGATCAAGTGGACGAATACTGCCGCGCAATCATCGCTATGAATACGGTTGCTCCATTGCAAGGGCGCTACCGGCCGGCCTATTCCAGAGGAGATTTGCTCTAAAAGACGAGTGCGTCCCGGGCCATAAATACCAGAAAATCTTACAATCACGGATTGGCAGGGCAGTTGTGCGATGACTTGCTCGGCCTCGCGCAGTATCCGGCCCGAAAAACTCTGCGCAGACGGCGTCGTCGATTCATCCACCCAGCCGCCAAGGTGATCGCCATAGACGCTCGTACTCGAGGCCCAGATGATCAGTTTAGGCGGGGATTGCAGCGCCGCGACCGCGCTCTGCAGCGCCTTGGCAGCAGCTAGGTAGGACGCTCGATAGCCCACCTCTGAAAAGGTGCCAGGAGTGATGGTGGCGATTACGACATCGTAACCGGCGGCTAACACCCGCTTCATCTGCTCGGCGCTACACATGTTAGCGGTTATTGGTGCGATCTCGCCTGAAAAATTTTGAGGTTGCCTTCTGAGCCCGTAACAGCTGTGTGCCGACGCCAATAGTGCGCCGGCCCGCGACCCTAGATCACCGCACCCGGCAAACAATATTTTCACCCAACATTCCTTATTGCAGACTAATTAGATATCATCTTGATGGCGCTATTAGGAACCACTTAGAATGCCAATGCAAGCATCGACAATAGACCTTTGGACACATGGCACAGTTGCAATCGTCAGCGACATTGTCGATGCGCTCCGCCGCGAAAAAATTGTTGGCCGACGCGCCGAGCGACTTGCCCGTCGCGCCCTTTACCCGTTTCAAAAAATGCCCGACAGGGCTTGCTGGAGTCGATGTAAAAATCCAGTACCGAACGGCGGCCCTAGGTGACTCAGGAGTATATCGAACAGATCGGTGTACAGCGCCTGCGCGGCGTTGGCCCGCAACTCAGCCAAAAACTCGAGAAAATGGGCATCACCACGCTTCAAGACTTGTTGTTTCACTTGCCTCTCCGCTACGTCGACAAAACCAAGATTTCGCCAATCGGCGGCGTTCAGGCCTTTACCAGCGCTGTCATCGAAGGCCATATAAAGGCCAGTGATGTGGTGTTTGGCCGCCGCCGAAGTTTAGTATGCCGCCTTCAAGATCACAGTGGCACCATCACTTTGCGCTTTTTTCACTTCAACCGCGCCCAACAACAGGCTCTGCAACCTGGCGCTCGGCTAAGATGCTTTGGTGAAGTTCGTCGGGGACAGTCGGGCGCCGAACTCTATCATCCCGAATACCAGTTAATCGATGTGGCGAGCCCGCCGACGCTCGAAAAGACCCTGACGCCGGTTTATCCAATGAGCGATGGCCTAGCGCAGACGCGCATCCGTAGCCTCTGCCAACAGGCGCTTGACTACTTGGACAATACCTATATACGTGAGTTGTTACCGACATCAATGGGCGTCGATTACTCGCTCACGGCCGCGTTGCAACTACTTCACCGACCACCGCTAGAGACCCCGCTAAATCTACTCGCAGAGGGCGAACACCCAGCACAACAACGATTGGCCTTTGAAGAGCTGACCGCCCACCACCTGAGCCTACTTCGGTTACGCCAGCGTATCCAAAGGCAACCTGCACCGCAATTGAAGTTCAATAAGCAAGAGCATCAGCGTTTTCTAGCGCAGCTGGGATTTATGCTGACGGACGCTCAAGCGCGAGTTAGCCAAGATATTAGCCGTGATCTCGACAGCACAGTGCCAATGTTGCGACTGGTGCAGGGCGATGTTGGTTCAGGCAAAACCGTGGTCGCAGCGCTCGCGGCGATTCAAGCGATTGTCAACGGTCAACAGGCCGCGTTAATGGCACCCACCGAGATTCTCTCGGATCAACACCGTAATAATTTTGAAAACTGGTTTCGTCCACTGGGTATACGGGTCGCCTGGTTGACGGGCAAACTCAAAGGCAAAGCGCGCGCCATACAGTTGCAAGCGATTGCAGATGGTAGCGCGCAAATGGTGATCGGCACCCATGCATTGTTTCAGGACAGCGTCGAATTCTGTTGCCTAGGCCTAACCATCATCGACGAACAGCATCGCTTTGGCGTCCATCAAAGGCTCGCCCTGCGTAAAAAAGGCAGCCGCTCCGATCTCACCACCACCTCATCTGACCACCTGCCCCACCAACTCATAATGACCGCCACACCGATTCCGCGAACGCTGGCGATGAGTGCCTACGCAGATCTCGACAACTCTATTATAGATGAGTTGCCACCGGGCCGAACGCCGGTGGAAACCCTGGTGATTGCCGACCTCAGACGCAACGATGTCATCCAGCGCGTCCGGCAGGCCTGCCTCGATGGACGGCAGACGTACTGGGTGTGCACGCTGATCGAGGAGTCGGATACTCTGGAGGCACAGGCGGCTGAAATTACCGCCAGTGAATTACAATTGGTATTGCCGGAACTGCGCGTCGCATTGGTTCATGGCCGCCTCAAGGCTGGCGAGAAAGTCGACATTATGCAGCGCTTTAAAGCCGGCGCGATCAACCTTTTGGTAGCGACAACGGTGATCGAGGTCGGCGTCGACGTACCCAATGCCAGCCTGATGATTATCGAAAACGCCGAGCGCTTAGGCCTGTCGCAACTCCATCAACTGCGCGGTCGCGTCGGCCGCGGCTCTCAGCGGAGCCACTGTGTGCTGCTCTATAGCCCGCCTCTGTCGCGCAAGGGAAGCGAGCGCCTAAGAACTATGCGCGAAACCAATGACGGCTTTAAAATCGCCGAAAAAGACCTGCAATTGCGTGGCCCAGGCGAAGTGCTGGGGACTCGACAAACCGGTGATATGCAATTGCATATAGCAGATTTACAGCGCGATGGCCACATGCTCGAAGCGGTCAAGCAATGTGCCAACCGGATTTTGCTACAACACCCGGAAAACGTCGACGCGCTAATCGATCGATGGCTCGGAAATAGCGATCAATATGCTCAGGCATAGATTCCTCTAGCGAGCGTAGTAAGCCATCATCGAGGCCTTGGCAAGCGCGTTGGCATGCAAATAGTAGCCCACCAACGCGGGCGTTGCATCACTTGTTAAACCGAGACTCTCAACGCCCAAAGCATAAACAGTAAAGACGTAACGGTGCGCCGCATCGCCCTCCGGAGGGCAAGCACCACCGAATCCAGGCGTGCCAAAACTGGTTGTACTCTGGATCGCAGCAGCGGGTGTTAGCGGCGATTTGAGTGCGGTATTGCCAGCGTTTTCTGGTAGCGATCGCACCTGCTTGGCAATGTCAAAAACCAACCAGTGCCACCAGCCACCGCCGGTTGGAGCGTCTGGGTCATAAACCGTCACGGCAAAGCTCTTGGTCCCAGCCGGCGCATTTTCCCATGCTAGCTGCGGCGATATATTTTCGCCCGAGCAGCCGAAGCCGTTAAAAACCTGACGCTCGGTAATTTGTCCCGACAGCGTGCTGCTACTCAGGGTAAAGCCGCCCGCAAGGGTCGATGGCGCCGAAAATACCGCGGCCCAAAGCAGAACGCGTAGTACGCAATGTCGCATATCAATCTCCCAGTTAAACAATCGTCCAGTGGGCTATCCAGACAACAAACAGCCAGCTTTTTTGCCGTCGTTTTTGTGACGCAATAACAGCGGGTTTCCGCTGCGGCGCTCATAGCGTCGAGATCGTAGTAAAATAAGCGCCGCCGGCAAAGCCGCATACTATCGATTTGGATCTAAAATTCAAGTGGCTATGAATGCATTCATAAACAATCCCAGCGCGGCCAACTCACCGGTCAGTTGCAACCCTTTGGCGGCGACTAAAATCCGCGCGCTTTTGTGCGCTAAATGACTAACAATACTGCGCTTGTGAAGCTTCAATTCCGGCGCAAAAAAATCGCTATAATGCCTGTGCATGCACGCCAATAAATTGCTAAAGTAACAGCGTTGAGTTAATCACGCACTGGTCATAATTTGAATATAACAGTCCACTTACCGACGGTCATATGAACAACCTCGACGCCGACAACATCGTGGTCGACTACGTAAAAGACCAGCCCTTCCTGTCCTATGTGCGACCTGAACAGGCGTGGTATATGCGCTGGTTAATCGAAGCGGCAGAACGGTTTTTTGGCCGTTCGAAAATCGAAACGCTGTACCGGCAGGTAAAAACCCAAACATTCTCGATTGAAGGCTTTTTATCGGAAGCCTTTAAAATCGCAAAGATTGAGCATCATTTCGACACTGCTCAATTAGCCAAGCTGCCAGCTAGCGGTCCTCTGGTGTTTGTCGCCAACCACCCCTTCGGCGTCATAGACGGATTGGCACTGTGCGATTTGGCGGTACAGGCCCGCGGCGATTTCCGTATTTTGATCCATTCATTTTTGTGTCAAGACAGTGATCTAGCTGAGTATTTTTTGCCAATCGACTTTAGCGCATCAAAGGCGGCAATAAAAAACAACATCCGTTCGAAACAAATTGCGCAACAGGCGCTACGCCAAGGCATACCGTTGTTGGTATTCCCCTCGGGCTATGTCTCCACAGCAGATCGCAAGGGCTTTGGCAAAGTAATCGATGCGCCCTGGACAACCTTTGCCGCGAAAATGATAAGCGATGCGAACGCCACGGTTGTTCCGGTGTACTTCAATGGACAAAACAGTCGCATATTTCATATTGCCTCACAGTTTTCTGAAGCAATGCGCTCGGCGGCACTGATGAATGAGGTAACTAAGCATTTTGGCAAACCACTGCACACTCGGATTGGCGATCCACTCGACTGGGAGCAGCTAGAGGCTGTCGGCAATCGCCAGCAATTGACAGAATTTCTCTACTATCAAGTGCAAGCACTGGCCCGCGACGCGCGGCGCTGATCACCATCAAGCCAGCGTGACTGTGGCGTTGAAGTAGGCATCATCACCGGCCGCAGAGACTAGTCGGCGGACGCTGCGTAGCGATCGATAATCTGCTTGCCCAGGGCCATTTGATGAACTTGATCCGGACCATCCGCCTGACGGCACCAGCGCGCGTAATTGAACGCCTCGGCCATGCAATAATCTTGACTGAGACCGCCGGCGCCATGAATTTGCATACAGCGGTCGACGATGGTTTGTACCATGATCGGCACGGTGGTTTTGGTTGCTGCAATCATGTCGACTGAGGCTGGAACGCCCTTTTTATCAATCTTTGCACTGGTTTGTAAGACCAGTAAACGGGCCATTTCAATTTCGCAAAAGCTCTTTGCTATCTCCTCGCGAATGGATTGATGCTTGCTCAGTTTGCGTCCGAAAGTGGTCCTAGAATCAGCGCGCTGACAGGCAAGTTCGAGTGATCGCTGGGCCGCGCCGATCAACCGCATGCAGTGATGCATGCGGCCCGGCCCGAGACGACCTTGGGCAATCTCAAATCCTCGGCCCTCACCGAGAAGCACATTTGACAGCGGCACGCGCACATCATCGAAAATAATTTCCGCATGGCCGAGCGGTGCATCATCGTAGCCGAGCGTTGTCAGCGATCGAACGAGCTGAATACCGGGCGTGTCCTTGGGCACCAATACCTGCGTTTGCTGAAGATGACGATTGCTGTTGTTGGGGTCCGATTTACCCATCACGATAAGAATTTTTGTGCGCTCGTTCATGGCGCCGGTAATAAACCACTTGCGACCGTTCAGTACCCATTTATCGCCTTCGCGGGTAATGGCTAATTCAATATTGGTTGCATCGCTAGAGGCTACTTGAGGCTCGGTCATTGCGTAAGAAGAGCGAATCTCACCAGCCAACAGCGGCGTTAACCACTGCTGGCGTTGCTCACCGGTCGCATAATTCATAAAGACTTCCATATTACCAGTATCGGGAGCGTTACAATTGAATACCTCGGGGCACCAAAGAACCCGGCCCATAGTTTCGGCTAAGGGTGCGTAGTCAAAATTTGAAAGCCCACCATGATCGCAGTACTGGCTGTGATTTTCAGGCACAAAGAGATTCCATAATCCGGCTTCTCGCGCGTTGCGTTTTAGCTCGTCCATCAATGGCAAGGGCGCGAAGCGATTCTGCGCTGCGTCCAGTTGTTGCGTATAGCGCTCCTCGTTTGGATAGATATGCTGATCCATAAAGTCGATCAGACGCGCCTGTAATTGCAGAGATTTTTCACTGAAGGTGTACATGCTATCGATTACCTCAAAATTAAATCATGGGTTCACAGACTCTAAGTGTCTAAACTTAGGCGAGTCATAAAAATAGAGTATAGAAATTTTTACAGAATCATCCAAATTTATTTCAGTGATAGGTTAGTATTGTCCAAATCAATAAACTAATAGGGGCGTAGGGAGTGCGGTTAGAAAAGGTCGATTTAAATTTGTTTGTGGTATTCGATGCCATCTATCGCGAGGGCAGTATCACCAAGGTATCCATCGCGCTCAATTTGACCCAACCCGGGGTGAGCAATGCGCTGTCGCGGCTGCGCAAGACCTTTGACGACCCGCTGTTTGTCCGCACCTCTCTAGGCATGCAACCGACCCCGGTGGCCGACAATCTGATCATAGATGTGCGCCGCGCACTGGCGCTGCTAGGCCGCAGTATCGATGTTAACACGCGCTTTGACCCAGCGATCTCCGAGCGAACCTTTCGTATCGGCATGAACGATCTGGCGGCCTCGTTCATCCTGCCTGAATTGCAACAACGCATCAGTGCCGACGCGCGACATGTTGCGGTTGCCTGCTGCTACCACGACCGCAGTGCGGCAACCGAAGACCTGCGAACTGGAGCCATCGACCTATTGATCGACAGTCCTGAGGTCAATGCCAAAGAATTTGATCACCTGATACTCGGGCGCTTGGAGTACGTGGTGGCATCCAAAAAAAACCATGCACTGGCCGGTAAACCCCTGCCATTGAGCGACTACTTAGCCGGCAAACACCTGCATGTCTCGAGTCGGCGCAGCGGTCGAGGGCAAGTGGATATTGCTCTGCACGCCATAGGACAACGCCGCAACGTGTCGATGCGGGTGCAGCACTACTGGTTGGCGGCACGGATCATCGAAACCACAGACCTACTGTGGACATTACCCGAGTTGCTCGCCAATGGGCTATCAGTCGAAGCCTATCGACTCCCTTTCGCGGTCGAACCTTTGCGCTGGCATTTATACTGGCATAAAAACGCCGATCGAGATCCAGCCAATCTATGGATCAGACAGCTAGTGCTCGAAGTTGCGACGGAAAAACTGCACCACCAATGAACAATTGATGGCGCCATCGGCCAGACTGCTGGCTCACCTGAGGGGCATTAAAGTCCGCGTTGCCAGCATCATTACTGCCGAAAAGTCAGCGAATTACTGGCAATGTAATCGATCAACGCGTTAAACAGCGGGTAGGCATTAACCTCGTCTCGCACCCCTGTGAGCGCGTTGATGGGCGTCTCGCTGACAAATAAGTCGGTGGCGGTGAGCGGGTCTGTCAGGATTAACTGTTGGTAACGCCGCTTGGGGGTTTCGCGAATCGCCCAGCGTAGCCAGAGAAAGGACTGATGATAACGAGCGGCCCGATACAACCCCATGCGATCGTTGACCGAGCCCACAGACTCCACCAGACCGCCGGCAATAATCCGTTTTTCCAGTTCATCGCGGTTGATCAAGGCA
>DDJS01000156.1 GCA_002339165.1 Cellvibrionales bacterium UBA2618 | reverse complement strand
GAAGAGCCGGCGGAACGCAAAAAACCAAAGCCATCTGGAAGTATCTCTAAAACGCCATTGCCATAGATGTCCTCACCGCCTTTTGCATGGCGTTTGAGCATTGAAAAAATGATGTCCTGCTTGCGAGATCTTGCAAGGTTGTCGAGTCCCATAGACTCGGCGAGTTCGATTAGTTCAGCAATGGGTTTGATTTTTAATTCAGATAAGTTCATAGGATGGTTTTTTCGCTTTATCGGGCGCACCGGACGGGCGGCCACGTATGTTTTCTAGTCGAGAAATTAGGTGTGATTTAACTTAGGAAGTCATGCATCGATTCGTGCACGACTTTAGAAGACACTTGTTTAATTTTGAGTATAGCCGCAACGCAACAAAGCGCAAGGTATTTTTTGATCGCAGCCACAGGGTAGATCGTTTTTTAAACGAAACTGTCGACAAACTCCACCAGTTGAGATTTTGACAGTGCGCCTACCTTAGTGGCTTCGATGCTACCGTTTTTAAACACCAGCAGCGTGGGAATGCCACGCACATTATACTTGGCGGCGGTTTCGGGGTTACTATCGACGTCTATTTTGCAGACCTTTATACGGCCCGCATATTCATCGGAAAGTTCTTCAAGCAATGGAGCAATCATCTTGCAGGGTCCACACCAAGCCGCCCAAAAATCAATCAGTGCGGGTATCTCTGATTGCAGGACATCGCTCTCAAAACTGGTGTCGGTAACATGGACAAGATTGTCGCTCATAGTGTTTGGCCTCTAATTAGGTGTCGATTAAATAAATACGCTCCAATGAGAATAATAGCATTAGCGCGGACGAGGCGACAATTGTTATCGCCAATATTCGGGTGGCTGCAGCAGTTTTTAGTGCTTGTGCTGTCGTTGGGAGTACCTCCTGCGCCGCGACATTCCCTTTTGCGCTTAGGCAAAGCGTTGCAGCAGCGTGTTTAGAAATTGATAGCCCAGTGGCGAGGCAGCTATCCGTTCTGGGTCGGTCACTAACAGACCTTGAGACTGGAGTTGTCGCAATGGCTTGGCGATATTGTCGCTGCCGAGGCCGGTCCTCGCGGCAAAGTAATCGATGGGGACACCGTTTTTTAAACGCAGCGCATTCATCATGAATTCCATGGGTCGATCGACTAGGGGAATGACTTTATAGCGGTTTTCCGCGTCCTGTTTTTGGGCTAAATACTGTGTCGGTTGACGGGTTTTCTGGCTGCGTATCAAGGTCTTTTCTGCGGCCATCGTGATCTTGCCATGAGCGCCGGCCCCGATCCCCAAATAATCGCCAAATTCCCAGTAATTAACGTTGTGTCGAGCGAGTTGATCGGCTTTCGCAAAGGCCGAGACCTCGTACTGTTGAAACCCATGCTCGGCGAGCAAGTTCATGCCCGAAGTTTGAATGTCCGCGAGTCTATCGTCTGATGGCAGCGGTGGCGGTTGGCTAAAAAACGCAGTATTCGGCTCGATAGTCAGTTGATACCAGGAGATGTGTTCGACCCCTGCATCGATGGCGGTGCGAAGGTCATTAATTGCTTGGGCTGAGCTCTGTTGCTCGAGACCGTGCATTAAATCGATATTGATGCGCGCAAAGTTCGCCATTGTTGCCGCCTCGATGGCACGCTGCGCCTGATGACCGTCGTGCACCCGCCCCAGTCGTTCGAGATGTTGATCGCCAAAACTCTGAATGCCGATAGATAGACGATTGACGCCGGCCTTGCGATAGTCATTAAAACGCGCTTGCTCGGCGCTGCCGGGATTGGCTTCGAGGGTGATTTCGATTGCATTGCAAAAGCCGATAAGGCGCTCGGCGGCCTCAATAATGCGGCTGATAGCGCGGCCTGAAAACAGGCTTGGGGTCCCGCCGCCAAAAAAGATCGAATGTAATTTGCGACCCTGAACCCAGCCCAGTTGTTGTTTTAAATCTTTGATCAATGCATCGACATAGGCTGTTTCTGGGATTGCGTCGCTACTGACATGAGAATTAAAATCGCAATAGGGACATTTTTTGATGCACCAAGGGATGTGCACATAGAGCCCCAGTGGCGGTAGAACAAGGGTTGCCGGCGGCTTGTTTACGGTTGTGTTCACGATGATTGAATGGCACCTAGGTGGCCGTTACCGAGGGCATCCATCAGTTGTTTCATCGCTTGGCCGCGATGGCTGATGCGATTTTTGACCGTCGCCGACAACTCGGATGCGCGGCGGCCATCGTCGCCGACAATAAACAGCGGGTCGTAGCCAAAACCCCCATTTCCCAGTGGGTGCAGCGCTATCCTGCCCTCCCATTGGGCCTGGCATATCAGCGGGGTAGGGTCGAGCGCATGGCGCATATAGATGATGACCGTATGGTAGCGCGCGGTGCGCTCTGCCATGGCAACGCCCTCGAGGCGCTGAACGAGATGGTGATTATTGTCTTTATCGGTGGCATCTTCGCCGGCAAAGCGCGACGAATAGATGCCTGGAGCCCCTTGCAGGTAATCCACTTCGAGCCCAGAATCGTCGGCTATTGCCGGTCGCTTGGCAATGCTCGTCGCGTGCCGCGCCTTGATCAAGGCGTTCTCGACAAACGTTAGGCCGGTCTCCGCCGCGGATTCGATGGCCAGTTCGGATTGCGGTATGACCGCTAGATTGAAACCTTCGAGCATTTGTTGAAACTCGCGAAGTTTTCCAGCGTTGGCACTGGCTAGAACGATATCCATGGGGTGTGAACTCTTTGGTTAGCGATCGATATACATGATTTTTTGAAACTTAAAGTCGTATGCCGGAGCCTCTGGCTTCGCCCGGATGCGTATTTTAAACGTCAAATAATCCCGATTATCAAAATCAAAGGGGGCTAGGTAATAGACCGTTGAGCCTTCGCGGATTTCTATAAAACTGAGCTTTTGACTTTGCTGCATGATGTTTAAAACTTCGCCGGACACCACCGTGGGTAGGCCGGTGCCCAAATCTTTCATCGTTGCCACGTTCACTAACCCGCGATCCATACCGCGGGTTAGATTATTGGCGCGGGCAATTTCAGGGGAGATAAAGGTACTTGGAAAGGCACTGTAAAAAACCTTTAGATCGCCGTATTGTTTGTAGTCGTCGCGCGCATTGGCCTGCACCGCCGCCGAGCAAAACGCCAGACCGGCAAGCAAAAAGACGAGCCTCCCCGCGCCGGCGAGGAGGCCTCCGGCTAGCGACTCAGGTGATAGATTGCGGTCTCGGTAAACAAATTTGGCCAGACTTTTTTTAGACATCGATCGATGACCCCTTGGCTAATACATTGACGGTGCAGTATACGGATATTGCGCTGACAGCATAGTGCTTCGAAATCACTGTAGGTAAAAAAGTGGATATTGGGTGTATCGTACCACTGATAAGCGAGTTGTTCCGTCACCGGCATACGGCCGCGAAAACCCAGATCGCTGCGGGTTCGCCAGTGACCAAAATTTGGGAAAGTAATAATACACTCGCGGCCGATGCGGAGCATTTCGTCGAGCACCAGATGGGGGTAGCGCATGACTTGCAGCGCTTGGGTCATTATCACACTATCAAACGCATTGTCGGAAAAATTGTGCAGGCCAGAGTTGACGTCCTGCTCAATCACATTGAGACCCTTGGAGATACAGGTGTGGATGGATGTAGGGTCAATTTCTAGGCCATAACCGCAGATGTTACGCGTCTCTATCAGGTGGGCGAGGAGTGAGCCATCGCCGCAGCCGAGATCCAGAACGCGAACCCCCTGGCCGATCCAATGATTGATCGCGATGTAATCGGTGGTCATGCGGTCGACGCCTCCAATTGATCCGCAACCCGGCTTAAATAGCCACCGAGAACTTTTTCGTAGCGAGTGTTGGGTAGGAGGAAGGCGTCATGACCCTGATCCGATTGGATTTCTGCATAGGATACATTTCGACCCGCGCCGACCAGAGCGTCGGTAATTTCCCGTGAGCGCTGCGCCGGAAAGCGCCAGTCGCTGGTAAACGAAATTACCATAAAATTACATGATGCATGCTTAAATGCAGCCACTGGGTCATTTTGATACTCGCGAGACAGGTCAAAATAGTCGAGCATTTTGGTGATCAAAATGTAGGCATTGGCATCGAAATCGTCGGCAAATTTGTCACCCTGATAGTTTAGATAGCTCTCGATTTGAAATTCTATTGGGTCTTTTTCGCCCACCGAGAAATTACCAATGTTGAGCTCGCGCCCAAACTTCTCCGCCATAGCCACGTCAGATAGATAGGTGACATGCCCGATCATACGCGCGAGCGCCAGCCCGCGGCGCGGCACCCTGTCATTTTCTAAGTAGCGACCGGCGAGATAATCAGGGTCGGATTTGATCGCTCGGCGGGCAATTTCGTTAAAGGCGATATTTTGCGCCGAGAGCTTCATCGCCGACGCAATGACGACACTGTTGAGTAACTTCTCGGGGTACTCCAGCGACCAGCGCATCGCTTGCATGCCGCCGAGACTGCCGCCGACAACCGCGGCCCAACAGGTAATCCCGAGGTGTTGCATCAACAGATGCTGCGATTCCATCCAATCCCGTGCGCGCAGTGGCGGGAAGTCTGGCCCCCAGGGGTGCTGCGTTGCTGGATTGATTGTCGTCGGACCAGTACTGCCAAAACAACTGCCGATATTGTTTGGACTGACGATAAAAAATCGCTGGGTATCCATGGCTTTGTCAGGTCCAATGTAGTGATCCCACCAGCCGGGTTTGCGATCGCCATCATGCCAGCCAGCCGCGTGATGACTGCCGCTAAGGGCATGGCAAATTAAGATCGCGTTGCTGCGGTCGGCGTTTAGGGTGCCATAGGTCTCGACCATGAGTTGATGCTCGTCAAGCACCACCCCGCACGCCAGTTTGATGGGTTCAGAGATATCCACCATAAGGCTCTCGACCGAGCCCAAAGAATTCCGATCATATGCAGACATGACTAGATTTGATCGCAGAAAATTATCATAATCGACCAGTCTAAGAGGCCGCTGTTCACAACGCAACCACGCAACGGATATTTTTGGCGACGGCGAATTTTGGTTATAGACGACTCACTTGGCAAGGGGCAGTAAATGGATTACAAAAAACTCGGCAACAGTTTACTGGATGTTTCGATCATTGGTTTGGGCACCATGACTTGGGGTGAACAGAACAGCCAGCAAGAGGCTTTTGAACAGATGGATTATGCGCTATCGCAGGGCATAAACCTATTCGATGCCGCTGAAATGTACCCCGTCCCGCCGCGCCCGGAGACCGCGGGTCGAACCGAGAGCTACATCGGTAATTGGCTTGCGGATCGTGATTGTCGCAGCGATATTGTGTTGGCTACCAAAGTGGTGGGTCGTTCGGACAATCTTTCCGGAGCGGGACATATCCGCGGCGGATCGAGGCTCAACCGCGACCATATCAGGCGGGCGGTAGGGGGCTCTCTAGAGCGCTTGCGCACCGACACCATCGACCTCTATCAGGTCCATTGGCCGGAGCGAGATACCAATTTTTTTGGGCAGCGTGGGTATCGGCACAATCCAGATGGGGATGGTATAGCGATTGCCGACACTCTTGAGGCACTGGGTGAATTGGTCGACGAAGGGGTGATTGCACACATTGGTATTTCCAACGAAACCAGTTGGGGTCTTATGGAGTATTTGCGGTTGTCTGAGCAGCGTGATCTACCGCGCGTGGTGAGCGTACAAAATGCTTACAGTCTTTTGACTCGCCAGTACGAAGTCGGTATGGCGGAGATGGGATTGCGTGAATCGGTCGGTTTGCTGGCATACTCGCCGCTGGCGTTTGGAGTGCTCAGTGGTAAGTACTTAAACGATCAATTGCCGGATAATTCGCGCCTAGCGCTGTTCAAGCGGTTCTCTCGCTACACCGGTCAGTTGTCGGTTTCAGCCACCGGTGCCTATGCTGAGGTGGCTGCACGGCACAATATAACCTTAACGCAGATGGCGCTGGCGTTTGTCTGTCAGCAGCCGTTTGTCGGCAGCTGCTTGATCGGTGCTACCAGTATGGCGCAATTGGTCGAAAATATTGCTAGTCACAGCTGTGAGCTATCGCCAGAATTGATCGCCGACATCGAAGATGTAGCGGCTCTGCACCCAGACCCAGCGGCTTAGTGCAGTGGTTTGCAGTAGGATTTAAAGGTTTTAAAAAAGCAGTTGATCGAGTGACATTTCGAGTAACGGTAGCAGTCGATCACGCACCACAATGAGTCCAATAATAGCCACCATCGAAGAGATATCCAGAATCCCAATAGGCGGTATAATTCGCCTAAAAGGTCGCAGATAGGGCTCTACGATCTGACTGATTAACTGGATATGCGGGTGGTGTACGGCATCCAGCCAACTGGCGATAGCAACGATTAAAATACCCCAGAAATAGACGTCCACCACGCCACTCAGAGTCGCAAAAATCGCTACGATAAAATAGTTGGGTAGCTCTGCGAAGATCAGTCGTCCGACCGCGATCAAAACCCAAAAATACAGCCACTTGACCAAGATTGCGCCGACCAGAGCAGCGGTGTTGAGCGTTCCCAGCGTAGGGAATATGCGGTGCAGTGGCTCGACCACCGGCGCGGTTAGTTTAAACACCGCCTGTGACAGCGGATTAAAAAAATCGGCTTGCACCCATTGCAGCAGCAATCTCACCAGCAGTAGTAGGCTGAAAAAATGAAGCACTATATTGACCACATTGATAGCCATATTGTCCAGCAAGGTCATCTTGAACCCCTTTTGTAACCGGTCATCGATTCATGAGTGATCATTGGACATCTCCTCGGCGCGCTCTACGGCTGCGTACATAGCGCGTTTGACTAGTTGTTCAAGACCGCCTTGATCGAGCGTTTCGAGAGCCCGTTGAGTGGTGCCGCCGGGAGAGGTAACTTGGCGGCGTAACTCGGCCGGGTCGATAGATGCGGTCTGCGCCATTTCGGTCGCACCACGGGCGGTTTGAAGCACTAGTTCGCGTGCGGTTGCCGCCGGCAGACCCAACTCCTCGGCGGCCCGTTGCATGATTTCAAAGAGTAAAAAGAAATACGCCGGACCACTGCCCGAAACGGCTGTCACAGCATTCACCTGCTTTTCAGATTGCAGCCAGCAAACGCAGCCCACGGCGTTAAATATTTGCTCGATGCTCTGACGTTGCGGGCTACTAACATGGTTATTTGCGAATAGTCCGGTGGCGCCATGAAGCACCATCGCTGGGGTATTTGGCATGGCGCGAACGATCGCAGTTTCGCCACCCATCCAGTCTTCTAGGGCGGACAGCGGCACGCCGGCAGCAATTGAGACGACCGCGCAGCCAGGTTTTAGCGCTGCGCTCAGATCCTGCGCGATATCGGCGATTAACTGCGGTTTAACCGCTAAAACGACCACGTCTGCGTCGCGAACAGCGGCGCAATTATCATTGCTGGCGGTGATTTGATGGTGCTCTTGCAGGTTGCGCCGTGCTGCATCGCCAGGATCACTAACGCTGAGCTGCTCGCGCCGATAGCCGTTTGCGAGCAATCCCGCAATCAGGCACGAGGCCATATTACCGCCGCCAATAAAGGCTATTGAATTCATAGTTTCGACGACTCCTTGCGCCTATTTATCACTCTGTGTGCCGCGTGCGCGGCCCGAAGATATCTGTACCAATGCGGACTATGGTGGCGCCCTCATGAATAGCTGCCTCAAGATCTGCAGACATCCCCATCGAGAGGGTATCTAATTTTTGCCGATTGTCCAGTCCGCTGTTGATTTCTTGTTGCAACGCTCGGACTCGTGCAAAGACGCTGCGCTGGGCAATCTCACCGTCCCGTGGTGCCGGAATGGCCATCAGACCACGCAACTGGATCTGTGGTAGATCGAGTATCCGTTTTACGGCATCGCCGACGGCGTCAGGGCTGAATCCAGCTTTGGATGATTGACTATCAATATTTACTTGCAGGCAGATGTTCAATCGACCTAGCGCGGGATTCCGTTGACTGCTGAGGCGCTGCGCGATTTTAACCCGATCAACGCTGTGCACCCAGTCGAAGCGCTCAGCGACGATGCGGGTCTTGTTGGTTTGCAGCGCGCCGATGAAGTGCCAGGCGATCGGTCGGTGCTCGACCTGTGCGATCTTTGCCACGGCTTCCTGCACATAGTTCTCGCCAAACGCGCACAGTTCTGCTGCGATAGCCTGGTTAATGGCCTGCAGATCACGGGTTTTACTGACCGCTAGCAATTCGATGTCGCGCTCGTTGCGACCGGCGTCCCGCGCTGCTATTACAATTCGCTGGCGAAGTACTTCTATGCGTTCTTGGATAGTTTTCATCGGATTGTCTGATTGGCCATGGCAAACGCGTTAATTTAACCGACCGCCGTTGCGCATGCAAAATTTGTCGATGTGCTTGTCGATCGTAGCTGGCGCTGCACTTCTTTATGGCCTCTGGCCGAGTTGCGGCTGGTCCAACCAACTCTGCAGGATTAAAGCGGCGGCAATATGATCGACCTTATCGAGGTCGCGCTTGCCAAGGTGTCGATGGGCCGCTTTTGCCTCGCGACTGGTCAGCCTCTCGTCCATCATGAGGGTGTCGATGTTAAATCGCCCATGTAATCTGCGAGCGAATTTTCGTGCTCGCTGGCTGAGTTCGCTTTCCGAGTCATCCATATTTAACGGCAGTCCAACCACCATCAGTTCGGGTTGCCATTCGCTGATAATCTCGCCGAGTGCACGCCAGTCTGGAATCCCATTTCGCGCGGTAATAATCGCCAGAGATGTCGCTGTACTCGTGACAGTTTGACCAGTTGCTATGCCGATCTGCGCGGTACCGAAATCAAAGCCGAGTAGATTTTTTACCGATGCCGCATTAAGCATGACCAGAATCGAGGGATAGACGGTTGAGGTCTATACCAATCGATGAGGCCGCCGCATGCGCCCGCTTTTCGCAGTCAGTGTTAAAGATGATGGCTGAATCCGCGGGCATAGTTAACCAGCTATTTTGCACCAGTTCCTCTTCCAGTTGACCGGCGCCCCAGCTCGAATATCCGAGGGTGATCAAAGATTTTTCTGGACCGTTGCCAATCGCAATATCGCTGAGTATATCTTTCGATGCAGTTAAGCTGACGTCGTCAGAAATGGCCACCGTAGATTCCCATTTCTGGCCGCAGCTACGATGCAGTATAAAGCCTCTATCGCGCTGCACTGGGCCGCCAGCGAAGATTAGCGAGTCGCCATTGTCATCGCTGTAACGAAGCTGCAACTGATCAAAAATCGCCTTCGCGGGGATATCCATCTGGTTGTTGATCACTAGACCCATGGCTCCCTCTTCGCTGTGCTCGCAAATATAGACGACCGATTGAGAAAAATTGGGATCGTTGAGCCCCGGCATAGCCAGTAGAAAATGGTTTTTTAAGTTGGTAATTGGCTGATTTTCTTTTTGCATAGCCATAATATGCAGGTTTGATCGGTGAAACTCAAGGCCCTGAGAGATAACTTTTTGCAGTTTTTATCATCCCAGAGGATTAATTTTTCTGCGCTGAGATCTTAGGTGGCGATTGCAGCCATTAAAAGATCGCCGATTGAGAGTCCCGTCGCACGGTCTATTTCACGCACGCAGGTCGGACTAGTGACATTGATTTCGGTCAAATAATCACCGATCACATCGAGCCCTACAAATAACAACCCTTTAGCCACTAGACTGGGTGCCACATGCTCGGCGATCCAGCGATCGCGATCGCTTAACGGCTGCACTATGCCACGACCGCCAGCGGCCAGATTGCCGCGAAAATCATCCCCAGTGGGTACCCTAGCAAGGCAGTGTGAAACGACTTTACCGGCGACCACCAGAATCCGTTTATCGCCCGCGGTGATCTCAGATAAATAGCGTTGTGCCATGATGGTCTGTTGGCCGTTCTGAGTCAGAGTTTCGAGGATGACGTTGACATTTTGATCGCCCTGGCGAACGCGAAAAATAGAAGTACCGCCCATTCCATCTAACGGTTTGTAGACGACATCGCCGTGCTCGTTGAGAAAGCTTTTTAGGCGGGCCTGATTGCGACTGACCAGCAGTGGCGGGGTGCATTCGGGGAATTCCGTAGCAAAAATTTTCTCATTGCAATCGCGTAAACTCTGCGGTCGATTAACCACCGAGCAGCCGCGCCGTTGCGCCGCCTCGAGAATATAGGTGGCGTAGATATATTCGCTGTCAAAGGGTGGGTCTTTGCGCATTAAAATGACGTCCAGTGACTCTAGCGCTGCGACCTCGATGGGTCCTAATGAGTGCCATCGATGTTTATCCTCAAACACTTCCAGCGCGCGCATTTCAGCGCGCGGGTGACCATTCTCCAAGAACAGTTGTCCCAGCTCCATATAGTATAGGCGGTACCCGGCGCGCTGAGCGGCAAGCAGCAGCGCCAGCGTGGTGTCTTTGTGGTAGTTGATGTTGTCGATAGGGTCCATGATGACCCCGAGAGTTTTTCCCACCATTATTTCTCTTTGCGCACAAGTGCCAGCAATTAAACAATCGTTATTGTAACGCAGTAGACGTATAAAAACTCGGGCTATAGGACGGCCTTGGAGGGTCGTATCGGCATCCGCTCGGGAATTCTTGATGTGCTGTCCAAATGCACGTTAAAATTAGGTCAATTACTTCATTCACACTCACTGAAAAAAGGAAACGGCAATGCACGGATTAATGATGGATGTACCACTGACCATTACGTCGATTATGCGTCATGCCGATCTTGTTCACGGCGACTCGGAGATCGTGTCGGTCACCGCTGATGACCCACATCATCGTTATTCTTACAATGAAGCCTTTGGCCGCGTGCGCCAACTGGCTAATGCCCTCGCCAACCAAGGGTTGGCCGCCGGCGATCGCATTGCGACGCTGGCGTGGAACGACTATCGTCACTTTGAACTTTACTACGCGGTATCCTGCGGGGGGCAGGTCTGTCACACGGTCAATCCGCGCCTTTTCCCGGAGCAAATCGCGTATATTTTAAACCATGCCGAGGACCGTTGGGTGTTCGTCGACCCGATGTTTGTGCCGTTGATGGAGCAATTGCAGAGCCGCCTGCCGCTGGTAAAAGGGTTTGTGGTACTCACCAGCGAAGAGCTGATGCCGTCTACTGATCTCCGCAATTGCTGTGCCTACGAGAGTTTTATCGCCGATCAATCGGATTCTTTTAAATGGCCCGAGTTGGATGAGAACGCCGCTAGCTCATTATGCTATACCTCTGGCACCACCGGCAATCCGAAGGGCGTGCTATACAGCCACAGGAGCACCGTGTTGCACTCGCTAGTGGGCGCTCTTCCGGATGTTATGAATCTCTCGGTTGATGATGTGGTGATGCCGATAGTGCCGATGTTCCATGTCAATGCCTGGGGCACCGCCTACAGTGGACCAATGATCGGGGCTAAACTGGTATTGCCGGGGCCGAAAATGGCCGATGGCGAGACATTAGCGCGGCTAATCAACGCAGAAAAGGTCAACTACTCTCTCGGAGTACCGACCATTTGGCTAGCCCTAGTGAATTATTTAGAGCAGTCAGGTGAGTCCGTGGACTCGCTAAATACGGTGGTGGTAGGGGGGTCTGCCTGCCCCTTGTCGCTGATGCATGCACTGGAAAAACACGGTGTTTGGGCCGATGTTGGCTGGGGTATGACCGAGATGAGTCCGCTCGGAAGCTATAACCGTCAAAGCGCTGCGCTGCGCGACTCGACGCAGGCCGAGATCGATCAGATACGGGTTAAAGCGGGCCGTTCGGTATTCGGCGTTGAAATGAAAATCGTCGATAATGACGATCGGAGTCTACCCCGTGATGGCCTGAGTTCGGGGCTGTTAAAAGTGCGCGGCCCCTGGGTTTGCAGCAACTACTTCCGCGGGGATCAGAGCACCGCACTGGACGCAGATGGCTGGTTCGATACCGGCGATATGGCAACCATTGATCGGCGCGGCATGCTGACCATTACCGATCGGGTCAAGGATGTTATCAAGTCGGGAGGTGAGTGGATCAGTTCCATCGATGTCGAGAACGCGGCGATGGCGCATCCCGATGTGCGCGAGGCCGCAGTGATCGGTATAGCCGATGAAAAATGGACCGAACGACCGCTGTTAATTGTTATTCCAGAGGATCGTGCGACGCCTGAATCGGCAACCATACTGGCCTTTCTAGAGGACAAAATAGCCAAGTGGTGGGTGCCTGATGCCTGCGTTTTTGTCGATCAAATACCGCATACCGCGACCGGTAAAATCAGCAAAAAAGATCTGCGTAAACAATTCAAAGACTTCGGTCATGGCTGACACTGGCTCTTCGCTTGGTCGCTGAGTGTTTTGTCGATAGAGCTGTTGGGTGTCTGTTAGCACCTCACCCAACAGCTGTTGGTGAAACGAAAATGGTCGCGGCAACCGATACTCACCGGATGATGGGTGGGGTATTGTTTGTTATGGTGGCTAGATCGCTGCCCGCAGGGGAGCGGATCTTTTTGTTCGCCTGTGGTAAGTTGTCGTCTTTTCATCGGCGCTTGGCTGGCGCGCAAGAAAATATGCAGGCGTTGCAACCGAGACAAAGTTTTCAATCGCCTATATAACTAATTAGGTTCGAGGGTGAAATGACTGATTATACAATTGCTCCATCTATTTTGGCGGCAGATTTCGCGCGCTTGGGTGCCGAGGTCGATGCAGTGCTAAAAGCGGGCGCTGATGTAGTGCATTTTGACGTTATGGATAACCATTACGTGCCGAATTTGACCATCGGTCCGCTGGTCTGCGAGGCGCTTCGCAAGCATGGTGTTACCGCGCCCATCGATGTGCATTTGATGGTGCAACCGGTGGACGACCTGATCCGCATGTTCGCCGATGCCGGCGCCAGTTACATTACCTTTCACCCCGAGGCGTCGGCGCACGTCGATCGCTCGTTGCAGTTGATTGATGACCTGGGTTGTAAGGCTGGGCTGGTACTCAATCCGGGCACTGGTCTAGACGTCGTGCGCTGGGTTGTCGATCGCCTCGATATTTTGTTGTTAATGTCGGTGAATCCCGGGTTTGGAGGCCAAGCATTTATCCCTCAAACGCTGGAAAAATTACGCGCCGCCAAGGCCATGATCGACAGCAGTGGTCGCGATATACGCCTTGAAGTGGATGGCGGTGTGGGGGTGGCTAATATTGCCGAAGTGGCGCGTGCCGGCGCCGATATGTTTGTCGCTGGATCGGCTATTTTTAGCCAGCCAGATTACGCAGCGGTGATTGCTCAGATGCGTGCTGAGTTGTCAAAAGTAACCGCCTTATCGGTTTAAACGTTTGTCCACCGGCGATAATCGTTTAAACTTCTTTTCTGATTACAGGAGTTTTCAGTTGGCATATTCATTTTCTTTTCAGTTGCGCGCAAAGCGTCGCGCTTGGTGTTGGCGAAACGAGTTCGCTATCGATAGACATCGCGCCTGCTAGACGACGTAACTGAACAAGGAATGCCCCCATGAATGCCGAACAATTTGCCCAGCTCGCAGAGCAGGAATACAACCGTGTTCCGGTTACACGAGAACTTCTCGCCGACCTTGAAACTCCCCTGAGTATCTATCTTAAACTTGCCCGAGGGCCCAATTCATATCTGTTTGAATCTGTACAGGGCGGCGAAAAATGGGGCCGTTACTCACTGATTGGATTGCCATCGGCGACGGTGCTTAAGGTGTTTGGATCCCGCCTAGAAATCCGGCGCGATGGCGAGCTAATACGGTGTTGCGAAACCGATGATCCACTGGCCGAGATAGAACTTTTTCGGCAATCATTCAAAATGCCTAAATTACCCGATTTGCCGCGTTTTAGCGGTGGATTGGTGGGCTACTTTGGATACGATACGGTACGTTTTGTCGAGTCAAGACTACGCGATAGTGCGCCGGTGGACGTTTTGGGCACCCCAGATATTTTGCTGATGGCGTCGGATGAAGTGGTGATTTTTGACAATTTGGCCGCTAAGATCATCTTTGTGGTGCACGCCGATACCGCGCTTCCCGACTCGTTGGATAGGGCGCAGTCTAGGCTCGATAGTTTGCAAAAGCAGTTACTCGATGCGCCGCCGCGATTGCCCGACTTGAATTTACACGGTCGTGCCAGCGATGAATTTGTTTCCAGCTTTGGTAAACCGGAATACCTGCGCGCGGTGGATCGTATCAAGCAATACATTATGTCCGGCGACGTGATGCAGGTGGTTCCGTCGCAGCGCTTATCGGCGCCATTCGATGCCCCGCCGGTGAATCTATACCGCGCACTCCGGGTTTTTAATCCCTCGCCGTACATGTACTTTTTAGATTTGGATGATTTTCATATCGTCGGTTCTTCCCCCGAGGTATTGGCGCGGTTGGAAGACGGGACGGTCACGGTGCGACCGATAGCCGGTACCCGCCGCCGTGGTAGCAACGATCGCGAGGATGATGAATTACAAGCTGAAATGCTCGCCGACCCCAAAGAGATCGCCGAGCACTTGATGCTCATCGATCTAGGGCGCAACGATGTCGGTCGTATCAGCCAAATAGGAAGCGTCGAGGTGACCGAAAAAATGGTCGTTGAGCGCTATTCTCACGTTATGCATATCACTTCCAATGTGGTCGGTGAGGTCACCGCTGGGACGGGGCCGATAGACGTGCTTCGCGCCACGCTCCCGGCGGGAACCCTGAGCGGTGCACCAAAAATTCGTGCGATGCAAATTATCGATGAATTGGAGCCAGTAAAGCGCAATATTTATGGCGGTGCGGTCGGTTACATCGGTTGGAACGGCAATATGGATACCGCCATTGCGATCCGTACTGCGGTCATAAAAGATGGTCGTTTACACGTTCAGGCCGGCGGCGGAGTGGTGGCTGACTCAGACCCCGAGTTGGAGTGGGAGGAGACGATGAACAAGGCGCAAGCGATCTTTAAAGCCGCAGGCATGGTGGGGGCGGTGAAATGATTCTGATGATCGATAATTACGATTCCTTTACCTACAACGTGGTGCAATATCTTGGCGAGTTAGGTGCCGAGGTGGTGGTTCATCGCAATGATCAAATTGATCTCGACGGGATTGAGAAGCTAGCGCCAGATCGCATCGTCGTCTCTCCAGGACCCTGCACGCCGGATCAGGCGGGCATTTCAATGGACCTGATTCGGCGTTTTGGCGCGACTATTCCAATTTTGGGCGTTTGCTTGGGCCATCAAAGTATCGGTCAAGCGCTCGGCGGTCGCGTGGTTCGCGCCCGGCAGGTGATGCACGGCAAGACCTCGCCGATCTATCACTCGGGCGAGGGTGTCTTTCGAAACTTGCCGAGCCCGTTTGTGGCAACCCGCTATCACTCGCTGATCGTCGCCCGCGAGGACCTACCAGCAGATTTACAGATTACCGCATGGAGTCAAACACCCGAGGGTGAAAAAGACGAAATTATGGGCTTTAGACATCGCCATTATCCGCTTGAGGGTGTGCAGTTTCATCCGGAATCCATATTGACCGAATACGGCCATGATTTGCTGAAGAATTTTCTCGAGGATCCATCGTGAATATTGTTAACGCGCTTGAGCGATTGGTCGATGGCGACGATCTTACGGCAGCCGAGATGCGCGCTGTGATGCGCCAGATTATGACTGGGGCAGCCGACGACGCCCAGATCGGCGGCTTTTTGGTGGCGCTGCGGGTTAAGGGAGAGACCATTGCCGAAATTACCGGCGCGGTTGAAGTCATGCGCGAGTTGGTTACTGCGGTGCCGGTGGCCGATGCGCAATTGGTTGATATCGTCGGGACCGGCGGCGATGGTGCCAATCTCTTTAACGTCTCGACTGCAGCGAGTTTCGTGGTTGCAGCCGCCGGAGGGCGTGTTGCCAAGCACGGTAATCGCTCGGTGAGTAGCAACAGTGGCGCTGCCGATGTACTCCAAGCCGCAGGTGTAAATATCGAGTTGACACCAGCGCAGGTGGCTCTATGCGTAGGTGAAATTGGGCTCGGTTTTATGTTTGCACCGGCGCATCATAGCGCCATGAAATATGCGGTTGGTCCACGCAAGGCGCTGGGTCTGAGAACCATATTCAACATTCTTGGGCCGATGACCAACCCCGCGGGAGTGCGCCGCCAATTGATCGGCGTCTATGCCAAAGCGCTGTGCTCGCCGATCGCTGAGGTACTCGGGCATCTCGGGGCCGAGCATGTCATGGTGGTGCACTCAGAGGATGGGCTCGACGAGATTAGCATTGCCGCGCCGACCCATGTAGCCGAATTAGTCGGCGGCGAAGTACGCGAGTACCGGATAGAGCCGCGAACCCTGCTTGCCGAGCAACACTCACTGCAAGGTTTGACGGTCGAAACGGCCGAGCAGTCGTTGGCATTAATTGTCGACGCGCTGGGTAAACAGCAGGGACGCTATGCCAAGGCGGCCGCCGATATGATCGCCATCAATGCTGGTGCGGCGCTCAAAGTGGCCGGTATTGCTGCGCACTTGGAAGAGGGCACCGCGATAGCCCAAGACATTATTAGCTGCGGCTTGGCGCGCGCCAAAATTAGCGATCTGGCGCATTTTACTCAATGCCAGCGCGATCTGGATTAACAATGGGCTCAAAGAATGTGCCGGCGGATTGAAAACTTATGACGCAAACACCGACCATCTTAAAAAAGATTTTACAGCGCAAAGATGAAGAAATTATCCAGCGTCAAAAGCGCATTAACCTGACCGAGATCATCGCGCGGGCTGCCGCCGCGCCTGCCGCTCGTGGATTTAATCGCGCACTGCAGCAGTGCTTGGATAGCGGTGAAGCGGCGGTGATCGCGGAAATCAAAAAGGCCTCGCCTAGCAAGGGAGTGATCAGAGCCGACTTCGATCCAGTAGCAATCGCCCAGAGTTATGCTCGTGGTGGCGCCGCATGTCTCTCGGTCCTCACTGACGTGGATTTTTTTCAGGGCAGTGACGAATACCTGCGCTTGGTTCGCGGCTGCTGCGATCTACCGTTGATACGCAAAGATTTCATTATTCATCCCTATCAAGTCTACGAGGCCCGCGCAATTGGCGCGGATTGCATTTTGTTGATCGTGTCGGCGTTAGGCTCGGCGCAGTTGAAAAATTTGCATGGTTTAGCGGTCGATTTGGGCATGGATGTTTTGATCGAGGTCCACGATGGCACTGAGTTAGAGTTGGCCTTAGCGATAGATAGCCGCGTGATTGGCATCAACAACCGCAATTTACACAGCTTTGAGACAACGCTTGAAAATACCTACCAGTTGCTCGATCAGATCCCAGACGGCTGCCTCGTGGTGACCGAGAGTGGTATCCGCAGCCGCGCCGATGTCACCGCGATGCGCGCGCGGAATGTGCATGGATTTTTGGTTGGAGAAGCTTTTATGCGCTGCGCCGACCCCGGCGAAAAGCTGGCCGAGTTATTCGCCATGGAACAAGACGAATAAAGCAGGTCGCCGAGTTGTTAACGGGTATTAAAGATCACCATGGTCTTGCCCGATATCGACATTAACCCCTGCTGCTCGAGGTCTTTGAGTACCCGGCCGACCATCTCGCGAGAACAACCCACTATGAGCCCAATTTCCTGACGGGTTATTTTTATTTGCATACCGCTCGGATGGGTCATGGCGCTGGGTTGCTTGCACAGATCCATTAGTGCTTCAGTGACTCTTCCGGTGACGTCTAAAAACGCCAAATTGCCCAATTTACGGGTCGTATCTCTGAGTCGGCGGGCTAGTTGCGTGTTCACTGCACGCAAAAATTCTGGGTGTTCTTCGCTGAGTTCGTGAAAGTGTTCATAGTCAATTTCGGCGATTTCACAGTCGGTCCGTGTCCGCACCCAGGCGCTTCTGGGCGCTTTTTCAAACAGGCCCAAATCACCGATAAAGTCGCCGGGGTTGAGGTATGCGAGTGTCAGTTCTCGATCTTCTTTGCGGTCTTCGAGAACCACTGCAACGGAACCTTCGATGATATAATACAGAACATCGGCAACATCGCCAACATGGACGATCGTTCCTTTGGCAGGATAGTGTCGACGATGACAATGGGCTAAAAAAACGTCCACATTTTCAATATGTGGCGTCAGTACTGTGGCTACCAAACTGGCTCTCCTTTGACTTGTATCGAGGTAAACCGATTCCCTAGGGTGGGAAAAGGCCTACCTCTTCTTGTTAATACTAGTCAATAATTTGGCAGGTACAGGAGATTTGTTGGGTTTATTTTAATTTAAACTATTTTTAAAGGAGATTCGCGGATGCGAGCCGTAGTGAAATGGGTGGATGGGGTGATGTTTCTCGGCGAGTCTGATAGCGGCCATGCAGTGGTGATGGACGGTGCAGAGCAACAGGGGGGTAGAAATATCGGCCCTAGGCCGATGGAATTAATCCTTATTGGGTTGGGTGGGTGTGCTTCGTTTGACGTCGTCACTATCTTGCAAAAAGGACGTCAATTACCTGTTGAGTGCTATACCGAGTTGGAGGCGAGTCGGGCGGACACCGTGCCGGCAGTATTCACAAAAATTCATCTTCACTTTGTCGTTCAAGGTAATGATTTGAGCGACGCAGTGGTTAAACGAGCGGTCGAGTTGTCGGCGCAAAAATACTGCTCTGCCTCGATCATGTTGGGTGCCGCCGGCGTGCAGATAACGCATAGTTATGCGGTGAGTTAGTCAGCGCTCTCGCGAGTTTTCAGAGACAAAAAGGCGGGATGAAAAGTCGAAAAAAAAGGAGCCTGAGGAAGGCTCCTAAAAAAATCCCTGTTGTGATTGCTAGGGAGGGGTTGGGTATGATTTTTCGCCATGCATTGGCGCCAAACCAGTAACTTAACAGCATGTTAACCGCGAGCTTGATATCATCCAAATAGATTTTTTGCATTCAGGCTATGCATTTTTGTTATGCACTTTGTTATGGCTCGAGGTGGCCTGGCGTCAGACTGTTAGCGACTGCTGGATTGCCCCCAATAAACCTGTGCAAAGGTGGTCTGGCGATTGACTCGTTAACGACAACAATTAGGCGGGGGTGGTCTTGGATGAACCCCTAGCGGCTGATTGCCAGGGGTTAGTTCGAACCGTAAAAGGGTTATTTTTTAATGGCTTTTCTTTGGTCGGACTTCAGTTTTGCAACTTCGTCTCCGGCTATTGCGGCACCTGCGATTGCAGTAAAACCGAGTACTAAATAAACCAATAACATTATGATGTCTCCTTATCCTTTAGGGGTCATCGACCCGATGGATTGAATATACGCTTATCAGCGGAATAA
>DDJS01000098.1 GCA_002339165.1 Cellvibrionales bacterium UBA2618 | reverse complement strand
TGTTTTTGCGGCGGTTCAATATGCGGGTCAAACATCCGAGATCATGGCACCTTTATTTTCACTCACGCGCTTGATCGACGGCGTTTATCAGTTGAAGCAATTCTGCAAATTACAGCGGACGCAATCTACTTCGCCTAAGGCGCGTGTCAGCCGACTCTAACGTTGTTAAAACTGTTAGCAGACAACTAAAATAAATGGTATTTTTTAATGTTGTACAAAAAACGCTGGCATTAAACTTGAATTAAGTTTAAATTAGTTCTAGCTGTGCCTTTAGGCTCATTTTGTGTTGGTGGCCGGTGGAGCTTCGGTGTTCAGACACTGTTTATTCTGACAAATTTTACTAATGCTCGGGGGAAATTTATGAGTGATTCTGTGATTAAAAAAATATTATGGTTGGGCGTCCTAGGCACGTCCTTGACTGTCGCTGCGGGACACGTGACCGCCGCAGACCTGTCGATTGAAGAAGTGATCGTCACTGGGACGAAGCGCGCTACGTCGCAGCAAGATCTCGGTATGGCTGTTACCACACTGACCGCGACGCAAATCGAGAATACCTTTACCAACAATGTCACTGCGCTGACGGAATTGGCACCGAATGTGACAATCACCAAACAGACGGGCTTCAATGCTATCGCCGGTGGTATTCGCGGTACAGGTAACATTTCAATTTTGGTAACAACGGATCCATCGGTGGGTTTAACCGTCGACGAGTTTGCTATAAACCACGTTCAATCGCAGTTTGTGGAACTCTTTGACGTCGAGCAAATAGAAGTTTACCGAGGCCCACAGGGCACCCTATTTGGAAAGAATACGTCGGCTGGTGCAATCGCGATAACCACGAAAAAGCCAGTCATGAACGAGTTCTCTGGTTCAGTGGATGCCTCTATGGGGCAGTTCAGCTCTAATAACTCGAACGGCAGCAAGATGAGTTTGGGACTTAACATTCCGTTGATTGACGATACTCTGGCGGCGCGGTTGGCGATCATAAAAGAAGAAACTGATGGCTACTACACCAACGACAAACCTAACATCGCAGCAAATGTGGTAACCGACGGTACCGGCGGTTATGGCAATGTTGGCGACGGTTCTGATATCGGTGGTATTGATGTTTTGGCGGCCAAATTAAAGTTCTTGTGGACGCCGACTGAGAACTACGAGGCTCTGCTGATGTTTGAGCACGTCGATGACAGCTCTGCGGCCCCAGCAGCAGCCAATGATACACCCGCTGGTGAAGGTTATGCCTGGGCTTTTTTTGGTTTTCCAGGCAACGGAGTCGCTAAATGGAATGACCCCTTCCGTACCGGTGAGTCGGCAACTGCGAATGCTGCCATTGATATACCCGGCGGACATCAGATCGATGTCGAGGGTGTCTATCTCAACCAGACATTTACTCTCGATAATTACACGATTAAGTCGATCACTGGCTCGCGCAAGAGTGAAGAAATTCTAGCCAGTACATATACCGGTGAAGCATGGACATCGCTTTATGATGCCAGCCGCAACTCTAAGCGCGATATGTTTCAGCAGGAACTGCGGGTTGTTAGTGAATTTGATGGTCCGTTTAATTTTGTCGCCGGAGCATCTTATTATGAAGATGACGTAGACTTTATTGTTTTCGCGCATCTTGGTATGTATGAGTTCTTTGGCGCTGGCAGTTACTATAACAGCGCACTTGATATTCAATATACCACTCAAGCTCGAGAGAGCACTGCATTCTATATTGATGGTACTTATGAGATCAGCGAGCAAACTGCAATATCAGCAGGCTTGCGGCGTACTTCAGATGAGAAGGACTTCCATCGGCTACAGTACGGCACCGCAGAGAATCCGCTGAGCAGTACCATTCAGTTGAGCGAGTTTAAAGGGCCCTTCACGTTGCCGGTTCCAGAAGCAAATTTTGGTACTAACGTGCGCGATAGCAAGAAATGGGATGCCAACACCTGGCGTCTTTTGGTTGAGCACAACCTGAGTGACGACGTGATGGTATATGCCAGCGCCTCCAAGGGCTTCGTCGCCGGCGGCTTTGCTGAGACCTGTGGGTCAATCACATCTTGTAAGCCTTACGATTCAGAAGAATCTCAGAGCATGGAAATCGGCCTCAAGGGTGATTTTTATGACGGTAGACTGCGTATGAATGCGGCTCTTTTCTCGGTTGATTACGAGTCGTTGATCCGGAGCCAGGTGGTGCGTGTTGTAGATGCCAGCGGCAACGAATTCCAAGAGACAAAAATTGTCAATAATGGTGAGTCCCAGGCAAGTGGCTTAGAAATAGAAGCAACTTGGCTGCCGACTGATAGCTTCCGCGTCGACTTTAATATGGGTTATTTAGACCACGAGTATGACCGTTATTCGCTGTTTGACGTCAGCACCTTGGGCGCGCCAGAGGGCTCTGTAGCAGCTGCAACTCGCGAGTTAGATTTGTCGAGTTTGGAGGTGCCATTCTCACCCGAAGTTAACTTTGGTCTGGGCGCTACGTACGATTATGCTATGACGGGTGGTGCGTCGATTGCTTATAATCTGAGTATGCACTACCAAGACAGCTACGAAACCATGCCCTTTCCGGCTAACTTTCAGGGCGTTGACGGCAGTGGTAACTTCGTTTTAAAACAGAAGGGAAATACCAATGGCGAGGCCCGCACGCTGCTCAATGGATCCATTAGCTACCGCACCGCGGACGAAAAGTTGAGCTTCACTCTGTACGGTAAAAACCTAACCGACGATACCCACCGCATAAACGGTAATGCAGTGGCTACTTTGTGGGTTTTCACTCAGTATGGTCCGCCGCGCGAGTTAGGCTTTAAAGTAGGGTATAACTTCTAAAGTCCGAGTAACCATAGCTGCATCGCCTCGGTATTTGGGTGCAGCGGGACACTGAGTTATAGTAAGAAGGCTGGGCACGGTGCCCAGCCTTTTTTTATGCCTGTTGGGTTTATTTCAATTGGCATATGTGGATCTGCCGAATTACACTCGGCACCCCGTCAACCCTTTGGGACTGTTGTGTGTCTAGTAAAGATTGTTATGTTCATCTGTTATTGGCTACCCGTCAAAGCTCCCCAGTAGCGACCGCTATGTCAGCATTGCAATTACTGTCGGCGGTTGGCGGTGACTGATACTGCAACTGGCTATCAGGTCATCATTATCGGCGCCGGTGCTGCGGGTTTATTTTGCGCTGCAACCGCGGCCGAGCGCGGTCGTTCGGTGTTGGTATTGGACTGCGCCAACAAAGTTGGCAAGAAAATCCTCATGTCCGGCGGCGGCCGCTGTAATTTTACCAATCTCGATATTACCCCGGCAAACTTCCTTTCCAATAATCCGCACTTTTGTATCTCGGCGCTCCGCCGTTATACCCAATGGGATTTTATCGATCTAGTTGAACGCCATGGCATTGCCTATCACGAGCGCCAGCATGGCGAGTTATTTTGCGATCGCTCGTCAAAAGAGATTCTTAGCATGCTGTTGGCTGAGTGTCAGCGCCATGGTGTTAGCGTGCGCTCCGGCGTGACCATCGATTCGGTCTCATCGCTGACTGGGCCGGACCGATCTGACCAGACATGCAAGTCGGGCTATGCTGTGCACACCAAAGCGGGCGAATATCGGTGTGAATCGCTGGTGGTGGCGACTGGCGGACTGTCGATTCCGACGCTCGGCGGCTCGGGTTTTGGCTATCAGTTGGCTGAGCAATTCGACTTAAGGCTATTGCCCCGCAGTGCAGCATTGGTACCATTTACCTTTAGCGGCGAACTCGGTGAGGCGTTTGCGAGCCTGTCGGGTACCGCCGTGGATGTCGAGATGTCCTGCCAAGGGGCGAATTTTCGCGGTAACATGCTGTTTACCCACCGCGGTATCAGCGGGCCTTGCGCGCTGCAACTGTCGAGTTACTGGCGGCCTGGGCAGCCGATTAGTATCAATTTATTACCGGATAGTGACATTTACCCGTGGCTGTTGAGGATGAAAATCGAATCCCCTAAAACTGTTCTGCGGACGCTTTTTCAGCAGCATCTGCCAAAATCGTTGGTGCAGCTTTTAGAGCTGCGTTTTTGGCCCGCCAAACGTGAGCAACCGGTGGCAGAAATTGCCAGCGCCGACCTTGCCGATGTCGCCCGGCAATGCGCTGACTGGCAGTTAGTGCCCGCAGGCACCGAGGGTTACCGCACCGCGGAGGTGACCCTGTGCGGTGTCGACAGCGACGAATTGTCGTCTAAAACCATGATGAGCCGCCGTCATCCCGGGCTTTATTTTATCGGAGAGGTGATCGATGTCACCGGCCATCTGGGCGGTTATAACTTCCAATGGGCCTGGTCGTCTGGCTACGCCGCTGGGCAGGCGGTTTAGCCGACCGCACTCCTCCACACAAGAAAACCCGCATCACTCCGCCGACGGGAAACCGCTAAGGCCGCGATCTTTTTACCAGCCCAGAACATCATTTATCGCGTTACACTAATCGTTGATTATATTTGGTTTATTATTGCTGTTGATTTAATGAGCTGATTAATAGACAGCAAGTCATTAGTTTAACGTCTACAGGCTGTTTGATCGCCTTGAACTGTGCGTATTGCTGCACGCCCATCCGCGCTGCATTGGTGCTCTTTGTCGCTGGCTGCGGTGGCGGGCCCTCTAGCTAACCGCCCCAAGTGAATGCGGGCAACGACCAGATGG
>DDJS01000138.1:46348-51676 GCA_002339165.1 Cellvibrionales bacterium UBA2618 | reverse complement strand
AAAAGCCGCCATGGCAACGGCCTTTGGATTGTCAAAGTAACGCTTGTGCGGGCTTTTCAGCTAGGCGCGATGCGATAGCTCAGCGCTTCTTGGTAGTGGTTTGAGCGAGGTGTTTGATCGCCGGCTAGGTCGGCGATACTTCGCGCCACGCGCAACACGCGGTAATAACCGCGAGTCGATAGATTAAAATGATCGATGGCGCGGTGCATCAGTTGAGTTTGTGATCTATCGAGGGGACAGTATCGCCTTAAGCTCTCCTCGTTTAGGCGACTGTTGAGACAGTTTTGTCGCTGTAACTGTCGTTGTCGCGCGGCGTTGATTTGGCGCCGCATTGTGGCGCTATCTGCTTGATGCGGTGCGGTTTGCGGGTGCGTTAGTTGTTTTTTGTCGATGGCTAAAACGTTGACCTGCAGGTCGATTCGATCCAATAAGGGCCCCGAGATCTTGTCTCGATAGCGTTTTATTTGGTCGGGGCTGCAATGGCATTGTCGGCTGCCCAAATAGCCACAAGGGCAGGGATTCATGGCGGCCAACAACTGGAACTGGGCTGGATAACAGATTTGTGCGGCCACTCTGGACAGCCTGATCTCGCCAGATTCGAGCGGTTCGCGGAGTAATTCCAGTACGCTGCGAGAAAATTCGGGTAGTTCGTCTAAAAACAGCACACCAAAATGCGCCAGTGAAATCTCTCCGGGCCGCGGATGACTGCCGCCACCGACCAAGGCGGCGGCGGATGCGCTGTGATGGGGTGCCCGAAATGGGCGTGCATTGAGCGCGCTCGGCAATGTCTTGCCCGCGACCGAATAAATCGCGGCAACCTGCAGGGCTTCAGCATTCGACAGTCGCGGTAGTATTGCAGGTAAGCGACTTGCAAGCATAGTTTTGCCGGTTCCAGGCGGCCCAAAAAACAGTAGATGATGGCCACCGCAGGCGGCGATTTCTAGCGCCCGCTTGGCCTGTTGCTGGCCAATCACGGCGTCGAGGGAATTGTCTTCGAGCGTTGTCGGATCTTGGCATCGCTGCCATGGGGCTACCTTTTCTCGGTCGTACAGGTGGGCGGAAATATTCAGCAGGTGCGCTGCTGGCAAAACGCACAGACCGTCGACCAGCGCGGCGCCCTCGGCGTTGCCTTTGGCGACCCAGAGACGTTTGCCTCGGGCACCGCAGGCGATGGCTGCCGGCAGTATGGCGCCGACCGCGCGGAGATTTCCCGACAAACCTAACTCGCCGATAAATTCGTATTCGGGTAGAGTCGAGGCTGGGATTTGGTCGGAGGCGGCGAGAATGCCGATGGCGATTGCCAAGTCGTAGCGCCCACCCTCTTTGGGTAATTCAGCCGGCGCTAGGTTGACGGTGATACGTCGTGTTGGGAACTCAAAGTGCGAATTGATCAGCGCGCTGCGAACACGCTCCTTGCTCTCTTTAACCGCAGTTTCTGGGAGTCCCACGATGGTAAAGGCTGGTAGGCCGCTCGACAGGTGCACTTGAACGGACACCAGTGGGGCATCGATGCCCTGATTAGCGCGGGTATAGATTTCTGCCAGTTCGATAGCGTCCCCTCCACTCGGTGGGCGGCGGCGCAACGCTGGCCGGTGCGGTTAGGCGTCGTCGAGTTTTGCCGCGATGGTGGCTAACTGTTGTTCTAACTGATCGATCTTTTTTCGAGAGCGCATTAACACTGCATTTTGTGCGTCGAATTCTTCTCGGGTTACCAGATCCAAACGACTAAATGCCATCATCATGGCGCTGTGTATCTGCTGTCGAACCTCGCTGGCAAGGGTATTTTCTGCGGGTGAAAAAAGACTGTCGAATTGCCCGATGAATTGCTGAAATAGCTGTTTGTCGATCACTGTCGAAATACTCCGTCTGGTGGTAACTTTATCTCTTTATACTAGCAAAATTTTGTCCGTAAGAATGAAAAACTTCACCAGTTTGCTCGGGTAGTTGCGCCGCACCATATTGGTGCGATCGCGCATCGTGATCGGAGGTTTTTTGAACCGCGCCGGTGCGATTTGGCGTTTGTCGATCTTTTGTCGCCGCTGAAATCGCGGTTTTATTGGCTTGTGGATAGTTGGCACAGATAATGCAAACAAGTTGATTATAGCGACCTATGGGTCTACCTTTAAATTTTATTTAACACGCATATCCACTATTGGGAGAACACACATGAATTTTTTGAAAACAACAATGTTTGCCGCATCCATGGCGACGAGCGCTACCGCGATGGCGGTCGAAGTGTCTGGGAACATCGCGTTGGGCACCGAGTACTTTTTCCGTGGCATCGATCAGTCCGGTGGTGAGGCAGTATCCGGTGGTTTTGATGTAGGTTTTGACAGTGGTTTTTATGTCGGCACCTGGGCGTCGAGCATTGACTTCAGTGGTGGTCTGGAATTGGATTACTATGCCGGTTTCGGCGGTTCTATATCCGATTCGGTGAGCTACGACATCGGTTATTTGTTTTATGGCTACCCTCAAGGCCCCAGCTCAGAAGAATTTGAGGAGTTCTATGGCAGCATTACATTTTCTGATGCCACGGTTGGTTTTGCTTATTCGGACGATTATTACGCGTCAACGGGTGAATCGACTTACATCTATTTGGACTACGGGTTCGATGTGAGTGAAGATTTCAGTCTCGGCTTCCATTTTGGAACTATGGAAGCCGACGACCCGGCCAACGAAGCGGATGATTATTCGATCTCGTTGAGCACGGAAGCCGCCGGCTTGGGTTTTGATCTTTCATGGCTCGATTCATCTGAGTCTGGTGGGCTTTTTGCAGATAACGAGTTGGTTCTGACGATTTCTAAGTCTCTCTGATATTTCATTTTTCCCACTGAGTGAAAAACACTATGGAGACGGGTGGTTGCGACCACCCGCTGGAGTTTAATTATGAAGTTACTCACTGCAATTATTAAACCTTTTAAGCTCGATGAAGTTCGCGAAGCGCTGGCTGAACGCGGAGTTGCCGGCGTTACGGTGACCGAGATCAAAGGTTTTGGTCGTCAAAAAGGCCACACGGAACTATATCGAGGTGCCGAATACGTGGTTGATTTTTTACCCAAGGTCAAACTCGAAATTGTCTTGGTTGACGAGATGGTGGAAGGTGCTGTGGAGGCGATTTTGGCTGCGGCCAAGACCGGAAAAATAGGCGATGGAAAGATTTTCATAGCGCCCCTTGAAGAGGCCGTTCGCATCCGCACTGGCGAGACCGGAAGCGAAGCGATCTAGCCATTTTGGCGATCCGACCAACGGACATAGCCACGTTAATCGTCGCATTAAACAACCTTTGTTTGTGTTCCTAGTCGACCCCAATTTGCCAAGTCCGTGGTTTGTATGCCTTGGCAGTTTCGGAGATGCACAAAAATATTTGGAGAAAATGGTATGGAAAACGATTTGGTACAAGTGAAGTATGCGCTCGACACTTTCTATTTTTTGATGTCGGGTGCCTTGGTCATGTGGATGGCGGCGGGCTTTACTATGCTCGAAGCCGGTCTGGTGAGATCTAAAAACACCACGGAAATACTCACCAAAAACGTTTCTTTGTATGCGATAGCCTGTTGCATGTATATGCTCATGGGCTACACCATCATGTACGGCGGTACATCGAGTCTATACCTACCCAATTCATGGTTCGGCAACTCGATAGCTAACGCATCGGTAGATGAAGTACTAGCCAGTGGCGGTGATACCTATTATTCCGGCGCATCGGACTTTTTCTTTCAGGTGGTGTTTGTGGCTACCGCTATGTCGATCGTGTCCGGCGCGGTTGCCGAACGCATGAAGCTTTGGGCATTTTTGTCCTTTGCCGTGGTGATGACCGGATTTATTTATCCGATGCAGGGCGTTTGGTCTTGGGGAGGCGGTTTCTTGGGTGAGACGGTAGGCTTTTCAGATTTTGCAGGTTCAGGCATCGTGCACCTGTGCGGTGCTGCTGCAGCGCTCGCTGGGGTGTTAATTCTTGGCCCACGACTGGGTAAGTATTCGGCTGACGGCTCGGTCAACGCTATTCCAGGGGCTAATATGCCACTGGCAGCGCTCGGTATGTTCGTGCTGTGGATGGGCTGGTTTGGCTTCAATGGAGGCTCCGAACTCAAAGTTTCGGATATCGGTGAAGCCAATGCTGTGGCGACCATTTTTGTCAATACTAACGCCGCCGCCGCCGGTGGATTAATTGCTGCGCTGGTGGTGTCACAGTTGATGTTTGGCAAGGCCGATTTGACCATGGCGTTGAATGGTGCTTTGGCCGGTTTGGTGTCGATCACCGCAGATCCTCTGACGCCCTCGGGCGGTCTGGCAACGATGGTTGGCGCGATTGGTGGGGTCATCGTGGTGTTCTCGGTCTTGTTCATGGACAAAATTAAGATCGACGATCCGGTGGGCGCTATCTCGGTTCACGGCGTGGTCGGTATTTGGGGTTTGATCGCGGTCTGCTTAGGTGAAGAGGTCAGTCTTATGGCGCAGCTGACCGGTGCATTGGTCATTTTCTCATGGACCTTTATCACCAGTGGTATTACCTTTTTTGCAATCGATAGCATGATTGGGCTGCGCGTGAGTGAAGAGGATGAGCGCAATGGTGTCGACGCCTCCGAGTGTGGTATTGTCGCCTACCCCGAGTTTACTGCAAAATAGTATTCCCGCAGACATGAACGTTGCCGGGGCCATGTGCCGCGGCTTTTTTTTGTAGAACAGGGTTCCCGAGTTAGAATTGTCGCGCGTTGGAGATGCAATTTCGTCGATAAACAGGTATCTTTACGTTCCTACAAAATCATCAACAGATAGGACGCTATGAAACTAATTACCGCCGTTATTAAACCGTTTAAATTAGATGACGTTCGCGAAGCTCTCGCCGACATTGGCGTGCAGGGCATTACAGTTACCGAGGTAAAGGGCTTTGGGCGCCAAAAGGGGCACACCGAACTTTACCGTGGCGCCGAGTATGTGGTTGATTTTTTGCCTAAGATCAAACTTGAAATTGCCGTCGGAGCCGATATGGTCGACAGCACCGTCGAGGCGATTGCCAAGTCTGCCGCCACCGGTAAAATTGGCGATGGAAAAATCTTTATTTCGGCGTTGGCCGAGGTCATTCGAATTCGCACCGGCGAGACGGGTGAAGAAGCGATATAGCAGCACCCAATCAGTCCCCTAGTGTGCCGCGCACGCGAATTAATGCTGCCTGATTGCGCTAGTGCGCCACTCGGCAATGTCTACACAATGGACCTTACTTTGATTTCAAATTTTCTTTTAAAACTGAGTTGGCCCCGAGTTAGTTGCTGGCTGTCAATGTTTGTACTGGTCGCCTCGAGTTCGGGGTCACCTGCCTTTGCCTCGCAG
>DDJS01000138.1:8665-45960 GCA_002339165.1 Cellvibrionales bacterium UBA2618 | reverse complement strand
CGTTTGGCGACGCGTCGGACGGATCTATAGCGCTTGAAAAACTGCGCGCCGCGCGGCCTGACTTTGAGTTTAAATTGGGCGGGCAATCGGCCATTCCTGGCTACCTTAGAGTTGTGGTTGAAAATGGTCCGACGCTTTATGTCGCGACAGACGGCAGCTATTTTTTTGATGGTGACGTCTACCAGATTGGGCCCTCGGGCTTCATCGATGTTGAGGATTTGCGGTTTACTGCGGAACGGAAGAGGTGGATCGCCAATATCAATGCCGACGATATGATCGTTTTTAGCCCGAAGGGCGAAAAACGCGCAATTATTAATGTGTTTACCGACATTGACTGTGGTTACTGCCGTAAGATGCACCGCGAAATCGATCAACTGAACGCCTACGGCATCGAGGTACGCTATCTGGCCTACCCTCGATCCGGTATCGATTCCGAGGGATACAGAAAAATGGTCACTGCTTGGTGCGCGCCCGATCGCAAAGAAGCTTTGACGCGTATGAAGGGCGGTGAAAATATGCCGATAGCCCTATGCAGTGATAACCCGGTGGACGAGCATTTTGCGCTGGGTGAAAAAGTTGGTGTCAGTGGAACACCCTCTGTGGTGCTAATGGATGGCAGTATGATCCCGGGCTATCAACCTGCCGATGCGCTTGCCGCGCAGTTGGGGCTGATATCAGCCGAGTAGCGAAGAACCATTAACATCCCTCACATACCGCGACCCAGCGTGGCGAGAAGACGATATAGAGGACATAGGAGTTAGGATGAAACCTGTACACATTGGCATCTGTGGGTTGGGGACGGTTGGTTCCGGGGTCTACAATATTTTACAGCGCAACGCCAAGCAGATTAATAGCCGTGCGAACGCAGCGATTTGTGTCACTCATATCGGCTCGCGGCGCGATAATCCTGCCTGTGATATCGGTGAAACGCGGGTTTCGCGGGATGTTTTTGAGGTTGCTAAAGATCCCACTATCGATATCGTGGTTGAGCTTATCGGCGGTACCAGCGTTGCATTTGATTTAGTGATGATGTCGATTAAACATGGCAAGCATGTTGTGACCGCGAACAAGGCGTTGATTGCTGAAAATGGCGCAGAAATTTTTGCCGCCGCCGAACAGCAAGGCGTGATTGTCGCTTTCGAGGCGGCCGTGGCTGGCGGAATCCCCATTATCAAGGCATTGCGCGAGGGCCTAGCCGGTAACCAAATTAACTGGTTAGCTGGGATTATCAATGGCACCAGCAATTTTATCCTTACCGAAATGGCTAGTAAGGGGCGGGCCTTCCCAGATGTTTTAGCCGAGGCGCAAGCAAAGGGTTATGCCGAGGCCGATCCGACCTTTGATATCGAGGGCATCGATGCGGCGCATAAACTCGCGATACTGGCATCTTTAGCGTTTTCGATCCCACTGAACATCGAGAGCATTTTCGTTCAGGGCATTACGCAACTGGAGCAGCTCGATATCGGTTATGCGCGCGAACTTGGCTATGCGATCAAACACCTCGGTATCGCGCGCCAGTCCGCCGAGGGCGTGGAACTGCGCGTTCATCCGACGCTGGTGCCCGAAGCGAGTTTGATCGCTGGGGTCAACGGCGTATTGAACGCGGTGATGGTCGACGCCGACGCACTCGGTAGCTCGCTGTACTATGGTCGCGGTGCCGGTTCGGAGCCAACGGCCTCTTCAGTATTAGCCGACATCATAGATATTAGCCGCGTGTTGGAAAACCCTCCGGCCACTTGGGTGCCTGCGCTCGGTTGTCCCCTAGAGGCGTTAACGGCGCAAAAAATGATCCCAGTGGCTGACATTGAGACCTGTTATTACTTGCGATTTTCGATGGTCGATACCCCCGGCGCTATTTCTAATGCAACTAAAATCATGGCTGATGCGGGCATTAGTATCGAGGCAATTATTCAAAAACAACAGCCCGCGGGAATTGACTATGTCAACGTGGTCCTGGTCACCAACCGCCTGCCTGAGCGGCGCTTGAATGCAGCTGTTAGTGAGATTGAAGATTTGAGCACGGTACAGGGGTCGGTCACCACGCTCCGACTCGAGCACCTAGACCAGTAGTTACCCACCGATTAGGACCTGACGGCATGAGATACATTAGCACCCGCGGTGGTTGCCCACCGAAAACCTTTGAAGAGGTCGTTCTCACGGGGTTGGCTCCAGATGGGGGCCTGTTTGTACCGAGCGTCATACCGAATTTTAGTCCCCACGAAATCGCTAGCTGGCGACCCCTGTCGTATCAACAACTTGCCTTTAGAGTGATGCGCCCCTTCGTTGGCGACTGCATCCCTGAGGATGATTTACAGGCTCTGATCGACCGCGCCTATGCCAATTTTCGACACGCTGCGATCGCTCCGTTGGTGCAGACTGGCGACAACGAATGGATCCTCGAATTATTTCACGGCCCGACCCTGGCGTTCAAAGATTTTGCCTTGCAGTTTCTCGGTCAGCTACTCGATTACAGCCTTCAAAAACGCGATCAAAAAGCGGTGATTATGGGGGCCACATCCGGCGATACCGGGTCGGCGGCTATCGAGGGTTGTCGTAGTTGCAGCAACGTGGAGATGTTTATTTTACATCCCCATCAACGGGTGTCCGACGTACAGCGCCGGCAGATGACAACAGTGTTGGCGGACAACATTCATAATATTGCGCTGCAGGGCAATTTTGACGATTGTCAGAATATGGTCAAAGCGTGTTTTTCCGACCAGTCATTTTTGCCCGAAAACCGCCAATTAGTCGCCGTTAATTCAATTAATTGGGCGCGTATTATGGCACAAATTGTCTATTATTTTTGGGCTGCGTTGCAGCTAGGAGGTCCCCAGCGCGCGGTTTCGTTTGCCGTGCCGACCGGCAATTTTGGGGATATTTTTGCCGGATATCTGGCAGCAAAAATGGGTTTGCCAATTGAACAACTGGTTATTGCTACCAATCAGAACGATATTTTACACCGCTGTATCAGCGCCAATGACCACCGCACGCTGCCTCTGCAACAAAGCTTGGCGCCGAGTATGGATATCATGATATCGAGCAATTTTGAACGCTTACTGTTCGATACTTATGGACGGGATGGTGAGCAAATTGTCGCGTTGATGGCCGCTGCCAAACAGGGCCACATGCGTTTGAGTGACGTAGCGCTCAGCAAAGTGCGACAATTGTTTTCTAGTCACCGCTGCGACGACGCCAGCATGCTGGCGATGATCGACCGCGTATACAGCGACAGCGGCTATCTCATGGACCCGCACACGGCGATCGGATTGGATGCAGCGCGCAGTTGCCGCGCCAACGCAATAACGCCGATGATTACGTTGGCGACCGCGCATCCAGCAAAATTTCCAGACGCGGTTAGGCGCGCTGGCTACCCTGAAGATCCGCAGTTACCGGCGCACATGGCAGATCTATTCGAACGTGCAGAGAGATTTAACGTACTCGATAATGATCGTGCGGCGGTCGAACATTTTATGTCGCAGCATATTGGCGTGTGCAGCTAGTCGTTGCTGGCCTGGATGTGACGTTAGTTGAATTGACATAGTATCGTCCGGCAACCGCAGTTGGTCGATCCTTGCTCGTGAGCCGTATTAAAGGTTAACGATTGAATGGCTCAGAGAAGCATCGGCTATGGTGCATACAGATGGAAAAGTAGCATGACAGAAGATCCAAAATTATCTGATGAAGACCTCGAGCGCGTGCAGCAGTTCATCAGCAGTGGCTATAATAGTACTGAGCGCGGGCCTTTCCGCGCGTTCGCGCTATTGGCCGTGACCTGGGGCGTGGTGATTGCGCTGGGCGCGGTCAGCTATTATATAGGCAAATGGGCGGGCTACCTGTAGCCTGCACAGTGGCAAACGCGCCGTCACGGCGCGTTTGCCACTGTGCAGCATACTTGGAGATGTATGCCTTTTAACGATGTTCTGCAGATTATCAGGGCGCTATCGTGAGTGCCCCCCACGTTGACTGTAAGCGGTCGATGATCGCGACTAACAATGTTGAAATTGAAGTGTTTGAAGCCGGCATCGGCGGTATCCCGCTACTGTTGGTTCACGGTTGGCCAGAACTTGCCTACAGTTGGCGATATCAGATAGTGGCGCTGGTGGATGCTGGGTATCACTGTATAGTGCCCAATCAACGTGGTTATGGTGGCTCGTCAAAACCACTGGCGCACGAGGATTATGATATCCATCACCTGAGCGCCGACCTCAGCGGGATACTGGATAGTTTGGGTATCGACAAGGCGATTCACGTTGGTCACGACTGGGGTGCCATTTTGGTTTGGCAACATGCACTCTTGCAACCGCAAAGGGTGTCGGCGATAGCTAACCTATCGGTGCCCTTTGTGCCGCGTCCGTGTTCTGATCCGGTGCTATTTTGGCGAGCGGCACTTGGCGATGACTTTTACATCGTGCATTTCAACCTGCAACCGGATGTCGCGGCGCGTGCTTTTGAAGGTAATCCGAGGCGTGTGTTGCGCAACCTCTACCGCGCCGGTCAATGGCTCGCTGATGAGATATCGCCGACAGAGGGTCGCAGTTTGATTGAGTTGGCAGATTATGATGATCGACGTGGCTACCCGGTCATGATTGAGGCAGACTTGCAAGTTTACATTGATGCCTTTAGTCGCGGAGGATTTGTCGCACCGATCAATTGGTACCGAAATTTCAGTCGTAACTGGCGATCCACTGAGCAGCTAGCCCAGCGAATCACACAACCGACGCTGATGATCTATGGTCGATATGACATGGTGCCGAAAGCCGATATGAGCGGCTTTGTCGACGACCTTGAAGTTCACACCTTGGATTGTGGTCACTGGATCCAGCAGGAGCAACCCGAGCAAACTAACGACATTTTGTTGACCTGGCTGGAACGTGTGAGTCACGGTTTGCGGTATTCCGGTGAGGTGCGATATTAGCAGACAACAGATTGTTCGAAGAAATGTCGATGGCGCCAATTTAGAGATGTGGGGCGCGATGGATCCTCTTCTGAAAAGAATTTATGCAGGTCGAGGGGTTGCTGATCCGGCACTGTTAGAGCTTGGACTGACGGGCCTGCCGGCGCCCAGTGGGCTGTTGGGAATGGATTTGGCGGTGCACCGATTGGTGGCTGCGCTGCGCCTTGAGCAGCATGTTATCGTGATCGGCGACTTTGATGCCGACGGCGCCACCAGTTGCGCATTGATGATGCTCGGGTTAGACGCTATGGGCTTTAAGTCTATCGACTATCTGGTACCCAATCGGTTTGATTTTGGTTACGGGCTGACGCCGCAGATCGTCGATTTGGCCGCTCGGCAGTCGCCCGATTTGATTGTCACCGTGGACAATGGCATTTCCAGCATAGAGGGCGTCGCCCATGCGCGCCAACGGTCGATCGATGTCATTATCACCGACCATCACCTGCCGGGTAAGCAGTTACCCAGCGCCCATGCGATCGTTAACCCGAACCAACCGGGATGCGATTTTCCAGCCAAAAATCTTGCTGGAGTGGGTGTTGCTTTTTATCTGTTGAGCGCTCTGCGGGCGGCGCTGCGCGAGCAAGACTGGTTTTTACAGAATGGCTTGTCGGAGCCTAACATGGCGGCTTGGTTAGATCTTGTCGCGCTGGGAACGGTTGCCGATGTGGTGCCCCTCGATCAGGTCAACCGAATTCTGGTGCATCAGGGCTTGGAGCGAATGCGCGCCGGGCGCTGTCGTCCGGGAATAGCCGCGCTGCTGCGGATTGCGGGTAAGAACCCGCGGCGTTTGGTCGCCGCGGACTTGGGTTTTGCAATCGGCCCAAGGTTGAATGCTGCCGGCAGGTTGGACGATATTTCTGTAGGCATTCAGTGCCTGCTGTCCGAGGACCCACAGCAAGTACTAGAGGCTGCAAATTTGCTCGATGAGTTCAATCGCGACCGCAAAATCATAGAGCATACGATGCAGGCCGAGGCTCAGCAGTTATTGGAACATTTGGAACTTGTTCCCGAGGATGAATTGCCCTGCGTACTCTGCTTGTTTCAACCGGATTGGCATCAGGGCGTGGTCGGCCTGCTGGCTTCCCGACTCAAGGAAAAATACCACCGACCGGTGGTCGCCTTTGCCCGGGAATCGCAGAGCGATGCGCGCTCAGATCAACCCCGTATGTTAAAGGGCTCGTGTCGATCTATATCGGCGTTACACATAAGGGATACACTGGACGCAATTGCCACGCAGAACCCCGGTTTGATCAGCAAGTTTGGCGGCCATGCCATGGCTGCTGGGCTGAGCCTGCCCGAAGATCGCCTGATGGACTTCAAACAAGCGCTAGAAGCGCAGGTGTTTCAGAGCCTCGGGAGTGAAGACTATGCGCAGGTGCTGGCCACCGATGGTGAACTCGACGCCGAGCAACTCACCATGCGCACAGCTGAGCTCTTGCGCGATCAAGGCCCCTGGGGGCAGCAATTCCCCGAACCGTTGTTCGACGGTATCTTTAATGTAGTTCGCCAGCGCACGGTCGCCGAAAAACATCTCAAACTGGTTCTTGAACACCCGCTACTCGGTGGGGTACAACTCGACGGTATCCACTTCAATATGGATCAGCAATGCTGGCCGAATACCCAGATACACAGTGTTCGCTGTGCTTATCGTCTAGATATCAACGAGTATCGAGGGCTGGAGACAGTGCAGTTATTGATCCAGCACTTAGAGCCCGCTTAGGGAGTTAGCGGCGATTGGTAGAGACGAGTTGTCACTGTTTTTCGTCGACAGCGAGAATGGGTTCCAAAAAGTGTTTGACGCGGTCTTTGATCATTGGTTGAGCCGCGGCTGTCGGGTGAAGGCCATCCCTCTGAATCATTCCCTCGGTGGCGGCTATATCGGCAAACTCGAACGCCATCAAGGGGATTTCGGCGCGCGTGGCAATGGCGAGATACAAGTTGGCAAAGCCATCGCTGTAGCGGCGGCCGTAGTTTGCTGGGATGCGCATGCCAAACAACAGTGGCTGGGTGCCCCCTCGACGGCATAATTCGATCATTTGGGTGATGTTTTTTTCGATTAGGCCCAAGGGCGCACCCCTTAGGCCGTCATTGGCTCCGAGTTCAATGAGCACGAAGTCGGGGCTATATTCCTCGAGAAGTCTGGGTAGTCGCGCGAGGCCGCCGCCACTAGTGTCACCGCTGATACTGGCATTCACAATACGGTGTTGCGGCGCCAGTTCTCCGCTGAGGAGAGAGATCCAACCGCGCTGTTCGGCGATTCCGTAGGAGGCGCTGAGACTATCGCCGAGTATCAGTACAGTCGCGCTATGGCTGGAGCCACAAAGCAACAGTAAAACGATAAATATTGCTCTAATCATACTATAATATATCTCTCTTCGAGGGCCAGCTCTTGTTGGCGTGGGCGACTTTCAATTGAACAATAAGCGGGACAAATTAATGATAAAGGTCACCAATATCGGTAAAAAGGTACTTGTTGCCGACACCGAGCTTACAATACTAGACGCTCTTAGCCTAAATGTCGAAGCGGGTGAGAGTCTTGCTATCGTCGGGCCTTCGGGTTCGGGTAAGTCGACGTTGCTGGGCATTATGGCCGGCTTGGACACGCCCACCAACGGCACGGTGCACATCGATGGTCAGGATATTACCGCCATGGATGAAGAGGGACGCGCAGCGGTTCGTGCTCGACATGTTGGGTTTGTATTTCAATCGTTTCATTTGTTGCCGGCTCTGACGGCAATGGAGAATGTTGCACTGCCTCTAGAACTACAAAAAGGTGGCGATGCTATGGGTATAGCCGGTAGTTATCTACAGCGAGTAGGGCTGGCAGATCGAACCGAGCATTATCCGCGACAATTGTCCGGTGGTGAGCAGCAGCGGGTAGCGGTGGCACGCGCATTTGCCTGTAAACCGACGATTTTGTTCGCTGACGAACCGACTGGTAACCTCGATAGTGTCACCGGTGAAACGATTAATGATCTGTTGTTTGAACTCAATCGGGAAGAGGGCACAACCTTGGTTATCGTGACCCACGAGCACAGTTTGGCGAGCCGTTGTAGCCGTCAGTTGCATTTAAAAAGTGGCATTCAATTCACGCCGGTCGCGGAGATGAGCGTCAAATGCTAGCGTTGCAAATTCTGTTGCGCAATTGGCGCGGAGGACAGTTGCGCTTGGTTGTCGGTGCGTTGGTGTTGGCGGTGACGGTAGTGACGTCGGTGTCGCTGCTGGCCGATCGAGTGGAAAAGGCCCTAGTCAATGAGTCAGCCAGTTTTTTGGCCGCAGATCTAGTTCTCGAGGGTAATACCCGCATTGCCCAAGATTTTGTCGAAAGGGCTCAGGCCACGGGGCTGCGCACGGCATTAATGATGAGTTTTTCGTCGATGGTTTATCACGGCGATGATATGCATCTGGCATCGATTAAAGCGGTCGAGTCAAGTTATCCCCTGCGCGGTGCGATCCGGCACTCTGACAAACCCTTTAGCGCTGACCCAGCGGCGGAGCAGACGGTGCGCACGGGCCCTCCGGTTGGCGAAGCCTGGGCGGATGCGCGGCTACTACCGCTGCTACGGATTGAATTGGGAGACTCGATAGAGTTCGGCGATAGCCACGTTAAAATTAGCCGGGTATTGATCGAAGAGCCCGATTCGGGCAGCTCATTTTCGTTGATCGGCGCGCGCATTTTGATGCACGTCGAAGACGTTAAAACGGCGGGCGTATTACTTCCTGGTAGCCGAGTGAAGCACCGGTTATTGGTGGCGGAAACCGGCACGGGAACCGAGCGAGTGAGCGCCTACCGCGCATGGCTTGAGCCACAGTTGAGCATTCACCAGCGCCTTATTACCCCCGATCAAGCTCAGGCAAGGATTGCTGAAAGCATCGATAGCGGCCGCCGGTTTTTGTTGCTGGCGGGCAGCATTGGGGTGGTTCTTGCCGGTATCGCGCTGGCCTTGGCGAGCCATCAGTTTGCCATTGGCGAGCACCTGCAAGTGGGCCTGTATAAAAGCTGGGGCCTTTCGGGTAGCGCGATTCGCCGACTGTATATAACTTATATCTTGGCAATCGGTACACTGGGGTCGGCGATGGGTATTGCTCTGGGTGCGCTGATTCAAGGACTTCTCGTATGGTTGGTGCGCGATTGGATGCCGATCGATCTGCCGCCAGCGAGTTTTAGGCCGTGGATCACCGGAATGGCAACCGGATTTCTCTGTCTATTGGGATTTATGCTACCGGCAATCTGGCACTTGCCGAACCTCTCAGCAATGACCGTACTGCGTCAAGATATCCCAGTGAAATCAGCAAGCACTGCGCTGCGAGGTGGTTTGGGGGTGTTAACAATCGGTTTACTGTTACTTTGGTACAGTGGTAATGTGGCCATATCAATGGCGATGTTGGTGGCCTTTACTGCGATCGCTGCGGCCGCAATGGGGTTTGGTTTAACGCTCTTGTGGCTCGGTCAAAAGGTGGCTCGACATCTCGGCAGTATTTGGCGATTGGCGCTGGCGAACCTCTGGCGGAGGCGGTTGCAGAGCCTCATTCAACTATTGGGTTTCTCCGGTGCCATTGCGCTGTTAATGATTATGGCGGTGATAAGGACGTCGTTGATTGATGACCTTCGTCTGCAGTTTGACGAAGACACGCCGAATCACTTTCTCTACAACGTGGCCTCCTACGAGTTGCAAGAGGTCGAGGCGTTGATCGAACAACGAGCGCTCGATGCCTCGGGATGGTTCTCGATGGTGCGGGCCAGAATTCGGCAGATCAACGGGCAGGATATCGAATCCGAGCAACTCGAGAGTCACGAATCTCTGCAGCGCGAACTGAATCTTAGTTGGGCCAAAAACCTGCCCGAAAATAATACCATCACCTCGGGAGATTGGTGGTCGAGTACCCCTTATAATGCCGCGGCTAGCCCGCCGACACTGCCACCATTGTCAATCGAAGAGGATTTGGCGAGTGAACTCGGATTGGTCATTGGAGATCGCATTACCTTTAGTGTGGGCGGGCTTAATTTTGAGGCGCGGCTAGCCAATACGCGAAGCGTTAGCTGGGACGATATGACGCCTAATTTTTATTTTTTATTCCCCGAGGGTCTTTTGGAGGGTTACCCGCGCACCCATATGACGAGCGTTTATATACCGCCCTCCGAAAAACTCATACTCAACGACTTGTTGCGTAATTATCCGACCTTGCAAGTGATCGAACTGGACAAGATTATTGAGCGGGTGCGCACCATTGTGTCGCAGGTCACGCGCGGTTTAGAGGTGATGACCCTGCTGATTCTAGCCTGCGGTATTCTGGTGATGTTTTCCGCCGTTAGCCTGTCGATGAGTGAACGCCTGCAAGAGAGCGCTATACTACGCACGATTGGCAGTTCCCAACGTTTGATCCTCGGCGTACAGTGCATTGAATTTACCACCTTGGGTGTGCTGGCGGGCCTATTGGCGGCGCTCGGCGCTGAAACTGCGTTGCTTTTGATCGAGCACTATCTGCTGCAATTGCCGTTGACCGGCCATGCGTGGATGTGGCTCGCTGGACCGCTTAGTGGGGGTCTTTTAGTCGGTGCATTGGGAGTCTCCTACAGTCGTAAATCAGTTCTATTGCCGCCCCTTGAAGTGCTTCGCAGGCTCTAGGGCGACCCGGCCTCGAGGAAAGTGTTTAGGCGGCGAGTGGCAATTGCAAGTGGAAGTTGGTGCCAGATCGTTCGCTCGATGTCACCGCAATATTCCCCTGGTGTTGATCGGCAACAATAAAGTGAGTGAACGACAGCCGGCTGCTGACCGGATAACGTTTGTTGCCAGCGCTTTGTGATGCCAGGGGCTCGAAGATGTATTGTTGCTCATCGAGCCCTATCAGCATGCCGTTGTGGTGAATACAAAGCACGATGAAGTGATCCTGCTGGCTCGCCTCTATGCGTATCTCGGGCCGTTTTTCCGGATCGTCGAGTTCGCCCAAGGATTGACAGGCATGGCGAAATAAACTGATAAAAACCTGTTGTAACTCACCTACATGACAGGGTATTTTAGCCAAGCTGTCACTGTAATCTCGAACTATAGTGATGTCCCTAAAACGCAGCCCCGAAGGCGCAGAGAGCAGACTGGCGGCCAATTCGAGACTGTGATCGAGAATCTCAGCGACGCTGGCAAGTTCTTTTTCACCGCCGCCACCGGTTGAAAACGCCAACAGGTTTTCAATCACATGGGTCGCCTGTTGCCCTCGTATCAGCGCATTTTCCAGCAGCTCGTTGAGCTCAATTGGATCGACACATTCTTCGGTTAATGCGCTGCGTACTGCCTGAATATCTTTCAGGCTGGCGCTCAAAGGGAGATTGATATCCTGCGCCATAACGGCGGCCATCTCACCCATAGACGACATTTTGTCGCGTTGAATAAGCAAATTATTGGCGTTCACTTGGTCGGTGACGTTGTCGATCAATATCACCACCCCATTCTCCAATTGCTCTTGTAGCGGGTAGATGGTGATATTAAAATGGTATTGATTATCTTGGCTTTGCTTGATGGCGAGGGTTTTTTGCTCGCGCCTGGCACGATCGACTTGATCGGGTGTCAGCGAAATTGTTGGATAACAGTCCCACAACTCTCGACCAATGACATCGGCGGCGTTTAATCGACTAACGCTTTCGGCCTGCAGGTTCCATTGAGTGATGCAGTTTTGGTCATCCAGTCCGATCACCACCAGCGGCATTGATCGCAGTATGCTGGTGATGTAGGCCTCCGATATCGCCAGTTGGCTGGTGGTATCGAGGTGGCCATCGATCTCTTCGGCGAGCGCCGCATTGCTGCTTTGCAACAGTTGATTGGTCTGATTAAGATTGGCGGTACGCTCTTCCACGCGCTGTTCAAGTTGTCGACGGATTTCTTCGAGTTCGAGGTTGTACCGGTGCGCTTGGCGGCGGCTGAGGAATAATTTTAGCGCGGTAAAAGACAGCGCTAAAATAAGCATACTGCTGGAAAAGTTGGCTACATATTGCCATTTTGTCGCTCCCTGCTCATCGCGAAAAGCCCAGAATATGTCCGCTGCGACGCTATGGCTGCACAGCAGGCACAGCGTTGTGATTAGATTTTTAAAAGCATTCATCAATAACCCGGAGGCCTCGGTCGGTGGGCAATCCTCGACAACTTATCGCTGCCTATCCTACGCCTTTGATTGTAGCGACTCGGGAGGTGGTTTGGCGAGAATTTTTTACTGTTGCCGCGCCGACCCTCCGCCAGTCGGTTACAGTGGCTCAGGAGGAGCAACTGACCGATAGCGTCGCTGCCCAGTCCGGCGGTGATCCCGCATAGCGCTCGAATTCTGGATGTTCGTCGAAAGGTGTCTGCAGGATGATCAAAAGTTGTCGAGTAAGGTCATAGTCGCCCTGCTGCGCGGCATCGATGGCCTCTTGCGCCATATAGTTACGCAAAATGTACTTGGGGTTCACCGCGCGCATGTTGCAATCGCGCAGTTCCTCATCCAGCCCTTCGTTGCGGAGTCTTTCGTTGTAACCTCGAGACCAGTGATCAAAGTCGCTGCGCTGTATAAAAAGATCACCGATTACTCGATTGTCTCGATCCACCCGATAGTGACAGAGCGCGCGAAAAAAATTGCAGTAATCGACTCGGTTAGACGCCAGTATCGCCAATAGATTGTCGATCATCACTCGATCGCCGTGTTCGATTTGGGCGAGGCCGAGTTTGCTCGCCATAGCGCGTGAAAAGCTGGCTTGATACTCTGTTTCATAGCGTTCCAGTGCGGCTATTAAATGCTCAGAGGGCAGCAGCGAACTTAGCGCGGTGGCCAGGGCATTCAAATTCCAAAGACCGATGGAGGGTTGGTTTTTAAATGCGTAGCGGCCGCGGTTGTCGGAGTGGTTGCAGATAAAATTGGGGTCGTAGCTGTCCATGAAACCAAAGGGGCCGTAGTCAATCGTATCGCCGAGGATGGACATATTATCGGTGTTCATAACGCCGTGGGAAAATCCAATGGCTTGCCATTTGGCGATCGTTTGTGCGGTCTTTATGACCGCGTTCTCAAACAGTTGCCGGTATCCCTCTAAATCCCCTTTGGTGGTTGGAAAATGCCGTTCGAGCACGTAATCGGCCAGTGCTTTTAGCGCGCCAGTCTGGCCCCGATAGTGATGGTGTTCAAACGAGCCAAAGCGGATATGGCTGCGGGCGACTCGACATACAACGGCGGCGCTCTCGACCGATTCGCGGTAGACCGGGGTGCTGCTGTCGATTAAGCACAGCGCTCGAGTTGTGTCGATACCCAGCGCGTGCATGGCTTCTGAGCATAAATACTCGCGGATGCTCGAGCGCAAAACCGCGCGGCCGTCGCCAAAGCGCGAATAAGGCGTCGTTCCAGCACCTTTTAACTGCAGGTCCCAGAGTTCACCCGCGACCTCGATCTCACCGAGAGTCATGGCGCGACCATCTCCAAGTTGTCCAGCCCAGACGCCAAATTGGTGCCCGGCATAGACCAATGCGATCGGTTGGATATTGTTGGGGATGGCATTGCCACTGAGAAGTGCGAGACTCGCAGGGTCGTCGAGCAACGATTGCTCAAAACCCATTTCCATAGCCAGTTCACGGTTTTCAAACACCGCCGTCGGCTGTTGGATTGGCTGCGGTTGAACGTGGCTGAAATGCTCGTGTTCGGCGCCGCTGAAGGCGTCCAAAAAATGCTGTCTCAGCCGGCTATGAATTGCATGCATAATGGTTCCGAGGATCTGTCTGTGGTGGGCATTATACGCCTTTGATCAGCGTCGCGCTGAGCGGTGGTCGCGATAACTATCGATTTGCACGAGCCGCTCATTGGAGATTTAGCGGTGTGCGGCTCAGACGCGCGAGCCTATCCTCGAAGAGGCTGCTAATGTAAAGCCACTGCTCGGTTTCAAGCGCGCCAGTGACGCTGTGATAGCCGCCGGTGGGATCTTGCAGTGAGCGGATATTGTTGCCATCGCCATCGATTGAAAAGACGTGTCCGAAGGGCACGATGGCTGGATGCAGGATGGATGGTAGGCGCTGCACTAGTTTGCGTAACCAGGGTTGGGTCGATATGCCGTCGAGCAGCCGGTCACGTGGTGCAACCAAGCCAATCCAAAAACGTCCATTGGGGGCGCGAACAATATTGTCGGGAAAGCCCGGCAGGTTATCGATGAGGATGTCGGTAGTTCCCTGGTCGGCGCCGCTGAGCCAGTATTTTTTGATTCTGTAGTGACCGGTTTCCGCAACTAACAGGAAGCGACTGTCGGCGTCCATGGCGATCCCGTTGGCAAAATTTAAGCCGTCTAGGAGTACCTCCGTCGAGCGGTCGGCGGGGTCGTATACCAGCACTCTGCCGTGACCGCCATGTTCCATGGTATCGAGTAAACTGGCAGCGTAGGTGCCGCCATGAGCTCGGGCGCCGAACTTGGTCGAGGCGTCGCTAAAATAGATCTTGCCATCCGCGGCTACATCGACATCGTCCGCATAGGCGATCGGCGATCCTTCGACCGAATCGGTCAGAACGGACACGCTACCCGATGGCGCGATACTGAGAAGACCGCGGTAGGCGTCCGCAACCAGTAGATTTTGGTCAGCATCAAACGCCATGCCCAGTGGCCTACCATCGGTGTTCACCCAGCGGGTAGTGGCGCGGGTAAGCGGGTTGTATCGGAGCACCCAACCCTGGGCGGAGGATATGTAAATGTCACCTTCGGGGCCGCGGGCCAGCGCCTCTGGGCCGTCGGTGTTGTCCAATTGGACAAACTCCGCGGACTGTAATTGAGTATTGCCGCTGAAGTCGCCAACGTAGCCTTGGTCGCTGGGCGCTTGCCAGTAAGTGGGTTCGATTGGGACCGGCCAAAAACCGAGGTAAAGAAATGATGCGGCGACCGCTAAGCAGATCATTAGTCGCATTGGAACGCTCTCTTAAGGCCAAGTTCAAAGCCATATTGCGCCTGTTTTATGACTTTTTCAACCGGGTAGGTTTTTTCTTGGTGTCGTCGCATGGCTGCGGTACCATGGCGCCCGAATGCATGTCAGAACACAGGATTGAGCATGGAAGTGAATGCAATTTTTACCGCCCTAGAGGGGCTGCAGACGCGCACCGATTTGCTTCGGGGGTATCTTTGACTATGCCAATCGCAAGGATCGCCTGGCCGAGGTAGAGCTCGATTTGGCTGAGCCCAATGTTTGGAATGATGCCGATAGAGCGCAGGCGCTGGGCAGAGAGCGGGCGTCGTTGGAGTTGGTCGTTAAAACCATCGAACATCTCGATCAGGGCGTTGCCGATACCCGCGAGTTACTCGAAATGGCGGTCGAGGAGGCGGACAGCGATACCGTTGCCGAGGTCGAGATTGAAATTGCCGGGTTGGATGAAGAGTTGGCCAAGCTCGAATTTAGACGGATGTTTTCGGGCCCAATGGATGCTAATAATGCTTTTTTAGACATCCAATCGGGATCAGGTGGCACCGAGGCTCAGGACTGGGCGGAAATGATGCTGCGCATGTACCTTCGCTGGGCCGATGACAAGGGTTTTAAGGCAGATTTGATCGAATGCTCGGCCGGTGATGTGGCAGGTATTAAAAGTGCCACCGTTCAGGTCACAGGCGATCACGCTTTTGGTTGGCTACGCACCGAAATTGGCGTGCATCGATTGGTGCGGAAATCGCCATTTGACTCGGGCAACCGGCGGCATACATCGTTTGCCGCGGTGTTTGTATCGCCAGAGATAGATGATGACATCGACATTGATATCAACCTCGCAGACGTGCGCACCGATACCTACCGCGCGTCGGGTGCCGGCGGTCAACACATCAATAAAACTGATTCGGCGGTGCGCTTGACCCATGAACCCAGCGGTATCGTGGTGCAGTGTCAAAGCCAACGATCGCAGCATCAAAACCGCGACAAATGCTGGCAGATGCTGCGAGCTCGCTTGTACGAGAGTGAACTACAAAAACGCCAAATGGCGGCTCAAGCGACTGAGGACAACAAGTCGGATATTGGTTGGGGCAGTCAGATCCGCTCCTACGTGCTCGACGACGCACGGATTAAAGACTTGCGCACGAGCATCGAGACACGCAATACTCAGGCGGTGCTGGACGGTAAGCTAGATCCCTTTATCGTCGCCTCGCTCAAGGCGGGGCTTTGAATTACCGGCAGGGTATGCAAATTTAAACCACATTACAGATACTCAATGACTATGACTGATCACCAAGACGAAAACCGACTGATTGCCGAACGCCGCGCCAAGCTTGATGCGCTGCGAGATAAAAAAGGCAATGCTTTCCCCAACGATTTTAGGCCGGCGAACAACGCTGCTGCGTTGCAGTCTAAGTTTTCAAGCTATGATAAACCGCAGCTCGAGGCGCTCGATGAAAAAGTTAGTATTGCCGGTAGAGTGATTCGTAATCGCGGCGCCTTTATCGTTATGCAAGACGGCAGTGGTCAAATCCAGCTCTACGTGACCAAGGCTGCGCGACCCTTTGCCAAAGCGCTCGATCTGGGTGATATCGTCGGTATCAGCGGTTCTTTGCAAAGGTCGGGCAAGGGCGATCTGTTTGTACAAATGGACGAATATCGACTTCTGACCAAGGCGCTGCGCCCGTTACCGGATAAATTCCATGGATTGGCCGACCAGGAACTTCGCTATCGCCAGCGTTATGTCGATCTGATCGTCAATCCAGAGGTGCGCAACACCTTTCGAACGCGCTCTAAAGTGGTCGACTTTATTCGCCGCTACCTCAACCATGCGGATTATTTGGAAGTTGAAACCCCGATGCTTCAGGTGATTCCAGGAGGTGCTGTGGCGCGTCCGTTCATCACCCACCACAACGCGCTGGACATCGACATGTATCTTAGGATAGCGCCGGAGCTCTACTTAAAACGCCTAGTCGTGGGAGGCTTTGAACGGGTCTATGAGATCAACCGAAATTTTCGCAATGAGGGATTATCGACTCGCCACAACCCCGAATTCACCATGTTGGAGTTCTATCAAGCCTATGCAGACTTCGGCGACCTGATGGATTTGACCGAGGATATGCTGCGCCGGTTAACCGCCGAGGTGCTGGGGTCGACGCGGGTTATAAACAGTCAGCGAGATGCTGATGGCGTCGTCATTGGGCAGGTCGAGTATGATTTTGCCAATCCCTTTTTCCGGCTATCGGTATTTGATTCAATCTTGCACTACAACCCCGAGATCGACGCCGAACAACTTGCCAGCGAGGCTGGCGCGCGCTCTATCGCCAGTAATTTGCAGATTCCCCTAAAAGATATCTGGGGGTTGGGTAAGGTGCAGATCGAAATTTTTGAAAAAACCGTCGAGCATCGACTTGAGCAGCCGACGTTTATTACCCGCTACCCCACCGAGGTCTCGCCGCTGGCGAGACGCAACGACGATGACCCCAGCGTTACCGATCGCTTTGAATTCTTTGTCGGCGGTCGTGAAATCGCCAATGGTTTTTCCGAGTTAAATGACGCTGAGGATCAGGCGTTGCGCTTTCGGCAGCAGGTAGCCGAAAAGGATGCCGGCGACGCAGAGGCAATGCACTTCGACGACGACTATATCCGCGCCCTAGAGTACGGCTTGCCGCCAACAGCGGGAGAGGGTATCGGCATTGATCGTCTGGTGATGTTACTGACCGACTCGCCGTCGATTCGCGATGTGTTGCTGTTCCCCCACCTTCGGCCCGAGCATTAACCTTCTGCACCGAGCGTCGCTATGCGAGCACCGCAGCTTATTAAGCGCTCGGTATCGAGTCTAACGCCTTGTCGTCTCGCCGCGTGGGCAAACCGGTCGCGCAGTGCAACGAGTGCGTCACATACAACGAGGCGCTGAGTAGGGCGATGGCACCGACTTGGTGGGCCGCAGCCAGCGGCACCGGCATATGTAGCAACAGCGTGCTAATGCCGAGGCTGACCTGAACAATCATCAAGCCGAGCATGCACCAAACACCAGTGCGGGTCGGCCCTTGCACGCCTGAGCGCAACGCGCAGGCGGCAAACAGGCCGATGGCTGTAACGATGACGTAGGCAAACATTCGGTGGTTAAACTGGATTGTGGTAATGTCCTCAAACGCGGAGAGCCAAAGTGGTTGCATCGTATATAGCTGCGGCGGGAAAAAGTGATCTCCCATCAGCGGGAATGTTGGGTAGGCATAGCCTGCGCGAGTGCCGGCGACCAATCCTCCAGAGAGTATCATGACCGAGATTAGCAGACTGATTAGCATTGCCGGAATGCGCAGTGAAGTCGGCTGGGCGCTGGGCCGGTGCAACAGCCCACATGCGATCCAAAAAATGAACGCGTAAATCAGCGCTGCGTTGCCGAGGTGGGCGGTTAAACGGTATTGGCTGACTCTGGGGTCATTGACTAGGCCACTCTTTACCATATACCACCCGAGTAAGCCTTGACCCGCGCCGAGCATCAGCATCACTAGCAACTTTCCCGTCAGTCCGGCGGGGATGCGTTTTGCAAGATAGAAATATACAAAGGGCACGATAAAAATCACGCCAATAATTCGCCCGAGTACCCGGTGCAAATACTCGTACATAAAAATCGGCTTGAATTCAGCCAAGGTCATGCCTAGATTAACTTTTTGATACTCGGGGAACTGTTGGTACTTGCTAAACAGCAGTTGCCAATCGCCCTCGGAAAGCGGTGGAATGATGCCCATGATGGGTTTCCACTCAACCATCGATAGTCCCGAGTTGGTCAGTCGGGTAACGCCACCCAATAGAATCATGGCAAAAATAACGCCGGCACAGAACAGCAACCAGTAGGCGATCTGGAGATTGTAACGTTGCTGGAGCGTATCTGGCGTCGATTGAAGCATGTGATTTTCTATCTCTGTGAGTGGCGCTACGCGCTGGGTTCAGTGCATGTCGCGCGCCACTAAAAAAATGCTGTCTAAATGGGTTGCTTACAGGACTTGAGCAACCACTTTTTACTACGGAAGCGCGCCATAATTAGACTTGATTTAATCAGGTAGTCCAACAGCGTTGTGTAAAAAAGCCAAATAACATCGAGTTGCATCTGCAGTAAAATGAGCGGCGCAATAACGCGGCTAAGGCCGATGCTAAAGAGCGTCACCAGCATCGGATAGCGCGTATCGCCTGAGCCGCGCAAGGCACCAGCGATACTGAATTCAATCGCCATCAGGGGCATACAAAGGCAGAGTATGTGAATTACCTGAATTACGTAGTATACCACCTGTGGGTCGGCGATCATGAAATGGGCTAGCGGACTCGCGCTGCATCGCATAATTATGGCCCCGATGAGCATGATATAAAACGCTGTGCGCATGGTGCGCCAACCGGCCTGATAGGCACCGTCGGCATCGCCGGCTCCGAGATGTTGGCTGACCAGCGTAGCGCCCGAGATGGCGAAGCTAAAGGCTACCACAATGATCAGGCTGAGCAGCGAAATTCCAATTCCATAGGCGGCGAAAGGCGCGTTGCCATAGGTAGTTAAAAACCCCAGAAATATGAGCACGCCAGATTGAAAGGCGATTTGCTCAAAGGCCGCTGGAAAGCCAATAGATAATAACCGGCGGGTATTTACGCGAATGTTGGGTAGTGGATTTGTCACCGGTAGACTGAGTTTGCCGAGCAACCACAGGCAGGTGACGGCAATCACGGTGATAGCAGCCCCGATGCCGCAGCCCAGAGCGAGGCCCTTGACGCCAAGGGCTGGATAATCGCGCCAACCAAGGCTAAAAAATAAGCACAGCGAGAGGCTGATAGAGAAACTAACGACCCCGATACACAGGGGTGTTAGGCTATCGCCGATAGCTCTTAGCGCCATGTTAAAAATTAGCGTTAGGACTATCGCCGGAGCGAATACCGCGGTCCATATAAAAAATTCGATGGCCTGAGCGCGGGCCTGACCGGATAGTCCAAATAAGTCGACTAGGGTTTCCGGAAAGGCCAGTGCGAGGGAACTGATGAGGCATCCCAAGGTAAAAAATAGCAGCAGTGAGAGGCTGGCAAAATGTGCCGCCATTGATCTGTTGTCAGCGCCCCAATAAGCACCGACAAGGGCTGTGGTTGCGCTGCAAAATCCCATTATAAATGCATGTAGAAAAAAGTAGAGGCGCTGACCGGTGGTGACCGCGGTGACTGCATCAGCGCCCATTTGACCGGCGATTTTCAGGCATGCTAAGGCCAGCAACATATAGATCATATTGCTTAAAATAGTCGGCCAGGTTAGGCGCAAAATAGAGAGGGTCGAAGTGGCTTGCATGAGTGTCTATGGTACCATCTAGTAGTTGTAGGTAGAGCGTTTTTTACGATTTACGTTATGACAATGGCTTTGGGGTGGCGCTAGAATGATCGACAAAGATGAACACAACCAGATCGTCGAAGCGGGGATTGATGGCGAATGGCGCAGGTTGCTTAAAAGCCATATGGAAAGCGGCTCCATGGCTCATTTAATGGCCTTTTTGGAACGTCGCCGCCGCGCGGGCGCGGTAGTATATCCGCCGCAAAAGTATCTCTACGCAGCGTTGCGCGAAACGCCCTATGAGGCGGTTCGCGTCGTGATTATTGGTCAAGACCCGTACCATGGTCTGGGTCAGGCTCACGGGCTGTGTTTTTCCGTGCAGCCGCAGGTTGGTGTGCCGCCATCGTTGCGAAATATCTACCGAGAACTAACCGAAGATGTTGGTTTTCATGCGCCTCAGCATGGTTGCTTATCACACTGGGCTGATCAGGGTGTACTGTTGTTGAATGCTGTTCTCAGCGTTGAGCACGGCGATCCAGGGTCTCATCGGGGGTGTGGTTGGGAAGGCTTTACCGATGACATTATCGAACGCCTAAATGAGCACAGCGATCGGCTGGTATTTATGCTCTGGGGCAGTCTTGCGCAAAAAAAAGCCGCCCAGGTAAACCGCCAACATCACTGGGTGCTAGAGGCTCCGCACCCATCGCCGCTGTCTGCCTACCGAGGTTTTTTTGGCAGCCGACACTTTTCGCAGTGCAACCGTTATCTAATCGATGCTGGCGACGCGCCGATTGATTGGCAACTGCCGGATGAACCGCGCGCTATTTGAACGAATCTGGTTGCCCAGTCGGTCGTTCAAGCGTCAGTGGGTTTACATTGCAGCGGCCTCTCACCCAGTTGAGCGAGGCTAATACCCCGGGCATACGCACTATTTTTCGCTCGATGCGGAACTTGCCTGGATAGTTCATTAACATCAGGCCTATCAGTATGGTCACCAGTCCTTGTCCAGGTAAAAATAACAACAACAAGCCCACCAGCAACAAGGTTAATCCAAATAGATTTTTGAGGCCACAGAGAACGAGGTGTTGTGGATGATCCCAGCGCACTGTTTTTCGTTGATTAAAAAAATAATCGCTGGGTAGACGGGCGATGAGCATCGGTAGAGAAGCAATGCTGAGGATGAGGCTGATGAGCGAAAAGCTGCTCAGCCAGATCACCCAAATTGGGTAGAGCGTGAGCCAGTTGCCGGCTGCGATCATTTCTGTACCAGCGGCGGGTAGGGCAGTACCAGCGTTTCGGCGTCGATACCAGTTTGCGTGTTTAGTTGTAAACCATTGAGGCTCTCGACGCCGTCCGATATCACTACCAGTAGTTCGGCCTGCTGCGGTGAACTCCAAGCCGCGCTCGCCACTGAACCTATTCCCTTGCCATTGCAATCGGCTAGGGTTTCGCCGGGCTTGGGGAGTTCGTCGAGCTGGCATTGAATGTGACGCAGACGCCGTTTAACTGCGCCTCGATAATGCGCTCGGGCAATAATTTCTTGGCCGGTATAGCAGCCTTTTTTAAAGCTGATAAATGCCTGGCGATCGAGGTTAAGCATCTGCGGAATAAATTTGTCCAAGGTATCTTCGGTGACGTCGGCAAACCCACTGCGCAGCGTGATGAGATCGGCGTAGGCTTCGCCGCAAAGGGTCAAGCCCGGATACTCGGCGATTAAACGGGCGCTACCTTCGGACTTACAGGTAACCGAGTAGCGATTCTCGGTGATACAGCGCAGCCGGATGTCGGCCTCTTCAACATGCATGCCCGGTTGTGGAAGTGGCTGATGGCAGAGCGTTGCTATGGATTTGGCGCTGCTCGGGCCGGAGATTAAAAAGGTGGTCAGCGAGCCGCTTAGGTCGCTAATCTCGGTTTTAAAAAACACGGCATATTTCTTTAAGTTGGCAATCGCCTGGGGGATGACCGAGCTATGGGTTTCCAATAGGATGTTGTCATCGCTATCGCAGAGCGCCGAAAATAGAAAAATGATGCGACCCTTGGGCGTGCAGTGAGCACCACGCAGCACTTGATGGCCGTTCACTGCTTGCATGTCGCAGGTCACTTGCCCCTGCAAAAATTTGCAGCTGTCGGGACCACTGAGTTGAATGTAGCCTCGGGAGATCGGGCAGAGTGTGTCGGTAATTTGCAACTCGCTAAATGCTTCTGGTTGTTCGCCAAACGAGAGTACTCGCCGTTTGGATGGGTCGAGGATAGTGTTGTGGTGGGGGAACAGTTTGGCGGTATCCATAGATATCCTTTGTAGTGCAGGTTGTGGCGCTATGATCTACTATAGGCGTATTTTACTCGACTGTCGGTGGCTTATGAATAAAAATCGTTTAGTGTGGGCCGCCCGTCGCGGTATGCTGGAACTGGATCTGTTACTTGGACCCTTCGTCGAGAAACATTTCGATGCCCTTGATGATGATGACAAATTACGTTTTGAAGTGCTTTTAGAACGCGAAGACCAGACGCTGTTCGAGTGGTTTTTGAAAGCGACGGTGCCCGCCGATCCCGGCATGCAGCGCATTGTGCAGATCGTACGTGATAGCCGCCGCCAATTATAGCCAGTTTAGGCTGAGGCGCTCGCGTTGGAGTTTGATCTGGCAGTTATGGGCCGCATTGATGGTTGCATTGGTCGCCATGAACCTTGCAATCGTGCCTTGGGTGGCGTTAATCAATGTATGTATGGCAATTTTGGCGGCCTTACTGGCACTGCGAAAGTACCGTTGTCAGGTCGATGAACTGCTAATTTTTAGCGGCGCATCGACCTTTTTTGCGTGGCGGTTGGTGGCCGGTAACGAACGCATTGAACTGCACAAAAAGTCCCGTTGTTGGGTTACAAAGGGGTTGATCATTGTCTATTTTGAGCGCTTTTCAAAGCGATCTCTGCTGCGTTTTATACCTCGAGATGCAATGTCGACGAACGAGCATCGCCGTTTGCGTAGGCTACTGCTAGAACTCAGTCGTCGCGGCGAATAATGACATCTTGCCCGGCAAAGTTGATCGGCACCATGATAGTATCGCGGGCGATGTTGGACAGTTCCGGATAGTCTAATGTGTAGTGCAACCCGCGACTCTCTCGGCGTTCTAGCGCGCAGCGTATGATGAGTTCTGACACGGTTGCCAAATTGCGCAGTTCGAGTAAGTCGCGACTAACTCGGCAGTTGCCATAGTATTCCTGAATTTCCTTTTGTAGTAGTTTGATCCGATGCTGAGCGCGCTCCAGGCGTTTGTTGGTGCGCACTATGCCGACGTAATCCCACATGAAGCGCCTAAGTTCGTCCCAGTTGTGGGAAATTACCACCTGTTCATCGGAGTTTTGTACCCGCGACTCATCCCAATCTGGGATTGGGTCTGGCTCATTGATGCCCGCCGTGATTCGATTGATCGCCTGTGCTGCTGAGCAAGCATAAACGATGCATTCCAGCAGTGAGTTACTGGCCATACGATTGGCACCATGGAGACCGGTAAAAGCGTTTTCGCCAATGGCATACAGGTTTAAAAGGTCAGTCTGGGCGCTGGTATCGACCAGAATACCGCCGCAGGTATAGTGCGCGGCGGGCACCACAGGGATTGGATCGGTGGTAATGTCGATGCCAAACGTCAGACAGTGTTTATACACGGTAGGAAAGTGTTCAATGACAAAGTCGGCCGGCTTATGACTGATATCTAAATACAGACAATCGCTGCCCAAGCGCTTCATTTCATGATCGATTGCGCGTGCGACTACATCTCTCGGCGCAAGTTCACCGGCTTCGTGAAAGCGCTGCATAAACTGACTTCCATCGGGCAGACGCAGGACTGCTCCCTCGCCCCGCAGCGCCTCGGTGATTAGAAACGATTTGGCTTTGGGGTGATACAGGCAGGTCGGGTGAAATTGGTTGAACTCGAGGTTGCCGATTCGGCAGCCTCGCCGCCAAGCCATGGCAATGCCGTCGCCACTGGCGCCGTCAGGATTGCTGGTGTAGAGATAAGACTTGCTGGCGCCTCCCGATGCCAACACGGTGCTCTTGGCTTTAAATACCCGCACTTGCTGCGATTCAATATCCAGTACATAGGCACCTGTCGAGCGAATTTTCCTGGAGTTTTTGTCGGCCTGAGTGATGAGATCAACCGCGCAATGATGTTCGAATACATCGATATTTGGAGATGCTATGACTTGATCGACCAGCGTTCCTGTCACTGCTTTACCGGTAGCGTCGGCACTGTGCAAAATGCGTCTATGACTGTGGCCGCCCTCTTGGGTTAAATGGTATTGCTGTTGATCGGTATCGCGCGTGAAGTCAACGCCCTGACCAATCAACCACTGGATCGCTGCGGGACCATTTTCGACCACAAACTGCACTGCCTCGCTACGACATAGGCCCGCCCCGGCACGCTCCGTGTCGGCAATATGCGCCGCGGCGCTATCATTTTTATCAAAAACTGCCGCAATGCCACCTTGGGCAAGCCAAGATGCGCCGGCTTGCAGCGTTGACTTGCTGATCAAGGCGACTCGATAGGCTGGATCTATATGCAATGCCAATGTCAGGCCTGCCGCGCCACTGCCGATGACTAGCACATCGTAAAAGGTATTTTGTTGCATGCGAATAACACAGTTTTTTGGCATGCCATGATAATATATCTAAACTATTATTGCAGCGAGTGGTCGTAAGTGAATTGCGCTGTCGCAATTAAACGATGGATCAAATGGATTTACATAAGCAAAACCCGATAGGAACACAACGAAAAAATGAAACACAGCGACATCGACCCCAGCGATCAACAATTAGTTGAGAGAGTTCAGCGTGGTGATAAGCGAGCTTTTGATCTATTGGTATTAAAGTATCAGTTTAAACTGCAGTCGATTATTTCGCGCTTTGTACGCGATCGTGATGAAATAGCCGATGTGACGCAGGAGGCGTTTATTAAAGCCTATCGCGCGCTGCCCGGATTTAGGGGGGAGAGCCAATTTTATACTTGGTTGTATCGCATCGCCGTAAATACCGCAAAGAATTACCTCGTCACTCGCAGTCGTCGACCACCGTCTGCCGATATAGATGTAGCGGATGCCGAGTACCTTGCCGCCAATGATCAATTGCATGATCTCGATTCCCCAGAAAATAGGCTGTTCTGCGAACAACTCGACGGCGCAATCCGCAAGACCATCGCCGATTTGCCCGAGGACCTCAGAACTGCCGTTACCTTGAGAGAGTACGAAGATTTGAGCTATGATGATATCGCCGAAATCATGCAGTGCCCGACTGGGACTGTGCGTTCGAGATTGTTTAGAGCACGGGAAATCATCGATGCTAAGGTGCTGGTATTAATTAAAGGAAATTAAAAGTCGAGGGGAACCTTCGTGCCTTTTGGTTGTCCCATTAACGTGAACGATTGACTAGCAATAGAATCCGTGGGGTTAGTGAATGACAGAACAACGAGATACTTTAAAGGAATCGCTGTCGGCTTTGATGGATGGTCAGGCTGATGAGCTTGAAATTCGCCGTCTATTGGATGCCACGGAGGGAGAGCGACGGACTGACTTGAGGAACGCGTGGATGCGCTATCACATGGTATCGCGTTCGATCAAGGGCGAGGTTTCCGCGACTGCCATCGACTGCAGTTCTGCCATTGCCAGCGCACTGGAGACTGAAAGCGTGCATGCGGCGAGTCCCGCGAAGAAGATTTTTGAGGTTTTGGGTCAGTGTGCTATTGCCGCATCGGTTGCGATGGTGGCAATTTTGGGCGTGCAAGAGTTCAACAACCCGTCGCTCGAACTAGGTACTCAGAGTGCTGCTCTCGATCCCTATGATGTCGATATTAATACTGGGCCGGCCATGCAGTTCCCTGCCGGTTTTGAACCGCGCATCGATGCACAGACGGTCAGTGCTGGATCGATGGTTAGGGGGTCGACGACAGCAGCCACGAAAAGACTCTTGCCGGCGATAGATCAGCAGGCATTTCCGGCGCATAAAATCCGTACTCACATCGATAAAATGCTGATAAAGCATGCTGAAAATTCTACGCTTAACAGCGCTCATGGTAGCGTACCAGTGGTCGATCTCAATAAGGTTGATGTGACGCCGGAGCGTCGTTGATTGGCCGGCATTGCTTGTTGTGTAGGGCAATTTTGGTAAGAGACAATTAAGATGAGATCATCGCTATGAGAGTTTGCACCCTGTTGCGAACTGCTGCATGGATTCTATCCACAACGTTTTCCGCTCAGGCATATGCAGCCACCCCATCGGGCATTGGTTCGTTGGTCGAGCAGATCGTAGGTGCCGCTGGACATGTAAATTACACCGGTGTTGTAACCTATGAGTATGCAGGACGTCGGTCAATTATTCGGTTGTCGAGCCGCATGCACGAGGGTTTGAGGCAGCGACAGGTCGTGTATTTGGATGGTGCGCGGCACAAGGTGTCGCGTTATACCAATGCAATAAACTGCTTGGCTGCAGAAAACCTGGCGCCTTTGATCAGCAATTTCATCTCTATTCTTGGTTCGCATCGCGACCTCTACCAGCATTATTCAGTGGTGGTCGACAATCCTTCCCGGGTAGTGGGCCGAAACGTGGATGTATTGCGTATTGTTCCTAGTGATGCATATCGCTTCGGGTACTCAGTGGCCTTGGATAGAGACACCGGATTGGTGTTGCGCTCATCGGTGATCAATGCCCAAGGGCAAGCGCTCGAACGGTTTCAATTCATAGAGCTGATGCTGGATCCCGACCGGTTTCCCGACAGTGATATCGTTGCACCAGACGCGAAAAATGAGCATTGTAAAGAGAGTGGTTCCGTAAAAGCACTCGATGGCCCTGGTTGGTTCCCCGAATGGCTGCCTCCCGGATTCGTTTTGCGTGGAACTGACATGGCGCGGAGTGATGGGGTGTCGAGTTACATGTACTCGGATGGCATCGCAGCAATCTCGGTATTTATTGATCCGACTGGCGCTGATGCGCCGCCGTCTTTCGATGCTAATTTGGGCGCCACCGCTGTGGTCCATCAACAGGCTAGACTTGGGGCCGACAACTACAGTGTGTCGGTGGTTGGCGAGATACCGAGAGCCGCCGCGAAAAAAATTGCCAATCAGGTAGTCTATCGCGTTGAACGGCAAATCCAGCGCTAACCAATGGATTGCAGTTGATCGCACTGACGTCAAAAGTGACCGCAGGTCAGCGAATTCATGAAGCGCTATTATACGGATATAACGAACCCCACAACTTGGATAAAAGGAGATTGACCAATGCGAGTTAGACTAGTGATGATGGTTTTGATGGGCTTACTGATGACTCTGAAAATCGAGGCTCGGCTGCCCGACTTTACCGATTTAGTCGATCAGGTATCGCCCGCGGTGGTCAAAATTAACGCTACTTTAAAAGGGTCTGAGCGTCAGACGATGGGCGCCTATCCGCGGCAAATGCCTGAAGCGTTGCGCGGATTACTCGAGCAGCAGCAGCGCAACCAGCGGGATCGGCCTAAGGGCTATTCTTCGGGTTCTGGGTTTGTGATCTCCGCAGATGGCTACATATTGACGAATCACCACGTGGTCAAAGAAGCCGATGATATTCGCGTTAGCTTTGCCGATCGTCGAGAATTTCAGGCCACCATTGTCGGCAGCGACAAGCGCTCAGATCTAGCGTTGTTAAAGATCGAGGCTAACGACCTGCAAGCACTGACCTTTGCCGATCAAGATGAGTTGCGCGTAGGCGCCTGGGTGTTGGCGATTGGTTCGCCCTTTGGCCTTGATTATTCGGTGACTGCGGGCATCGTGAGCGCTATTGGGCGCAGCATACCCAGCGAAGATAGCAGTACCTACGTGCCCTTTATTCAGACCGATGTGGCTATTAATCCAGGTAATTCAGGCGGCCCACTGTTCGACCTGGAAGGGCGTGTCGTGGGTATCAACTCACAGATTTATTCGCGGTCTGGCGGATCGATTGGCTTATCTTTCGCAATTCCGGCCAGCGTTGCTCTAAATGTGGTGGCACAACTCAAAGAAACCGGCCGGGTAGACCGCGGCTGGCTCGGCGTGACGATACAAGATGTCAGTCAAAAACTCGCCAAATCGCTCGATCTTAGCGATGCCCAAGGTGCATTGATCAGTTCGGTATCGCCGGGTAGTCCTGCCGACAAGGGCGGTATTATGCCGGGCGATGTCATCATCCGTTTTAACCGCCAAAAAGTGGTCGACTCCACCGATCTGCCGCCCCTTGTTGGGCAAGTGCCTCCGGGTAAAAACGTGTCGGTAGAAATCGTTAGAGAGGGTTCGAAGCAGGAGCTGGACGTGACCGTCGCAGTCCTCGACGGCGATGCAGGCAGTGGCGGTGAGCCGGCGTCATCAGACGATTTTGGCGATCGTTTGGGCCTTGTTGTCGAGTCGCTAAGTGATTCTCAGCTGAGCCAACTTCGATTGCGTGGCGGCGTGCTTATCTCTGAAGTGTTGCCGCAATCGCCTGCGTATAAAGCGGGTCTGAGTCGCGGTGATATCATCGTGCAGATGGGGCAGGTTGGCGTTGCAAGCGTGGAGGGATATCTCGCTGTTTTGCCTCAGTTACCCGAGAATCGACCGATTGCGATTCGCTTCGTGCGGCAAGGAAGAGCAGTTTTCAGGACGATTCAAATCGATGCGGAGTGATTTTCTGGATCCACGGATGTGGCTGCGATTTACCCGCTCGTTAGATGGCGCTCGGAGTCTAAATAGGCTAGACTCTCCGCGCATTTTTCAAGGCGGGTAACGTCAAGTGTCAGATCTCAGTCATATCCGCAATTTTTCGATCATAGCGCATATCGATCATGGAAAGTCGACGATCGCCGATCGTTTTATCCAACTTTGCGGCGGTCTCAGTGAGCGCGAAATGGATACGCAAGTGCTCGATTCCATGGATATTGAACGCGAACGCGGTATTACTATTAAGGCGCAAAGCGTAACGCTGCCTTATACTGCGCGCAACGGTAAGCGGTATCAATTGAACTTTATCGATACGCCGGGGCATGTTGATTTCTCCTATGAAGTGTCCAGATCGCTGGCTGCCTGCGAAGGCGCGTTACTGATCGTCGACGCAGCTCAGGGTGTTGAGGCGCAATCGGTGGCTAACTGTTACACCGCGATCAATCAAGGCTTGGAAGTGCTGCCGGTATTGAACAAAATGGATTTGCCGCAGGCCGAACCCGAGCGAGTCATTGGCGAGATTGAGGATATTATCGGTATCGACGCGCAGGATGCTGTGCGTTGTAGTGCTAAGAGCGGTATGGGCATTGAGGATATCCTCGAGCAGATTGTGGTGGCGATCCCGCCTCCGCTGGGCGACATCGATTTGCCCTTACAGGCATTGATAATCGATTCGTGGTTTGATAATTATCTTGGCGTGGTCTCTCTAGTGCGTGTGGTGCAGGGAACGCTAAAAGTAAAAGACAAAATTATTTCCAAATCGATCGGTAAGGCGCACAGCGTTGACAGCGTGGGTGTATTTACGCCTAAACGTCACCCAACGGGTGCGTTGAGAGCTGGCGAAGTTGGCTATATTGTCGCCGGTATCAAAGATATCAAGGGTGCGCCGGTTGGTGATACCCTGACCCACGCGAGCAGCGCCGATGTCGACTCGCTGCCAGACTTTCAAACCATTAAGCCGCAGGTATATGCCGGTATGTTTCCGGTAGATTCTGATGACTTCGAAGATTTCCGCGATGCTCTAGGAAAATTAGCGGTCAACGATGCCTCGTTATTTTACGAACCGGAGAGCTCCGATGCGTTGGGATTTGGTTTTCGCTGTGGTTTTCTCGGTATGTTGCATATGGAAATTATTCAAGAGCGGCTGGAACGAGAGTACTCACTCGATTTAATTACTACCGCGCCATCGGTAGTCTACGAAATTGTTACTTCAAGCGGCGACGAATTACGCATTTCCAATCCCTCCGCTCTGCCTGATCTCGGTCAGGTGGATGAATTGCGAGAACCGATCTGTGAGGCCAACATACTGGTGCCGAAGGACTACGTTGGCAATGTAATCGCCCTGTGCGTCGAGAAGCGCGGCGTGCAGTTAGATATGCAATTTATCGGTGGCCAGGTGGCGATTCGCTACGAGTTGCCGATGAGTGAAGTGGTTATGGATTTTTTTGATCGCCTTAAATCGGTGAGCCGCGGCTTTGCGTCCTTGGATTACAACTTTACACGCTTTCAGGTAGCCAGTTTGGTCAAGCTCGATGTGCTGATTAATGGCGACCGCGTGGACGCCTTGGCGGTAATCCTTCACCGTGACGAATCGGCGAGAAAGGGCCGCGTTCTGACCGAAAAAATGAAAGAGTTGATACCCCGCCAGATGTTTGACGTCGCCATTCAAGCGGCTATTGGTGGCCACGTTATTGCACGAACCACGGTAAAAGCATTGCGAAAAAATGTCACAGCAAAGTGTTACGGTGGTGATGTGAGCCGAAAAAAGAAATTATTGGAAAAGCAAAAGGCGGGCAAGCGGCGGATGAAACAAGTGGGCAGCGTCGAGATACCTCAGGACGCTTTTTTGGCGGTATTAAAGACCTGATGGATTACCATTTTGGGCTTGGAGCAGTGACGGATGACGATTAATTTTGAACTGATATTAACCGCTGGATTTGCGTTGACTGGAGTATTTTGGCTCGCCAATCGTTGGGTCTTTAAACATCGCGAGGGGCCGATCGAGTTTATGGCCTCGTTGGCAGCGGTGTTGGGGATTGTCCTGATATTACGGACGTTTATGTTTGAGCCATTTCAAATACCCTCCAAATCGATGGTGCCGACACTGAGGGTGGGCGATTTTATTCTGGTCAGCAAGTCGGCGTATGGCCTTCGACTGCCGGTAGTTCGTTACAAAATCTTCGACTTAGGTTCGCCCGAACGTGGTGATGTGGTGGTTTTTTTTCCGCCCCATGAAGAACGCTATTTTATCAAACGATTGATCGGTCTGCCCGGTGATGAAGTGCGCGTGGTGGCCGGAGTGGTTTACATCAACGGTGAAAAAATGCCTCAAATGGCTATCGACGATACTCCAGATGACGATCGCTCGGTGATCATGCGTGAACAATTGAAGGGCACCTCGCACCAAATACAAAAACGCTTATCGCCGACACGATTGAGCTTAAATTTTACCGCAGTGGTTCCAGAAGGGCACTATTTCATGATGGGCGATAATCGCGATAATTCCAGCGATAGTCGTGTTTGGGGGCCGGTTCCGGCCGACCGAATCGTCGGTAAGGCCTTCGCTCGATGGCTGTTTTGGGATGAGTTTTTGAGTATTCCCAATTTCTCGCGCGCTGGCTGGATTGATTAACCGACGCGGGTTGTCATGAGGTTTGGTAGGCAAGCCCTTTAGCTGATTGGCCATTGCGGTGAATCAACGCTTGAGTTCGTGGCTAGCACCGAAGCGGAGTTCCTGTAAACTAGTGACTTCTAATCGACCAATTTCGCTCGCGTAGCAGAGGGTTGGTTAGTCATAAAATCATTCGTGGGGATCATAGTGTCAGTTAATTTGAGCGTTCTCGAGCATAATTTGCACCACCAATTTTCCGATCGAGGTTGGTTAGAGCTGGCTTTAACCCATCGCAGCGCCGAGGGGGCCAACAACGAACGGCTAGAGTTTTTGGGTGATGCAGTGTTGGGTGTCGTGGTAGCGGAGTTATTATACCGCCAATTTCCCCAGGCCGACGAGGGTGATTTAAGCCGCATGCGGGCACAGCTAGTGTGCGCCGAGTCATTGGCGGGAATTGCTAGGCGATTGGAGTTGGGTGCGCACCTTGCATTGGGTGCCGGTGAAATGAAAAGTGGTGGTAGACGTCGGGACTCGATTCTTGGCGATGCGGTCGAGGCCTTGATTGGTGCAGTTTATCTCGACGCGGGAGCGGAACAGGCGAGCCGATGCATTACACTTTGGTTTCAGCAAGATCTTGAACGAGTCGTCGTCGGGGAGCCACGTAAAGACGCCAAGACCAGCTTGCAGGAGTGGTTGCAACGTCGTGGTAAGCCGGTGCCGGATTACCAATTGGCGGGCACCGAGGGCGAGGCACATCAACGCCGGTTTACGGTAAGTTGCCAAATAGAAGCGGTCGCCGATGAATTTTGCGCGACTGCTAGCAGTCGGCGCAAGGCAGAGCAGCTGGTAGCCGAGAAATTACTGGCCGCAATTGAGGAAATATCTTGAGCGAAATTATTCAGCGCTGTGGCTATGTTGCTATTGTCGGGCGACCCAATGTTGGTAAATCAACTTTACTGAACCATATCTTGGGTCAAAAACTCAGTATTACTTCTCGCAAGCCACAAACTACGCGACACAACTTACTGGGTATTTTGACCGAATCCAATTTGCAGATGATATTTGTCGATACTCCAGGTATTCACACCAATCAGGAACGCGCCATCAATCGGGTTATGAACCGCTCGGCGGCCAGCGTTATTAGTGACGTCGATGTGGTGATCTTTGTGGTCGATCGAAATCAATGGAGCGAAGCCGATGAGTACGTTGCTAGGTGCTTGAGCAATACCTCGGTGCCGGTGATTGTGGCGGTAAATAAAATCGATATGATCGAGGACAAAGAAATCCTGTTGCCGCATTTGCAGTTTTTGTCTAAGCAAGTGAATGCGATCGATTTGGTGCCGCTATCGGCGCTTAGAAAAACTAATTTAGAGCCGCTTTTGGAGCGTATTAAAACACTGATGCCAGAAAATCCGCCATTATTTGCCGAGGATCAAATCACCGATCGCAGTGAGCGGTTTTTGTGTTCGGAAATTATTCGCGAAAAGATCACCCGGCAATTGGGCGCTGAAGTGCCTTACCAAGTAACGGTTGAAATCGAAAACTTCCGTGCCGAGGGGAAAATCACCCATATCGATGCGCTTATTTTGGTCGAACGCGCCGGGCAGAAAAAGATTATTATCGGTAACGGCGGTGAACGAATTAAGGCGATAGGCCAAAAATCACGCGTCGACATTGAAAATTTACTGGCCTGTAAAGTGATGTTAAAGACGTGGGTAAAGGTGCGCAGTGGTTGGTCGGATGACGAGCGAGCGCTGCGCAGCTTGGGATATATGGATTGACAAATAAAAATGCGTTGCGAGGACATACAGGGCTTTTTGCTGCACTCCAAACCCTACAGTGAGACCAGTCTCATAGTAGACCTGTTGACTCGACAGCATGGTCGGGTGCGATGCATCGCAAAGGGTTTTAGAAAAGCCAGCAAAAAAGGCGTCAGCCGAGTTATATTTCCCTATCTAGAATATGCGTTCAGTTGGTACGGACGCTCCGAATTAAAGACGCTAACACGCGCTGAGGCAACGATTGCGCCGACGTTCTTGCGCCAAGACGCGCTCTACACCGGCCTGTATGTGAATGAGTTGGTGTATCGGTTACTGCAGGAGCAGGAGTCTTCGGAGGATTTCTATCGTCAATATCGCGATTTTCTGGCCAATTTGTGTACCGCGCTACCCCATGAATCTCGACTGAGAATGTTGGAGATGAGCCTACTGGAGGAGCTTGGCTATGGGTTGGTATTGGATGCCGATGCCGAGAGCGGTGAACAGATCATCGCGCAGCATTATTATCGTTACGTGCCGCAGTTGGGTCTGCAAAGGCTGACTGCCAATCACCGCAGTGATGCCTTGTTAGGGCAGCACCTGCTATCGCTGGTCGCTGGTGATTGGCAACAGCAAGACGTTCTGCGGGTGGCGAGGGTAGTGTTGCGCACCGCTATTGACTTCTACCTCGACGGTCGCCTGCTTCACAGTCGTCGATTATACCGTCAATACCGTGCGGCGGCAGTCGCAGCCTGCGCAGACTAGTTGGTGGCCATGGCTCTATCGATAGGGACAGATATCGTTGATGTAGACCGCATCGCGGCATCGCTGGAGCGCCTTGGCGAGCGATTTGCCGAGAGAGTGTTGAGCGTTGAAGAGCTTAGGCAGTGGCGCGGTAAGGATTCTTCGGTGGCTTTTCTAGCCCGCCGTTTTGCCGCGAAAGAGGCAGTTTCAAAAGCCCTAGGCACCGGCATTGGTCGCGGTGTGAGTTTCCAGGATATTGTTATTACGCATAATGCTCAGGGGGCTCCGCAGGTACAGCTGTCTGGTGGCGCACAGGCGGCGCTTGAGGCTATGGCTGCCAGCCGAGTATTGATAAGCCTCAGCGATGAGCGGCGGTACGCGATTGCCTATGCGATGGCCGTCGTTTGATGGGCTTTGCCTTGCGTTACTTATAGCGATTGGTTATTACGTATGCGTTAACTGAAGCAACGCGCTCGGTAGCGTTGGTGCACAATACCGCTGGCAAGGGTTTTGGTAAATTCTTGCCTCTACCAAAGGAATGCTATGAATTATCCGAGTATCGATCAAGCGGTTGGCAATACACGACTGGTGCGCTTGCAGCGTTTGGGCGAAAAAACCTCAAATACCATTTTGGCCAAGATGGAGGGGGATAATCCAGCCAGTAGCGTCAAGGATCGGGCGGCGCTTTGCATGATCAAAAATGCCGCAGCCCGTGGCCAAATTTCACTGGGTCAGCGATTGGTTGAGGCGACCAGCGGCAATACAGGGATTGCCTTGGCAATGGCGGCGGCAATGATGGGTTATCGTATGACATTGATTATGCCGGCCAACGCCAGCGCTGAGCGCAGTGCGGTGATGCGTGCCTACGGAGCTGAAGTGATAGAAGTCAGCGCTTCGGACGGTATGGAGGGCGCGCGTGATCTCGCGGCGCAAATGCAGCGCTCCGGGCAGGGTATCGTGCTCGACCAATTCAACAACCCAGATAATGCTTTGGCGCACTACCAGACTACCGGCCCAGAGATTTGGCGTGATACCGGCGGTGATGTTACCCACGTGGTCAGCTCTATGGGTACCACCGGCACTATCATGGGCACCTCTAGATTTCTCAAGGAGCAAAATCCTGCGGTGCAGATGATAGGCTTGCAACCCGCTGTTGGAGCCTCTATCACGGGTATAAGGCGCTGGCCCGAGGCCTATATGCCAGCAATCTATGATGCCGATAGGGTCGACCGAGTGATCGATGTCAGTCAGGCCGATGCCGAGCAAACTATGCGTGACTTGGCGGCGCACGAGGGTATTTTTTGTGGTCCCTCAGCCGGCGGCGCTGTGCACCAGGCGCTGGCGATCAATCACGAAGTCGAGCATGCGGTGATTGTGGCGATTATCTGTGATCGGGGCGATCGCTACCTGTCGATGGGTATTTATGGAAATCCATAATCAGCATAATGGGAAGCCGTTGCAAATAAGAGTGTCACCGCGATAAAAAAATCACCCGAATCCATCGCTGGCGACGGCTGGGGCGTCAAAGAATAACCGCATTTGGCGTTGGTTCGCCAGATATTCATCGACTGCCCGCAAAGCTTAAATTTCGAGGAAATCATGCTGCCACACTACACCATCGCCGATTTATGCTATCTGATGCGTCGCTTACGCGACCCGGAAACGGGCTGTCCCTGGGATCGTAAGCAGGATTATAAGAGTATTTTGATCCACACTCTGGAGGAGGTGTACGAGGTTATTGATGCGGTCGAAAATGCCGATTACCCGCAGTTGCGTGATGAGTTGGGTGACCTACTATTTCAGGTGGTATTTCTCAGTCAATTAGCCGAAGAGCAGGAGCGCTTTGATTTTGACCAGGTGGTGACGGCGTTAACGACTAAACTCCTCGGACGCCACCCGCACGTATTTCCCGAGGGTTTACTGGCATCTCGTCGCAGCGCCGAGACAGAGGTCAACGAGGGCGATATTGCTACCACTTGGGAGGCGCTTAAAAAGAAAGAGCGCGCCAACCGCGGGACTGATGGTTTGTTCGCTGATATACCGAAGGCGTTGCCGGCCATGCAGCGGGCATTAAAACTGCAAAAGCGTGCGGCTACCGTGGGCTTTGACTGGCAGAACCCGGTCGATGTGCTGCCTGTGGTGTCGGGTGAACTGGCGGAATTACAAGAAGCGATGGTGAGTGAGGATCAATCGGCTATCGAAGATGAATTTGGCGATTTGTTATTTAGCTGTATGAATTTGTCGCGACATTTGGGGATCGATCCGGAGCGCGCGTTGCGCGGCGCCAATAAAAAGTTTTCTAACCGTGTCGAAGGCATGCAGCAACGGGTGGTCAAAGGCGAGTTGACACATCTTGATGCGCCGGCCTTGCAGGCTCTTTGGCAAGCCGTTAAAGAGACTGAAAATGGCTCTGGTGATGCTACCTAGGTGGACTGACAAGGTGCAAGGCTTGTCTGTAGTTTTTAATCCGTGTAATGTGACGGGCCGCCGTTGGTTGGCGCGCGGAGTCCTTTTCAATGGTTGAACCCATTTTAGGGCGCGGAGGCAGAGTTGCGGGTGAGCGGCGACGACGCAATTGGTAAACACAAAACTAGGGGTACAGCAAATTGAAAGTGATCCTATTAGGCCCGCCTGGCGCCGGCAAAGGCACACAGGCACAATTTATAATTGAGCATTACGGTATTCCACAAATTTCGACCGGAGATATGCTGCGGGCGGCGGTCAAGGCGGGCACCGAACTAGGGCTTATGGTTCAGGGAATTATGGTCTCCGGGGGATTGGTGTCGGATGACATTATTATAGCGCTGGTCAAGGAGCGCATCGCCGCAGCTGATTGTGCTGATGGTTTTTTATTCGATGGGTTCCCGCGCACCATACCACAAGCAGAGGCGATGGTAGACGCTGGGGTAGATATCGAATACGTCGTTGAAATCGCCGTTGATGATGAGGAAATTGTCTCACGATTGAGTGGTCGTCGAGTTCACGAAAGCTCCGGACGAGTCTATCATATAGAGCACAATCCGCCGCAGACCGAGGGTTTAGACGATGCCTCTGGGGAGGTCTTGGTGCAGCGCGAGGACGATCGCGAAGCCACGGTGCGCAAGCGTTTGGATGTTTATCATCAGCAAACCAGACCGCTGGTCGATTTTTATCAGCGTTTGGCTGCCGACAACGGCGGATTGTTGTTTTCATCGGTCGATGGTTCCGGTGGACTAGACGACGTCAAACAGAGAATGGTGGTGGCACTGTCTACCTAGCACTCCAACACCGAGCGCCCGCTCCGGCACTGGCGGTGGTTTTTGTTGGCATCTGCCTAGCTTGGAAATACATGCTTTGGGATTGCAT
>DDJS01000138.1:6552-8335 GCA_002339165.1 Cellvibrionales bacterium UBA2618 | reverse complement strand
TGCATGGTTTGGATATGCATAGTGAAATGAGTTTGCTGGGGATGACGCGGGCGCGAACGCCACACACCCGGCTGCAGCCTAAAACCGGCTGCCAGGCGTGATTCTGGTGGTCGAAACAGCTACGTGTGCGTGCTCTGTCGCGCTGTCCAATGGTTCTGAGACTTATACCCGGTACTCTGAACAGGCACGCGCTCATAGCCAGCTTGCCATGGGTATGGTGGATGCGGTACTGGGCGAATCCGGATGCAATGTGCGCGATATCGAGGGCCTCGGGGTAACGATCGGTCCGGGTTCATTCACCGGTTTGCGGATAGGATTTTCGATTGTCCAGGGATTGGCGTTTGCCATGGATCTACCCGTGGCGCCAGTGTCGACCCTAAAAACTCTGGTGGCAACCTACCAACGGAGTCGCGCTGTTGCACGAAAATCGGTATATTTGGCGGTGTTGGACGCTCGCATGGGTCAATTTGCGGTCGGGGTTTATCGCTGGAATGGAGAGCAGTTGTCGACAGAAAGACGCGATTGTCTGCTTTCGGCAAGCGCAGTGCACGCGTTGATAAACCAACTCCAGCCAACGGCGCTGATTGGCGAGACGGAAAAATTATTGGCCGCGCAAGAAAACGATATTGCAGCGAACTCGATGGAGGTCAGCGAGGTTTACCCGCACGCTTTAGATCTCTATGAATTAGCTGCAGAGCAGCACCGCTGTGGGTTGAGTATGCCTATCGAGGAGATCGAACTTTGCTACCTGCGTGGTGCCGAAGCATGGACGAAGCGGACTAGGATATCGAGGGATGGATAGTTATCAGGCGGTCATATTAGCCTTAATACAGGGTTTAACGGAGTTTTTGCCAATTTCAAGTTCCGGCCATTTGCTGTTGCCGAGCCAGATACTGGGTTGGTCGGATCAAGGGTTAGCGTTTGATGTCGCCGTACATCTGGGCTCGCTCGGCGCCGTGATCCTCTATTTCCGCCGAGATTTATTGCGCTTATTTTTAGCTTGGTGTCGGAGTTTTTGGTTCCGACGGGTATCCGGAGACGCGGTTCTAGCCTGGCAGTTGGCGTTGACCTGTTTGCCTGCGGCGGCGGCGGGATGGTTGTTTGCGGATATCATAGAACAGCATATGCGAACGCTGTTAGTGATTGCCTCGACGACGGTATTTTTTGGCTTACTGCTAGGTTGGTCGGATCGCAAGGGCGTCGGAGATAAAGCGCTGGATAACCTCAGTTGGCGCGATGTCATGTTGATCGGTTGCTCTCAGGCTTTAGCACTGGTGCCGGGAACTTCGAGGTCCGGTATAACCATTACTACGGCGTTGGCACTCGGTTATTCGCGCGAGGCGGCGACCCGTTTTTCGTTTTTGATGGCGATCCCAATTATTGCCATGAGTGCGTTGTATAAAGGCAGCGACTTGGTCATGGATGACTCGGTGGCTTGGGCGCCGTTGGTCATCGGGGTGGTGGTCTCCGCGGCCAGTGCCTATCTATGCATCGCCCTATTTTTACGCGCTATACAGCGTTTGGGAATGATGCCATTTGTGATTTATCGGCTGTTTTTAGGTCTCGCGCTGTTTGCATTAGCGCTGATCTAGAAAACGGCTTGGTTATATTGGACATTAGGAGAAAGACCGTATGAACCCAGAGCAAACGGCATTTAACCTTGGTTTGCGTGATTTTTTGGATAGCGCACCAACTCCGTTTCACGCCGTCTTAGAACTATCAAATTCGTTGCTAGCTGCGGGTTTTACGCGACTCGAAGAGTCTGATGAATGGTCGCTGGAAG
>DDJS01000138.1:0-6172 GCA_002339165.1 Cellvibrionales bacterium UBA2618 | reverse complement strand
GGGACTCAGGATCCTTTGGAGGGCGGAGTTCGCATGGTCGGTGCGCACACCGATAGCCCCTGCCTAATGGTCAAGCCACAACCCGACATCTATTCCAATGGTTATTTACAGTTGGGCGTAGAGGTCTATGGAGGCGCGCTATTAAATCCCTGGTTTGACCGAGATTTATCGATTGCCGGACGGATTGTGGTGGAGTCCGACGAGGGTCGGCTGTCGCAACAGCTGATCGACTTCAAACGCCCGGTGGCGATGATTCCGAGTCTTGCCATTCATCTCGACCGAGATGCCAACAAAAATCGCTCGATTAACCCGCAAACTGATATTCCACCGATTTTAATGCGCGCGGAAAAGGACTGCAACTTTAAACAATTGATCGAAAAAACCTTTGTCCCTGACGGCGCGCGGGTGATGGATTATGAATTGTGTTTGTACGATGTGCAGCGCGCGGCAGAGTTAGGCTTTGATAATCAGTTTTTTTCGTCGGCACGGTTGGATAACTTGCTCAGCTGTTATATCGCAACGAAGGCGTTGATGAATGCCGATGGCCGACATCACTGTCTGATGGTTTGTAGCGACCATGAAGAGGTTGGAAGCCTGTCGGCGAGTGGCGCCGATGGCCCATTTTTGGAAAATGTGGTGGCGCGGATACTCGGTACACCCATGAACCACGGTCGGGTATTGAATCGCTCATTGCTGATATCTTGCGACAATGCCCACGCCTTGCATCCGAACTTTAAAGCGCTGCATGATGGTCAGCATCAGCCGGTATTGAACGGAGGCCCGGTGATCAAAGTTAACGTCAAGCAGCGCTACGCGACCAATAGTTTAACCTCTGCGTTGTTTCGTAAGCTGTGCAGTGACGCCGACATACCGGTGCAGACCTTTGTGTCGCGCAGCGATCTGGGTTGTGGCAGCACCATCGGACCCATTACGGCTGCGCGTATGGGTGTGCCGACTCTCGACGTTGGCGTTGCGCAGTTGGCCATGCATTCATGTCGCGAGACGGCTGGGGTCGACGACCCGATCCGCTTGGCCAGAGCGCTACAGAGCTTTTTTAATCTATCGGGTTCGCTATCTATAGCAAGCGCCTGATTACCAATTTTTAGGTACCGCAAAGATGTCTATTAAACACCGTGTTCTTACCGGGATAACAACCTCAGGCAGCCCCCACTTGGGTAACTACGTCGGGGCCATCAGGCCGGCGATCGTCGCGAGTCAAAGCGCCGACCACGAGTCATTTTTCTTTCTCGCAGATTATCATGCACTGATAAAGGCGCAGGATCCCGAACGGCTCCACCAATCGACTAAAGAAATCGCGGCGGCCTGGTTGGCGCTCGGCCTCGATACTCGCAAAGCGGTCTTTTACCGACAGTCGGATATCCCCGAAATTCCACAGTTAACCTGGTTGCTGACCTGCATGACGGCTAAGGGTTTGATGAATCGCGCGCACGCCTACAAGGGTTCGGTAGCGGACAATGTAGCGGCGGGTGAGGATGGCGATTATGCCATTAATATGGGTTTATTCAGCTACCCAATATTGATGGCGGCAGATATATTGATGTTCAATGCTCAAACTATACCTGTGGGGCGAGATCAGATTCAGCATGTTGAAATGGCCCGCGATATTGCCCAGCGCTTCAACCATCGTTATGGCGAGCTATTCCAATTGCCGGCGGCACAGGTGGATGATAATGTCGCTATATTACAAGGTTTAGACGGTCGTAAAATGAGCAAGAGTTACGGTAACACTATTCCGCTGTTCCTAGCGGAGAAGCAGTTGAAAAAACACATCAATAAGATTGTCACCAATTTACTCGAACCCGGTGAGCCCAAAGACGCAGAGACGTCGACGGTATTCCAAATATGGCGCGCCTTTGCCAATGAGAAGCAAACGGCAGAAATGCGCGTGCGCTTTGCCGAGGGTATCGGTTGGGGCGAAGCCAAAAAAGAACTCTATGAATTATTAAACGAGCAGTTAAGAGAGCCGCGGGAGCGCTACAATGAGCTATTACAGGATCCGGCACGTGTCGAAAATGCGTTGGCGGAAGGCGCCGAAAAAGCACGGGTAGAGTCGAGCGAGCTTATGCGGCAACTTCGCGATGCGGTCGGTATCAAGGCGTTGGCATGATATTTCCTAGCGACTTAAGACGATACAAATGCCTGCTTTGGTCAACTTACCGTATAATTATGAGATATTCACTAAATAACAGTTTTTGGAGAACTAAATGAACAGATTTACCTCTATCTTGGCTATTTCTATGTCGAGTGTTCTGATGATCGGCTGTGGTTCGGGAGATGGCCCCGACGCTTTAACGGAAAATCAGCAAAATTTGGTGGCGCAGCGGATAGCGCCGGTGGGTTCGGTGACTAAAGCCAGCGAGCTTGACTCGGCGGCCCCGGTAGCTGCGATGTCGACAGCGGTTGAAAAAGTCGCATTGTCGGAGGGTTCCGAACATACCGTCAAAATGCTCAATTCCGGCGACGGTGGCAACATGATTTTTGAGCCTGCTGTCATCAAAGTTTCCAAAGGGGATACCATCCATTTTAAGGCGGTCGATATGTCCCACAACTCAGCGTCTATTGATGCTTTCATGCCTTCGGGTGCAAGCGCCTGGGCTGGCACGATGAACCAGGATATCAGCGTCACGCTGGATGTAGAGGGCGTCTATGTGTACCAGTGCGATCCCCATGCAATGATGGCGATGATCGGCGTAGTACAGGTGGGAGAAGCGGTCAATATAGATGAAGTGCGCGGTGCTGCCGATCAGTACAAATCGAACTTTATGATGAATGCCGACCGATTAACGAGTTATCTGGCGCAGTTGTGAGGGCCATGGGCATGTTGAAGCGCTTAGAGGCTTTACCATTATATGCTCGAAGGGTCTCAGAGGGACACGGATTGCCCGTATTGGCGGTTCTGACGGTGATTTGTTCGCTTGCTGGTTGCGGCGAGAGTGGCATTACAGACGGCGCGGGTTCGAGCTTAAAAGCGCTGCCAGAGGCATCGCCTCAGGCGATTATTTATGCCAAACACTGCGTCGGCTGTCACAGTAGTGGCGTCGGTGGAGCGCCAGTGATGGGCGACGCAGCAGCATGGGCGTCGCGGACCGCACAGGGGTTGGAGACGGTCTACGCGAATGCCATCAATGGCATTCGCGGTATGCCATTGATGGGCACGTGCTCGTCATGCAGCGACGCTGACATCAGAGCCACCGTCGATTTAATGTTAGAAAATAGTCAGTAGTTTTATTACTGTAATCGCTCGATAAGCGCAGCTATGGCGCTGCTGTCAACAGCATCACCACGGCTCCGCAGGGGCCGCTGATGATGTGATGGCCGACTCTAAGTAAGTGCTTGAGGGCCCGCGCTGATGATTGCCTGTGACGGCGCGAATTTCTTGATATTGTCGACGAACAACGCAGCCAGCTTTCGAGCTTCGCTATCGTATGCCGATGGATCTTCCCAATTATTCCTCGGATTGAGGTAGGCGCTGTCTACACCATCTAGTTGACGAGGAATATCGAGATTGAGTAACTCGAGGTGTTCGCTCGGGCACTTTTCCAACTGACCTTGTGTGATGGCGGTGATGATGGCTCGGGTCACTGGGATTGGGAAGCGCTTTCCTGCGCCATTAGCACCGCCAGATCCTCCGGTCCATCCGGTATTCACAAGATAGACATTGGCGCCGAAATGGTCGATTCGACGCATAAGTAATTCGGCGTAAACACTGGCCGGACGCGGCATAAACGGCGCTCCGAAGCAGGTCGAGAATGTTGGATTGATGCCCGCTGCGGCGCCAATTTCGGTGGAGCCGACACGGGCGGTATAACCGCTTAAAAAGTGGTAGGCAGCCGCTTCTTTGGATAGCATTGATACGGGAGGTAGAACGCCGGTCACATCGCAGGTCAAGAAAATAATGTTACGGGGTTCACCCGCACAGTTTTCAAGTTGGCGTTTGGCGACGTGCTCTAGCGGATAGCTACAGCGTCCATTCTCGGTGATAGAGGTGTCGCTGTAGTCGGCAACCCGTTGGTCGCTGCTAACCGCAACGTTTTCTATAATTGATCCAAAGCGGATCGCGTCCCAGATTACCGGTTCATTTTTCTGGCTTAGATCGATGGTTTTAGCATAGCAACCGCCCTCTAGGTTGAACACGCTACCCTCGCTCCATCCATGCTCATCATCGCCGATGAGGTAGCGGTTAGGGTCGGCAGAAAGCGTCGTTTTTCCGGTGCCTGAGAGGCCAAAGAAAAGCGCTGTATCGCCGTTTTCGCCAACGTTTGCAGCGCAGTGCATGGCCATAACATCGCGGCCTGGGAGGAGATAGTTTTGCACTGAAAACATCGATTTTTTTAGTTCGCCGGCATAGCGCATTCCGGCAATTAATACCCGGCGTTGAACGAAGTTAATCACCACAATACCGCCGCTATTACTGCCGTCCCGCTCTGGAACGCAGGTAAAGTCCGCGGCGTGAAGAATTTCCCACTCCGGCTTTTGGCTTGGGTTGTAATGTTCGGTGCGGATGAACATATTGCGCGCAAAGAGCGCATGCCACGCGGTCTGCGTGGTGACCCGCAGCGGTATAAAGTGCTCTGCATGTTGGCCAACATGCAGGTGCGAAACAAACCGTTCTCGCTCGCGCAGGTAAGTATCGACGCGCTGCCACAGGGCGTTAAATTTGTGCTCATCAAACGGTCGGTTGATATCACCCCACTCGATGTCGGCCGCGCAACTGTCTTCCTCGACAATAAATCGGTCTGCTGGTGACCGGCCGCTGCGTTCTCCCGTAGTTGCAAGAAACGCTCCTGTGGCAGCGAGTTGCCCTTCGCCACGTTGGATCGCACGTTCGATTAATTCTGCAGAGCTAAGATCTTGATGTAAGGCCACGTCGCCCATTAAATTTCCTCATTGTATGCCTTGCAGGCTCTTATTTTGGTTACATTTTAGAGCGAGAGTATGCCAGAAATGCGCGTTTAAATCTAAACCAGTTTAATTTTGTAAAGGTCGGCGATGCCGCTGCAGGGACTTTTTTCTGAATTAGTGTAACGACGGATTTTGGTCCTCGAATAGAGCGTCGACGTGACCCTCATTGAAGCTATATTGGGCATTACAAAATTGGCAAGCCACCTCTACAGCTCCCATTTCTAGGCACATTGACGCCACTTCTTGTCGCCCCAATGCACGCAGGGCCCGCTCCGTTCGAGGGCGCGAACAGGTGCAGCGAAAGCGCAGCGGAACGGGTTCAAACAGGCGCAAAAGATGCTCGTGAAATAGTAGGTATAACTGCTCATTATGCGAACGACTCAGCTGCTCATCGGGGCGCAACGTTGCTAAAAGGGCGGAGACGTGTAGCCAATCTAAAGCGACTTTTTCACGATCTTGGGTGTCGGGCATCTGTTGCACCAGTATGCCGCTGACACAGTCCGCGCTGGCTGCAAGTTTGATTTTCGTCGGCAATTGCTCAGACTTTTCAAAGTAGTACTCCAAACATTGACTCAAGTGCTCGCCCTCGAGCGGCACTATTCCCTGATAGCGTTCGCCCTTGTCGGGTTCGATGGTAATAGCAAGCGTCGCCGAGCCGATTAAACTGGCCAATCCTAACAGGTTATCACAGGATTCTAGATCGCCATGAACAATGCCGCGCAGCCCTCCGTCACTGCTACACTCAGCCATAATGGTTGTCACGGGGCCGCGACCCTTGGCCTGAAGAATGACCCGACCGCTGTATTTGAGCGTGGCGCCGAGGAGACTGACTGCGGCCAAGAATTCGCTGAACACAAGGGCTACGCTTGGCGGGTAATCATGCTGCGCAAGTATTTCACTTTGGCTGGCAGCCAATGTGGTTATTTGCCCTCTAATATCCATATCTTGAAAAATAAACGTCTGTAATTTGTCCTGATGCTGCATGCTTTATTTGTACCTTTGCGGATGATTTATTGATCTAAAAATTGGTGAATTTGCCGTCGCTGTTTTTTGTTGGGGCGAATAGTTTGCGGCATCGATTGGTTGAGCGCCTTGCGTTCGGCTTGGTTTTTTTCGCGTTGCGCTTGGCTATCAGCTGTTTCAGCATAGAGCATCTGAGCTTCGCTGGCACCGCGTCGTTGTTCCGAAAGCGCTAGGACATTGACGGTTTCGTCATCCAACCCCTGACGAATGGTTAGAACTGTCCCGA
>DDJS01000043.1:13684-14083 GCA_002339165.1 Cellvibrionales bacterium UBA2618 | reverse complement strand
TGCTACGTGCCGGTCTCTCAAGAATTTTTAGCTGAAAAGACCATCCACTAAAAGATACAAACGACTACCCTATATGCTCAGCCATTGCTTTAACGTCAGCTGGTTATTAGTGAGGATAAAATTGGCATCCGCTTTGATGCTATTGCACAAGCCAAAAGCACATCTAAATTTTTAGTGGGCAGTCAAAAGGCCAGCTGGCCCAAAAAAAGACCTATTAAAGATCCGTATCTTGAGGGTCCGAATGCTATGTGCAATGCAACGACTACAGACGAGTGAAATGAAGCTAGAGACCTGATGAACACAAAACCCAGAGACACAAATGGTGTCCGCCCGATGTCTATCATGATGATGAAAAAACAGGTCTACCGACACATGAGCCAAGAGTTGGCGATGGCGATG
>DDJS01000043.1:12085-13364 GCA_002339165.1 Cellvibrionales bacterium UBA2618 | reverse complement strand
TGGCGATGGCGATGAACGAAACTACTACTTAGATAGACGGGAGCCTAGCCCGTGGTGATTTTAAATAAGGTGCTGCACCCTTTGTTGAGACGCGAGTGAACAATTTTCAACGAATATAAATTTAATCTGGACGGTCCAGTCGATAGATGCGTTCGGCGTTGCTGCGGAGCATCGCGTTTTTTTCGTCATCGGTAAATCGTTTGGACATTCTTCTGTATGCGTCCCATAACACACCATAGGATACTGACTCCTTAACGCCCGGAACAACTACTCTCGAACATACAGCCCGCGGGACCTAAGCAGTCGATCATGTGCAGGTAGTCACCCTCGTGCGATGCCACTATTTCGTCTGAGGTAGCGGGGCTATCGCGCGTATCCCATCCCCAACCATTGATCATCATTACAAGGCCACCCAGCTTGGCAACAACATTTTTGCAGCGCGCGAGTTCGAAAATGTCGCGCTGCCATTGCAGAAATATCGCTGCCTGCTTGCCTTCATGGGGGCCGATCCCAAGAGGTCCACCAAAGTGATCGAAAATTATTGTGGTGTCCAGGAATGCGCGCGCTAACTCGGTTAGGTCGCGAATCTGGGGGTGTAGTAACCAGGCGTCAAAGGTCAATCCAGCCGGCGCAATTTCGGCAAAGCCCTGACGAAAATCTTTTCGCAACAAAAGGAGTTCGATGGGTCCGGCGTAGCGATCCACAGCGGGCGGGGCCGGACAGTAGGCTGCCGAATGGCGCGTAGTAAACCATTGGCCGCAATGCGATGAGCGTCGAGCACCTCGCTAACGCCAACCCCTAGGCAAAGGTCTGCATGGCTGGCGATGCCTAAAATAGGGAGTTGGCTTCTGCCGGCCTTTCGCAAAGAGACCTCCGCGGTAGCGGCCACGCAGTCGGTGCTCCATTAGATAAATACCGTGCCAATGATATTGTGACCGCTGGCGGTATCGGCCCAAAGATAATCTGGGACGTTTTTTTGTTCTGCCAAAGATGGTGGTGTGGGTCAATGATCGGTCGTTGTGGATCGATGATCTCTTCTCCTACTTGCGCAAGCCATGAGTTGCTCATGCTGTATTACTGCCCCAGATTGCCATAAATTTCGATGCAGCTTATCCGGATCTGATTGAACTTAAAAGTCTTCGTTAATCACAAGGCAATACCGCTCGCAATCGTTATACTTAGGTCCATTAGTCAACTCGCCACCATTGGGTTGCCCTGTTTTGGCAAACCGAATAATGGTGTCGGACCATACTTTAGTCACTCGCCTGACCGTTGGGTC
>DDJS01000043.1:9255-11650 GCA_002339165.1 Cellvibrionales bacterium UBA2618 | reverse complement strand
AAAATGGGTCGCCAAAAACCAGTACAAAGGCCAATAAATTTATAAGTTATACGGTTCAGGTTGTAAGACCCTAAGTTTTGGTAGGTATTTACAACGTCGCCTGTAAACACACCTACTTCTGCAAAATTGTACCCGAACAAGGGTTACCTGCAATTCACAGCATCGGTAGGTAATTGTTTAAAAGAGCGTCAGCTTTCTGTATTTAAATTAACTTTTTACTGATTTTTAAAAGTCATTTTTCGGTTTCAAAAAACACAAAGTGATTCAGTGCTTTCCAAACTCTAGTGAATGCTACAATCGCGACCTCAACCAATCTCCGTCGTGCCTTGATATGTTCAAATTGCTAGAAAATGCTGTCGAACCATTTCCTAATCAAGTGGTAGAACAAGCGCCTTCTTCACTTCTGGCTTTTGTTTGGCACTACACCAAACCGTTTAGATTCTTATTAAGCATTCTATTTATTACCTCGGCGATTATCGCCGTCGTTGAAGTTTATATGCTGAGCGCTATCGGAAAGCTAATAGACTGGATGCAGGTTGGCGATCCAAATACCTTTTATCAAGTCCACGGCGCTAGCTTAACCAGCATGGTATTGCTTATTTTGATCATTTGGCCGTTGTTGCATTGGGTCGACTCGATAGTCAAAAATCAAGGATTGCTGGGAAATTTTGCAATGCAGATTCGCTGGCGTGCGCACAGATATTTGCTGCGTCAGTCAAACGACTTTTTTGCCAATGATTTTTCTGGCCGGATTGCCACTAAAGTTATGCAAACCGCTTTGAGTGTGCGTGATTCCGTTGTCAGTGTTAATGGTTTATTGGTCTATGTTGCGGTTTATTTTTCCAGTTCAGCCGTGATTTTTATGAATAATGATTGGCGTCTCGTTATTCCGCTGCTGATATGGTTATGTGCTTATATCGCTGTGATGCGCTTTTTCTTGCCGGTCCTAAAGCAGGTGTCCACCGAGCAATCCGACGCCCGATCGACAATGACGGGCAGAGTAGTGGATGCCTACACCAATATCCAAACAGTGAAAATTTTTTCGACTGATAGTGTCGAAGAGCAGTACGCCAAAAATAGTATGCAGCAAATGCTGTCATCGGTGCATCGGCAAATGCGCTTAGTTACACAGTTAAATGCTACGCTAATTTTTATCAATGCGTTGCTTATATGCAGCACCATGGGATTTGGTGTCTGGCTGTGGTCACAGTCGATCGTATCGACCGGTGCCATCGCCGTCGCCGGAGCGCTGACCATGCGTATCCAGTCTATGGCCCAGTGGTTTATCTGGGAACTAGCACGACTTTTTGAGGCAATCGGCACCACTCAGGATGGTATGAATACCATTGCGCAACCAAGATCTGTGGTAGATACCCCAAGCGCGAAAATTTTGACGGTACCACATGGCGACATTCGGTTTCAGGAGATGACCTTTAATTACGCCAATCAAAGCGCTGTGTTTGACCATTTTTCACTGCATATCAAGCCAGGCGAACGGATCGGCTTGGTAGGTCGCTCGGGGGCGGGCAAGTCGACCTTGGTCAATCTTCTGTTGCGGCTATACGACCTTGAGGACGGCTCAATAACAATCGATCAGCAAAACATCTCCGAGGTCACACAGGAGAGTTTGCGGCACAACATCGCGATGGTGACGCAGGATACCTCGCTTTTACATCGTACCATTGGCGAAAACATCGCCTACGGTCGGCCAGACGCATCTGAAGAGCAAATACTGCGAGCGGCAGCACTCGCCAAGGCCGACAGCTTTATCTTTGATCTGGTAGACAGCGAGGGCAATCGAGGCCTCAAGGCCAAAGTAGGTGAACGCGGGGTGAAGCTATCGGGTGGGCAACGGCAGCGGGTTGCTATTGCTCGGGTTATTTTAAAAAACGCACCCATACTTGTGCTAGACGAGGCTACCTCAGCGCTCGATTCGGAAGTCGAGGCAGAAATCCAAGAGCAGTTTGAGTTGTTAATGAAGGGTAAAACTGTGCTGGCGATAGCACACCGGTTATCAACTATTGCGCAGATGGATCGATTAATTGTTCTCGAACATGGTCGCATCGTGGAGCAAGGGCGACATGGGGAATTATTGGAAATGAATGGCGTTTATGCTAGGTTTTGGGCGCGCCAATCGGGTGGCTTTATCAACTAGTAAGGATTGCAATTGACTGAAACCCCATTTATGTAAAGTACGTTGCTTATTAGACTCGACGTTAATTGCGAAAGGATTGCACCCAACCGAGGGTTACCTACAATCTACAGCAAGCGTCGTCATATCTGCATGCGGCGATTAGCTATACACAGCGTAGAGGTTTTGTCGGAACCTGAGGGGCTCTTATAGGACTTGAGAGGTCTTAAACCAGCTACAGGCGCCCCAAATAGTTAATAAAAA
>DDJS01000043.1:0-8857 GCA_002339165.1 Cellvibrionales bacterium UBA2618 | reverse complement strand
TTTAAATCAATGGTTTAACGTTTCTATAGTTACTTTCTAAACGTGTTGCACTACAAATTACTCTGTTTTTTTGCTGATTTGTTACGCAAAGCTACGTTACAAATTGTTACTCCAGCAGACCCAAAGTTTTCTCCGTAAAGGGTGGGACACAGCCTGTTGCTATGCGTGCTCAAAGCATAAATGAGAAGGCAAGCTGAGCTTTTGGAGTACTTGGGTATTCTTGATTTGAGTGGCTATGATTTATAAATGTGTTTTATAGCTTTTCAATAACTTAGTCCCCAAAAAAGAAAAAAGTTTTGCATGCTTGCCAAATCTGCTTATTCATTAATATTGTTATACTCGTTAGCTGGTCTCTTCAGTTTGCGCATAAAGTAGAGTTAAATACATAAAAATAAAAAGCGGCTATGACTCAAAGATCTCTTGGCTACAGGGCATACATAGGGTTTGCTGAAGAGCACAAGTCGATCAGCCTACCGCATCAAATATAGCGAGGCATCATGACTACTGAAAATAAAAAACTCCGAGCGAGCGTCTTACAGGCATGTCGCGGTTTAGCAGCTTACGGCTTAGGTTCTGGTATCGGGGGGCATGTTTCCGCACGATTACCTGGTGAACCCTATTTTTATATGAATGTCTTCGAACGAACCTTTGAAGAGATGCACATGGAAGACATCATACTAATCGATTTTGATGGCCGGCCAGTAAATTCTGCCCGAAAACCCAGCCAGGGGATTGATTTCCACTATGGCATCTATAAGCAATGGCCAGACGTGCAAGCTATAGTTCACTCGCATGGTTTTTGGATAACAGCGCAAGCTGCATATGCTCGACCACCGCGAATTTTTCAGAATGTTTCAGCGGTCTTTTATGAAAGAACAGCCATCAGCCCCAACGATGACTTCGATTCAATTGCAGCATCAATGAGTGAACAAGATATAGCAGTTGTTATCCCTTGGCATGGCGCCATCACAGTCGGTAAAACGATTGGAGAAGCAGTTTCTCGACACGTTGTTTTTGATTACACCTCTCGGATGGATGTCACACTCCCACCGCACACGCCGACAATGCCGCATGCACAATGTGCGCACTTTAGAGAACTGGTAGAAAAAGCAGGATATTACGACGAAACCTGGAAGCTCGTGCAACGCAAGGCTGACGCCGCTTACGATGGAAATAGAACCATACCAATGTTCGTTTAATGAAACACCACTGGCATCAGCTATGAGCGAACATTACAGTCATCGAGATCAACAATGCCCACCACCCTGCAAAACACGGCTAATCTATCCTAGAGAAGCCCTTGATCTTGTCCTACTGGAAATGTCATTAACCTTTGGCAGTGGTTGTACCTCAGCGTATGAGACAACAGTTGAATCATAAGCACGAGCCATTGGATTCATCGATTGCATCGACATTAAAAAATCACTAGCCGATTTACAGCCTGACAGCGCATATAAATTCCGAAAAGAACTAGCTGCACATGACTGCCCGAAGCCATATCTAGTCATTTAAAGTACAAACCAATAAAATACAATGCTCCTCTAGTTAGAACCGAATAGTTAGAACCGAAAAGCCCATTATTGCAAACAGTACTCAAACCCAGCGGCGTTAATTTTATAGTCATTTAAGTGCCACTAAAAGTGAATAGCAGTCTCTGTAGATTGATACCAGAAGGCTATATGGAATTTAAAAATCCTACCTACTTCGGTAGATTAGGCACATGTATCACTCTAAAAAAGGGCTACTGTTGCTACTCGTCTGATGCGCAGATTGATGATCTTAAGCAACGGCCAAGTAAAAAATGCGATACATATAATTAGTGGCTTCGGTTTACAAACTCGACCGTGCAACGCTTGCATGCCACACGCTTGATATCGTCTGACACTTGATCTGAAACAAGATCACTGCTACTTTTGACTCTCATTTGAATAAGGATGCGGAGCATTAATGCCCAAAATAGACCACCAGTTAGACATTGCCATCGAAGGTCTGGATCGTCAATTTATTGCTGGCACCTGGACCAAAGTCGCATCTAAGCTAGAACCGGTCATATCACCATCCACCGAGCAAGTGCTTGCACATACTGCAATGCCGACGTTGGCAGACGCTGATGAAGCAGCCAAGTTAGCTAAAAAGGCTTACGACGATGGACCCTGGACAAGACTGTCGATTCAGGAACGAGTGCAGTATTGCACACGCCTTTGTGACGCGATGGAATCGCGGATGGCTGAATTAAACCGCGCTTGGGTAATGGAGTCAGGGCCCACCTTGAGCCATGCGCAATTAATCAATGATAATGTGGCTACAGCCATCTGGCGTAAGATGCTCAATATGGCGCCTGATTTACCCTGGGAAGAGCAGCGTGAAGATGCTCTGCTATTGCGTGAGCCGGTTGGAACCGTGTTGGCAATTATGACCTTTAATGGCCCTATCGTGCTCATGGCCATGAAGATAATACCTGCGCTGTTAGCCGGCTGCACGGTTATTGGCAAGCATGCACCCGAGTCGCAACTCACATCACGATTGCTCTCACAAGCAGTTGCTGAAGCGGATTTTCCTCCCGGCGTTTTAACCTTATTGCCCGCAGGCACTGAAGTCACACAGCATCTCGTTTCTCATACCTCTATCGATATGGTGTCGCTAACTGGAGGGACTGAGATCGGAGTCGATGTAGTCACACGCACAGCACCGCGCTTGGCTCGAACAACCCTCGAGTTAGGCGGCAAATCCCCAGCAATTATTCTCGAGGATACAGACCTCGAAAACACTATGCAGACCCTTGTTCCGGGCAGTACTAGCTTCATGGGACAAGTCTGTGTAAACCTTTCGCGCGTTTTGGCACCCGCTAATCGCTATGATGAGGTGGTTCAGGCGCTCGCCGAAAAATACCGCAGTTTGCATCTTGGCGACCCCCTAGACAGTGCATCTCAGCAAGGTCCTATGGCCGTCGAACGTGGCCGTATTCGAACCGAACATCATGTTGCACGAGCTCAACAACAAGGTGCCCAGGTAGTGGTAGGTGGGCAGCGGCCAGCCGGCTTCAGTCGCGGCTGGTGGTATCAACCTACCCTGTTAGCCAATGCCGACAATTCCATGGACGTAGTGCGCCAAGAAATCTTCGGGCCGGTCACCGCGGTTGTTCCCTACACCAATTTGGAACATGCGGTTGAATTAGCTAATGACTCAGACTTTGGCCTAGCCGCGTCAGTCTACGGCAATGACTCGGATATGGCGTTGCATGTGGCTAAACAGTTGCGTTCAGGTAGCGTTGCTATTAACACCGCTGGCATATCCTTTATGCAACCTTTTGGTGGCTTCAAAAAATCTGGCTGGGGTCGAGAGTGCGGTGCCGAAGGTATCTTAGAGTTCACCCAAATAAAACAGATCATCAAAGGATAGAAAATCCACGTGGGACAGGCTAGCCGACGAGAGACCCTAGAGTCTTCGGCAGGTAACATTGCTAGATCGTATTTTAGTCATCAACCCTCATTAGGATTGATGGATTTGCGGCGATAAACGCAGGTCTTACAAAGTTAGTGTTTAGAGCGTCCTCATGCCAGTGACTACGGGACGTATAGCCGGGGAAAATACCCTAAAAATATGGTATCAATCATGTCAACAGCGAAAAATTATGATTTAACTGATCCCGAAGTGATGGCAGACCCCTATGCCTTTTACCGAGCCATACACCGCGACGATGCCAAGGTGGTCGAGGTACCGAATGTCGGCGGTTGGATTGGAAGAATGAGCGATATAAAAGTGGTCGCCAAGCAAACCGAACTGTTTTCAAACAGCTACTTCGACGAGGGTGGGCCAATCCCCACTGGCGTCAGCGGGCACCCCCTAGAGGAGGATGTTAAAAACATTTTTAATCAGGGCCCAGACGTGGTGAACGCACTGTGGTCAACAGATCCACCGGTGCACACAATGCATCGTAAACTCGTCAATAAAGCCTTTACGTCAAAATGGGTTCGCTCAATCGAACCTCGTATCGAGGCGATTGCCCATGAATTAATCGACAAGTTTGCGGGCCAAGATCATGTAGAGTTTATGCATCAATACGCAGTCTATCTACCCATGATTGTCATTTCCGAAGCGCTTGGTATGGCCATCGGGGATGCGGAAAAATTTAAACGTTGGTCAGATGACATTTTGCGCGGTAATCTCGATGTGCTCGATCACCAACAACGCAAAGTGGTTGCCCGTTCTTTTGTCGAGGCCAATCTTCGCTTTGAGACTATTCTCAATTTGCGACGTAAAAATCCGCAGCAAGATCTCATCTCTTCGTTGGCGTCAGCCAAGATCGGTGACACCTGTCTCGCCAATAACGAAGCATTACCAATAATCAATACCACAATGCTCGCCGGTAACGAAACCACTACCAATTTGATCGGCAACGCCATGAAAATCCTTTTGGACAACGTAGATTATGTTCACCAATTGCGCGAAGATAAAAACTTAATTACGCCCTTTTTAGATGAAGTCATGCGTTTCGAATGCCCTGTTCAGTGTCTGTATCGGATCGTTACCGAGGATACTCAGATTGGCGACTACTCACTCGCGCAGGGATCTCGCGTAATGCTAGGATGGGGCTCTGCGGGTCGCGACCCAGATTACTTCGATAAGCCAGACCAATTTATTTTAGATAGACCCAATGCCCATCGCCATATTGGTTTTGGCTGGGGCCCGCATGTTTGTGTAGGCCTAGGCTTGGCTCGGGCTGAAGCTCGCATTGCGATTTCTGCAATACTTGACCGACTTGAGAGTATGACCTTGATAGACAACTACAGGCCTCATTATGTACCCACATTTGCGACGCGAGGCTTTCAAAATCTGAAGTTCTCGTTTTCCCTGCGCTAACAAAACCAAAAAGCGAAAAAGAGACCGCCTATCGAGAACGCCAGAAACCGTCCCAATCTGGCTTTGACGCGCTTTCAGTAGTAAAAAGCCAGAGCGCAGCATGTATAGACGACGCAGTCGAAACACCGTTAATGATGTTATCGCACAAGCTATGTGTCGTCAGCTCCACGTTGGTGGCATCAGCGCGAGCGGCATGGGACATTATCACTGTATGGTCGGGATTACGGAATTTTAATACATCAACGCCCCAGCCAGTATGCATAAACGAGAGTAAGACGCATAATTGCCTAAGCGGATGGGACAGAGCTACAGCACAGGGTTAGTTAAAAACCCGCAACGCGCGCGGCCTTTCGGTTTTCGCGCGGTGTAATAGGCTAACTATACTCAGGGTCAAACAGGCCCGTGCTCTGGGGTAAGGCGCGCCAAGACGCCCCATTTAGCGCAGTGACTGAGCGCCTCGGAGGGTGTCAATATGAAAAGATGGCTATGCATGCTCGCGGTATTTTCGGTAACCAGCAGTATTGCAGACGAACCCAGCAAGACCACAAGGTTGTATGACCAGTGGGTGTCGCAACCAGAACGCGAACGCACTGAATCGGTTGACGCCCAGCGCGCCCAAAAGGCGCGCAACGTACTGACAAAAATCATCACTGAAGGCACTATGATCAGCACCGGAGAGGGCCCTAATGGGCGCTCGCACACCTATGTGCTTCAGTACAACGGACTCCTCTACAGTTGTTATTTGGAAATTCTCGGTGCCGGACGCTGTGTTGTGGTCACCGCCTCCCAATAAAGCATCAACGCGGTGGATGCCCGACCCGCCACGGGCACGTGATGAAGGCGCTGCCTTTGCATAGGCAACTCCTACCGCAGTAATTTCTTTAAGCGCCTGCAGCGCAATAATGTGACCGATCGAAAAATCCACTAGCACAATCCCCCAACAAATGCCGATAAAACGCCGCCAGCAAGGGTTGATGTCCCCACAGAACCACCGCAATAACGGTAGCCATTGAAGGATCGATATAGATTATCGAGGGATTATTTATAAACGCCCCCAAGGTCGTAAGCGATCCATAAAATTAACGCAATAAACAGCAGACACCCTAGGGCATTTAGGGCAGATTGATGCTCTGATGGTCTAGGGAGATGAGTGGAAATCGACAACACGCCTTGAATCAGGATTGCATAGGCCGCCGGAAGCAGTACTAGCGATATACTGGGATAGACTGCATCAGAGTGTTCAACGGCTCCGAACATTGTAACAACCGCCACCAACATCGCCACAATGCCCATCGGAACAACCCACTCTGCGATTAAGCAAAAAGTTGATGCGGCGAATTTTTGGCTAACTGCAATGCAAACTATCACCCGCCTTATGGGTGAGTGTCAAAGGCTATCAATGCGCGAGACCTGCAGAATTTACCAACCAAAATCGTTTTCGGAGCGCTGTTCTTAAAGTGCGGTACTCTGACCCCAATGACTACAGCTCGTCTAGATACTGCCGTACGCAGCTTTGCACATGACGGAATCTGTCGCCCCCCAAATGCGTCCCACCAAACCAGCGGGTGACTATGATCATGTGATCGTGCAAACCCTCGCGGCACAACATCCGCACAATCACCATACCTGCGCCCGCCTCGCCATCATCGTTTTTTAGCACCTGCCCATCGGACAAAACCGCTGCACATGTATTGTGCGTTGCTCTGGCATACCGCTTATCGCGCTTGAGTGCCTTGACGCACTCTTTAGCCGCATCATGGCTGTTTATAGGCGCACCGGATACCGCATATTTTGGTCCGCGATCGGTTAGGATAATGCCAAGTTGACGCATTACAACACTGACACCCGTACCCGAGTCCCTAGACCAGCCCCGAGCGGTTCATAATAGTGGCCCAGCAAATACGCTGGCCAAACCCGTTTGCGGTGTGTTGTTTTTCAAGTGTAGTTGAAATTATGGGCGCGCGGTTTTTTGAATCTAACGGCGTAACTGATGCGAACTAAAAAACGCCAGAAGTGCAGACTTATCCCTGATTAAAAGTGTCTGGTAAACTGTAGCAGGTTTAGTCTGACCTCAATTGTTTTCCGTTTTTTTAAAAAATTAATCGACTCTGACCCTTTTTGATGCCATTGATACCAACGGTTTGCCGACAAAGATGTCGAGTGGGAGCACTGCGGTCACTCCCACATTGGGCGCGTCCACCAACTGAGTAATGCGCAGGTCGACCGCTACGCTGGCAATCACATACGCTTGATTCCGGTTATAACCATAGTTAGTCACTATGTAATCGATCATTCCATCGAGGGCGTTGCGCGCCGCTAAGTTTATGTCGATAGACACGTTGCCAAGCCGGCCTAGCACCTTTGAGTCGAGATATTCCATGTGGGGGGGTACATCACCCGACTTTTTAACGGGTATGCCAGTGACCGCGTAAAAGCGTTTTGAGGGAATGTCTAAAACCCGCGAATCGCCCTCATAATGCGGGCCGTGCGTCAGGTCTGGGCCATTGCGAAGCAGCTCTGTGGTGACCGAGATATCGGCCGACATTTCAATCGCCGATCCCGACACTTCGCCATCGCCTTGCGCGTAGTGCAGATCGCCAATGGTCAGGCCGCAGCCCTCGAGATAGCAGGGTAGATAAATCGATACGCCGGGCTGCAAATAGCGAATATCCATGTTTCCGCCGTGTTCGCGGGGCGGGAAGGTGCGCAGGCATTCGTCGGCGGCCGAACCGTTCGGGCCGCAGATGGCTGATGGCGTCGCTCCGGTGGCAAAAGGCAACATCACTTGAGCTCCGGCGTCGGCAAGCTGTTGTTCGCGCTGCAGTATAATTTGCAATTGGTCGGGCCCAGGCAGCGTTGATACCACGCCCGGAAAGCTTCCATTGGGTATGCGTACGCCGGGAATGTCATCGCTTTCGGCAAACTCTTTATTCAGTCGCCAAATGGCCAAAAACTGGCCCTCCATCAAATCGCGTATAAAACCACCACTACCAAAGGTCCAGCCGTACTCGCCGGGATCAATACTGATAATGGTCACTTTTAACACATCGCCCGGCATCGCGCCCTCTATATGCAACGGCCCTGCCATGGGGTGTGCTGCGCTGTGGCTCATGCCCATAAAGCGCGATTTATCCACTATGCCCGCGCGCAACGCTCGTCCCTCGTCGGTGTCGGCCCGTTGCGCTGCAACGGTACCCAACACATCGGCCGCATCGCGGGTATGAAACAAAATGGTCTGCCCTGGCTTGACCCGATGCATCATCGGTATAGCGGGGTGTAATCGGTTGGTGCAGCTTGCATCGTCGACGCAAAGGCCCTGGGTTGCGCCAACAACTAGGCTCTCTTTTTCAGCCGCCACAGCCGTTGCACTGCAAATAGCGCAAATGATCAGGGTGATTGTTTGGCGAATTAAAAGGCGCATTATGGTGTTCTCCAATTCACTTACATCCGTTAAAAAGACTTAATCTCTGACTTAGTTCTTCTGCCTATTAAAGCCCTAAAGAGCGCGGCGGGAACCACTAACACCCCGTCAGGCATAGAATAACGCCTACCGCAAAGCCGATCCAGTGTCCTGTGTAGGTGTCCTGTGTAGGTGTCCTATAAAGGTGACCAATAAAACCGGCCGCCAAAAAAAACGCGCTTGGTACGCCTGCGTCTGATTGACAACCGTTGTGCGACGAACCCCTATCGGTCAAAAAGGCTGTGTCAAAGAATCACAGCACAGTATTTAAACCGTGATGGCCGTTAGGCGGTATCCGATTGGAAAAAGGCTGGGCACTGAACACTAATCACCATAGCGACAACGAGCGTTTAAAGATGAAGAGCGTTTAAAAATAAGCGTGGCTTAAAAAAGGCTAATCTGAACTGGGCAAAGCTGCTGTGAACTCAGTGTGAGTTGTCGCCAACAAAGTAAAAGGGAGCCTTGCGGCTCCCAGTGACACTAGATGCTTCAAAGTTAGACACTGGATCACCTCCTTTTTACTATCTGTTGAAAGTG
>DDJS01000123.1:3035-7989 GCA_002339165.1 Cellvibrionales bacterium UBA2618 | reverse complement strand
TTTTTTTGTGGATATCGCCTAGACTTCGGGGCATCGCACTTTAGAGCCGTTAACATAGCGCTTTGACAACTGACGCTCGCGAGTCGAAGCTAACAACAACTCCACACTCGGCTGCCTGGCACCCTGAGACCAGTGAGATATAGATTAATGGATCAGATCAAACCGTATCAAAGCACCAAGACGACACCCTGTTGTGCACTTGCAAATCGCCCCAAAGCGCTGCCGAATAAATGCGTGTACCAGCCACTCGTAAAACGGCTAATCCAACTGTTGGAGACACCTTTATGAGCGACTATTGGACTGATCAACTCGCCGCTCACTGGGGTATTGCAGCCACGCTAAAGCCATTAGAAGGCGAGTATGATTTAAATTTTCTCGCCCATAGCGACACTTGTGAACGCTATATTTTTAAAGTCATGCGCAGCAACTGCGATAGCGATTTTGTCGCCATGCAAATCGCGGCTCTGGCGCATATCCAAAAATTGGCGCCAAACTTACCCTTTCCCAAAGTCCTTGAATCCCAGCATGGCGAGTGTCTGGTCGGTTGTACCGATGCCGACGGCAACCATCGCCTGTTGTGGCTGATGGAATTTTTACCGGGACAAAGTTACGCCCAAAGCGCCCATAAAAGCGGCGCATTAATCGCTGATCTAGGCCGCGCACTAGGTACCACAGACAGCGCTTTGGCGTCGTTTAAACACCCTGCCCTAGCCCGCGACTTCAAATGGAACTTGACCCAGAGCCTTTGGATCGAAGCCAAGCTAGACATTATTTCTGACCCGCGACGGCGCGCACTGCTCGAGCGTATTATCGACGGCTATAAAGGCCAACAAACGTGGTTGATGAGCCTGCCGACGCAGGCAGTACACAACGATGTGCACGATTACAATATTTTGGTCTCCACCGACATCAGCGAGCCTAAAAGGGTCACTGGCTTAGTCGACATGGGCGATATGTGTATCGCGCCGCGGATCTGCGACCTCGCGATCACCGCCGCGTATGTGGTGCTTGAATGCTCCGACCCAGAGGTTGCCCTGAGCACACTGGTCGCCGGATACCACAGCGTAAACCCCCTTCAGCCAGCAGAGATAGATGCCATATGGGCGCTACTGCAAATGCGGCTCGCAGTCAGCGTCGTCAATTCAACGGTGATGGCCGAGCGCCACCCTGAAGATCCCTACGTGGTCATCACGCAGGCCCCAGCATGGAAATTTCTCGAGACCCAGACAATCGATGAAAACCGTCTAAAAGCGCGCCTTCGGGCGGCCTGTGGGCTACCCATATGCGACGATGCGACTGCCATCGCAGCATTTTTAGACAGTCGTCGCGGTCAATTCAACCCACTGATCGATGCCGACCTAGCGCAGCAACCCATGGGGTCGCTGTCGGTGGACCAAGGTCGTTGGCCACAAAACCCTCTCGATATGCCGCTATTAGAGGCTGCCCGCATTGGCGAAGAATACTCAGCAACGAGCGGTATCTGGCTCGGTTACTATGCTGAGCCGCGATTGATTTACACCTCCACGGCGTTTCGCGCGACCAGTTCGCCGATCTCAAACCGGCGCAGCGTGCATTTGGGCGTAGACATTTTTGCCGCTGCGGGCACCACGGTTCGCGCGCCCCTCGGTGGCGTGGTCCACGCGGTCGAAAACCGCCGCGGACAACTCGATTATGGTGGCCTAGTGGTGCTCGCCCATACCCTCCCCACCGGCGAAGTATTTTTCAGCCTGTACGGCCATCTGCACCCGAATCTGTGCGATCGCCTAGCGGTCGGGCAAAGCATCGAGGCTGGCCAGATATTAGGTCAGCTCGGCAATGTCGACAACAATGGCGGTTGGGCACCGCACGTGCACGTGCAACTGGTGCTATGCAATCTATCCGAACCCGGTGAATGGCCGGGCGTAGCCGACCCCGACGAGCTGTTCCTGTGGCATCAGATAAGCCCTAATCCCGCAGCATTACTCAATCTCGCGGATGCCAAGACCGCCTACACGCCGATCGACAAAGGCCAAATATTGCAACAGCGCCGCGGACGCTTTGCCGATAATCTAAAACTCAGTTATAGCGATCCAGTGATGTTTATGCGTGGCTGGCGGCACTATTTATTTGACGAGTGGGGGCGAGGCTATCTCGATGCATACAACAATGTGCCACACGTTGGCCACGCCCACCCGAGGATACAAGCGGTCGCCGCAGAGCAACTGACAAAAATCAACTGCAATAGCCGCTACCTGCACCCGGCACGCACCGCGTTTGCGGCAAAAATCCTGTCAAAAATGCCCCCCGAACTGGACGTATGTTTTTTTGTTAACTCCGGCAGCGAGGCCAATGAACTAGCACTGCGCCTGGCGCGCGCCCACACTGGCGACCGCGGTATCGTCACGCCGGATCACGGCTACTTTGGCAACACCACTGGGGCGATGAGCATCTCGGCGTATAAATTTAACGCGCCGGGTGGTGGCGGACAGCCCGACTGGGTAGAACTCGTCGACATGCCTGACGACTATCGCGGCCGCTATCGGCGCGACGAACCACAGCGTGGTCGCCTGTATGCTGAGCAGGTAGATGGCGCGATCGGACGACTCGGCGAAAAGCAGATCTCCCTGGCAGCTTTTATTAGCGAGACCTTTCCATCGGTCGGCGGACAAATCATTCCACCGGCCGATTACCTTCAGCAGGTCTACGCCAAGGTGCGTGCGGCAGGCGGCATCTGTATTGCCGACGAGGTGCAAACCGGACTGGGTCGCCTCGGCAATTACTACTTTGGCTTTGAACAACAGGGCGTCGTCCCCGACGCCGTGGTTCTCGGCAAACCCATTGGTAACGGCCACCCACTGGCGGTGGTGGTGACCCGCCGCGCTATCGCCGATAGCTTTGCCCACGGGCCGGAGTTTTTCTCGACCTTTGGTGGCTCAGTGTTATCGTGCCGCACCGGCCACGAGGTGCTGGATATCATCGATCAGGAAGATCTTCAAGGCAATGCGCGATTAGTCGGCACGCGGTTATTGAGCGGCTTGCGACGCCTCCAAGAAAAGTACCCAACGATTGGAGATGTTCGCGGTATCGGCCTGTTTATAGGCGTCGATCTGGTCACCGATCGCGATAGCCGCACAGAGAATGCTCCGCTGGCGGACTACATTGTCAACCGTCTGTGCGAAGAGCGCGTCTTGATCGGCACCGATGGACCGCGCAACAACGTCCTCAAGATCAGACCCCCATTGACGATTGGCGCGCGCGATGTCGATCAACTGATCGCATTGCTCGATACTATCTTTAGCGAGGCCGCCGTAAATAAAGTAAAATAAACTGAAATAGAGCAAGCGAACTAAAGAGATTAAGGAGATCTTGATTGGTGCACAGCGCAGACCTAGAATCACGCTCTGGCACAGCGCGATTGCCAGCTTAATTCATGGTTCATCATCGACGATTACTTGGATCGCGACGCGCGATCGACTAGGTGCTGTCAAAGACCGGTATGACCGAGGCCGAGGTGACGCAAGAGATCGAACGCTACGTGGTCTGGTCCGGCCAGGCCACCGCCCGACAAGGTAGGTCAATTGGCGCTGCTAAAACTGCGTGCTGATGCAGAGTCGCAATTGGGCGCCGCCTTTGATTTGCGCCAATTTCACGAAATGATCCTGCTAAACGGCGCCATGCCTTTGGAAATTCTCGAGGAATCTGCAGACCTATGGATACATCAGCAGTTAGAGCGATAACAGCTAAAAATCACGGCATTAAGGATGCATCTACTAGACAGACAGTAGCTAGCAGCGCAGTGGTTAAAAGTTCCGTAGCTAAAAGTACTCAGGCAAGGTAGACAGCGGCCGCCGTGGGCGAGTAACTGGCGGCCGGCAGGAGCATAGATCGTCTGATACAGAGCGGACCTTGGCATCGACGGCCAAAGCCAATAAATATAGTTAACTGAGGAGTGCCAATGACAACCATCACCAGAGTGCTAATTTTAGCGGGGCTTTTATGTAACGCCGCGGCAACTCTTGCCGACGATGCCTTTCCCGGCATTAAAAAACTGATGCCCGAAGAGGCATTTAATCGCGCTGGCCTCGACAAACTCAGCGACAACGAACTCGAACAGCTCGATCGATGGCTGATTGGCTACACCGCCACCGAGGCGCCGGTGCAGCGCAAAACGTCCGCAGCAGTGCGCCAGGTGGAGCGCGATACGATCATCACTAGCACTATCGATGGGGCCTTTTCTGGATGGAGCGGCAAGACCCAGTTTACCTTGAGCAATGGGCAAGTGTGGCGGCAGCGGCTCGCCGGAAAATGGCGCTATCGAGCAGAATCCCCGAAGGTGACCATCGAGAAAAATATCATGGGTTTTTTTGTCATGCGGGTCGATGACAAGAAAAGCGTTGGCGTCAAGCGGGTGCGCTAGGCGTAATGGAGTCATCCGCATGGGCGACTGAGTTGCTCAAACCACTCTGCGTGATCAAATAAAACACATAATCCAAGCGGCGCGGTGGGTCATCTCCAATTGATGCCCCGGTGTACTTCGGTAAGGCATGGCCCAGCGAGATTGATTAATTACTGGCATAGCGCCGACATCGCGTTTTTTACACGCTAATCCCATAGACTGGTTATTCAAATACTGTGCCTGACCGCTTACGCGACCGAGGCGATGTAAAAATAATCAGTGAAAAGTCGCGTCCAACCTAAACAGATATGTAAAAGGAAGATAAACTAGTATTTTGCGTGCAGTAAAGTTTGTAGGCTAGGTAGGGCTTATTTCTGGCAAGTCGCAGTTTACAAAGAGCAGTATTATAGGAAGTCCATTAGCGCTCTAAATAATAGTTATTTGCTTCTCAGAATCACTGCAGTTGCACCACACAGCGATAGCCGACAATTCCGTCACCGACTTATATAAAGCAGCTTCCAGGGCATGAGATGTTCTTGCGTTGGTTCTTACAATTAAATCCAATCGACAATGTTATTC
>DDJS01000123.1:0-2650 GCA_002339165.1 Cellvibrionales bacterium UBA2618 | reverse complement strand
AAAAAAAGAAAAAGCCCTCTATAGACAACCTATAGAGGGCTGATTAAACAATGAACGGCTAAAAAGCGATCGTATAGCTAATACGATACTCTCGACCAAAATTGTCATAGAGCTCTGCCAAATCGCCTGAATACTTGTCATTGACATCCAGTACAGGGTCCTCATCGGTGATGTTGAGCGCCGATAACGTGACCCGACCGCGATCAGACATATCATAGGTATAGGTGAGATCGTGCACTAACCAGCTATCAACGCTGTCGATGGGACGCAACATCTCGGTACCTTCGACGGCCTCAGTGCGACCATAGGTTGAGTCAATAAATTTTGCAGTATAGGCGAGAGAGTGCTCATCGAGACTCCAGCTACCGGTAAAAGTCGAGCGATAGTCGGGCATTAAATACCAACCTGCTTGATCTTGAATTGGACCCTCGTAAGAGACTTCATCGTCGTACGACAACATAAAGCTATTGTCCCAAGATGCCGAGATCGTTCCAACAGAGGTATCAAAGATGGCAGACATATTTAGATCGATACCTGTGATTGTGCGCTCGGCGCCGTTGTTATAGCCAGTACCTGCTTCCTCTATCCGACCCGCAGCATTGCGCTTGATGTAAAAAACATCATCATTGACCAATGTTCCAGCTCGCTCTTTGTTGACCAATGACTGTACCGTCTGAGTTTGGATGACATTGTCGATCGCAAGGTCGAAGTAATCCAAACTCAGGTTAAACGCATCGACCGGCGTCCAAACAAGGCCTAAATTGAAATACTCCGAGGTCTCGGCTTCCAATTGATCGTTAGAACGGTAGTAGGTGTCAACTTGTCGCTCGTTACAATCAGCATCCGAGACACCGGTAGTCTCACACTGCACATAGTCAATTGTGTCCTCGGCGCTAAAACTGGTCGCTGCATACAATTCGTCTAGTTGTGGGGCCCGAAAACCCTCAGAGAACGACGTGCGCAAAACAAGCTGTTCATTGACCGCCCAGCGCGCCGATACCTTGGGTGATAATTCACTACCAAAGTCACTGTATCGGTCATAACGTATCGAAAAATTAACTTCTATATCTTCCGTAACCGGAAGTCTGCTCTCGTAGAAGACTGCAGTGACATCGCGCTCGCCAGCTGCAGAATTCCCTGCAGAACCACCGACTAAATCAGCTGCAGATTGGGCATCGTAGGTCGACGAGTAGGTTTGTTCGAAGTATTCCATGCCGGCGTAGTGCGATATATCTCTGCCACCAATAGCAAATTTGTCAAATCCAGCACCGCCAAAATACTGCTTAAAAGTACCACGGTTTTGGACAAGCGTGGTGGCACTCATATTGGCTATGCCTTCCTCAGAGTCGAGCTCAATACCATTCTCAATATTGTATTGCAGCCCACCATAAGACAAATAGTATTCACCAATGTCTTTGTTGTCGGTGATATTTTCGTGGTAATAGACTTCCCAGTTCAAACTACCATTGTCACCTCTCAAACCAAACAGGTAATCTTCGTTGGTATCCTCTGTATTAGCGTCCCGAGTGCCGATACCAACCCATCTAAAGTAACCGCTGGTCTCTTCGCCATAGGGGTTGTGTGGGTTATCCGCAGTTATTGTGTCCCAACCGGCTGCCGGCGGCGCAAAACGACCGAAGCTCTTACTTTGAACGATCATTGCTCGTCCAAACCACTCAATATCGTCAGTAATAGCATAATCCATATTGACAAATAGACTATTGCGATCGGTTGACCTCTTATTATAAGAAACGTTTGCATAGGGATACATGCAGTAAGTCGAACCCTCAGCCCAATCATCATCTGCGGCAACTTCCACAAAAGGTTCACCTAATGAACTACAAAGCTTTGATGCGCTGGCGGACTCTTCATCTGGCGAGGCGATCGTTGCTCCATAAATACTGTAGCCATCAGTCTCTGAATACGCCTGGATAGTGCCATCTCCATCGAGGTCGCGCATCCAAGCGGAAGTATATGACCTGTCGCCATCGGAGATCCCATCCCGCTGCTGATGATCAAAGGCGACAGTGACATTCCCTCTATCGCTATTCCAACCTCCAATTAGTGAGAATTCTTTACTATCGAGACCCGGATCCTGGTCGCGATCACCCGCACCAACGGTAATTTCAAGGCCCTCAAAATCATCTTTGAGTATCACATTGACGACACCGGCCACTGCGTCTGAGCCGTAAACGGAAGATCCGCCATCAGTCATCACCTCCAAGCGTTCAACTGCGGCCATAGGTATTGCGTTGATATTGGCCGCGCCTCCGCCAAAGGTCGGTGAACCCGGCATTCTCCGCCCATCCATCAACACCAAGGTTCGTCCCAACCCAGCACCGCGAAGGTCAATTCCCGCGTTAGCACCATAACTGCTGCCAGATGCTTCGGAATACGACCCATGGCTATTCAGTGTCGATTCTCGTAGTGCGTCCGCTACCGTAAAATCACCCTCGATACGCATGTCCTCAGCCGTAATTGAGGTGATCGGAGATGCACCGTCGACCACTGCTGTTTTAATGCGCGAACCGGTCACCATTACTTCTTGAATTTCATCGACTGATTCTTGCCCGATAGCAATACCAGACATTGTGCCAAAGGCGGTCAAGCTCAACCCAAACACCGTGTTTCGCGCAATACAAGTAAATCT
>DDJS01000002.1 GCA_002339165.1 Cellvibrionales bacterium UBA2618 | reverse complement strand
GGATTCGAACCCTCGATACGCTATTAACGCATACACACTTTCCAGGCGTGCGCCTTAAACCACTCGGCCACCTCTCCGGTTCAATCACTGTTGCCGAGCAATCGGGCACAATTTTTGAGGGGTCAGACTGTATACAAAGCGCCGCCGAAAAGCAATTCGCGCGGCGCTTGATAACAGCAAAAATCTAACATCGTCCGGACTTTAGTCGCTATTGACGAACGTGCCTGAAGGCTGGTGGCAACGCGTGATGGGTGCTGCGAAAGGGATTGATATCTATACCCCCACGGCGCAGATAACGCGCGTAAACCGACAGTTCACTCGGCTGACAGTGGGCGACGATATCGGCGAAAATTTGCTCCACGCACTGCTCGTGAAAGTCTTGGTGTTGACGATATGAAACGAGATAGGCAAGCAACCCGTCGCGATCGATCGGCGCACCGCGATAAACAATGTACACCGATGCCCAGTCCGGCTGGTTAGTCACCGGACAATTGCTACGCAACAAGTGTGTATAGAGCGTCTCTTCGATCTCGCTATCAATTGCTGTATCAAGCTCTCGATCAACATCTATAGCCAACAAGTTGGCATCCGGTGTGTAGGCGTTGATCGATACGTGACGACTATCCATACAGTGCCCCTGGGGTTCGCTCATCGGGCGTTGCCGGTGATAGTCGTCGAGGGTGAAGAGAGACACCTCGACACTGCCGCCAGTGGCGCTCGACAAATCTTCGCGCAAGCGAGATTGCAGCGCACTCCAAGAGGATTCCACGTGCTGATGATAGCTATTCAAATAGAGCTTCACCGACTTTGACTCGACGATGTTGGGGCTGTCGCAAGGAACGCTGAATTCGGCGATGGCGCCCTGAGGCAGACCCTGCCCATTCAGCCACGACAGTTCGTAGGCAGTCCACAGATCACAGCCGACAAACCCCAACACCACCCCCTGCCCCTCGCGCGCGCGCGCTATCGGGTATAACAGCCCAGCATCTAGTGCGCTGTCATAATCTGTGGTGCGCCCCAGCCGCGTATCGGAGTAATCGATGCTCAACTGCGTAACCTCGAACCCTGCTCCAACTGCCGCAGGGTAATAGAAAAAAGCACCGTAATCGATAGACCAACCATGGCAAAAGACCACCAAATATTAATATCGGTGACACCACTGAAACCGTAACGAAAGGTATTCACCACGTATAGGATCGGGTTGATCAAGGCAACATTGGCCCAAAAATCACTCAGTAATTGGGTCGAATAAAACACCCCGCCAAGATACGTCAACGGCGTCAAAATAAAGGTTGGCACTATGGAAATATCGTCAAAGCTATCGGCGAAAATGGCATTTAACAATCCGGCAATAGAAAACAGCATCGACGTCAACAAAACAATACTAATCGTAACCGGCACGTTGTGGATAGAAAAATCGGCGAAGTATAGCGACAACAGCGTGACGATGACGCCGATCCCCAAACCACGGGTCATACCGCCGACCACATAACCGAGTAAAATAACGATATTGGGCGTCGGTGAGACTAATAATTCCTCGATATTGCGCTGAAACTTGGAGCCGTAAAAAGACGACACCACATTAGAATATGAATTGGTAATCACCGACATCATGATCAACCCCGGCGCGACAAACTGGATGTACGGCAGTCCCGCCATCTCGCCGATACGCCCACCAATGAGGTTGCCAAAAATCAAAAAGTACAACACGATGGTGATCACCGGTGGAATCAGCGTCTGCGGCCAAATACGCAAAAAGCGCCGCACTTCTCGCGTGACGATGGTGGCAAAGGCTATCCAGATCTCGTTGCGGTTCACGCTGCAGTCTCCGGCAATTTTTTCTCGACCATACTAATAAATAACTCCTCCAATCGATTGGTCTTGTTACGCATACTGAGCACCTCGATAGCTTGCTCTGCTAGCGCCGCAAACAGCGGGTTGATCGTCTGGCCGCTGACCACCTCAACCTCTAAGCTGTGACTGTCGGTATGGGCTATGCGATAGCCCTCTACCTCCGGCGCCGAGACCAACTCATCTCGAGTGTCGAGCACGAAGGTCTCGACACTCAGCTGTTTAATCAGCGCTTTGACGCTAGTATTTTGAACGATCTTGCCATGATCGATAATCGCTACGTTACGACACAGACTCTCGGCCTCTTCGAGGTAGTGAGTGGTGAGAATGATGGTCGTACCGCGTTGGTTGATGTCGCATAAGAATTCCCACATCGATCGGCGCAACTCGATATCTACCCCGGCAGTCGGTTCATCGAGAATCAATAACTTGGGCTCATGAATCAGCGCTCGCGCTATCATAAGACGCCGTTTCATGCCACCCGACAGGGTTCGCGATGGCTCCCAGCGACGCTCCCAAAGCCCCAGCTGCTTCAAGTAGCGCTCGGCGCGCTCAAGCGCCACACGCCGCCCAATACCATAGTAACCGGCCTGATTGACGAGAATATCGATCGGTTGCTCAAACTGGTTAAAGTTGAACTCCTGCGGTACCACACCAATATACCGCTTGGCATTGGCGAAATCGGCATCGATATCGTGGCCAAACACCGAGACCGAGCCCGAGGATTTGCGTACCAAGGAGCAAATAATACCGATAGTCGTCGACTTGCCCGCGCCGTTAGGGCCCAACAGCGCAAAAAAATCGCCTGATTCGACTCTTAGGTCAATCCCCTTGAGCGCCTCAAAGTGATCGCCATAGGTTTTACTGAGTTGACTAATCTGCAACGCTGGCGTCTGGCTTTCAATCACTATTCTTATGCCCTGTAATGTTGGTGAAAATGGCGGCCTATGAATGCTACTATTATTTTATAAAAACGCAGCTCTCGCTGCTATACTAAAAGCGGGAAGCGCGTGTTTGAACGCCGGCACCCTTTGCGGCGATATCGCTCTAACGGCCTTTTCAACTGGCGAAAAACCCACCCTCAATCGCCTTATCCACGGGAGAAGCACCGTGCAAAGAATCATCACCACGCCCCTCGGGCCCGTGACCCTAACCTGTGATAACGCGCTATTGTCTCGCCTCGAATTCTCGCCCAGTGGCGAGTGGGATCGTGAGGTAGCGGCGAGCGAGGAAGACCCTCTACTATCGCGCGCAGATAGCAAGATTATACAGCACGCAAGCCAACAACTTCATGAGTATTTTAGCGGCCAGCGCACCCTCTTCACACTGCCGCTCGACGCCCGTGGAACTGAGTTTCAACAACTCGCCTGGCGGCAACTGCAAACCATCCCCTACGCAGCCACGCGCAGCTATAAATGGCAGTGCCAAGCAATGGGTCGGCCCAAGGCCGCCCGCGCAGTGGGCTCAGCCAACGGCCGCAATCCACTGCCAATCATCATCCCCTGCCACCGCATAATCGGCGCCAATGGCACGCTAACCGGTTACAGTGGGGGCTTGGCGATAAAACAATTTTTACTCTCCTGCGAGCGTTTTTTTGGCGACGGCACAGACTCTAGTTCGAGCGGCCGATAAAGTGCATAATAAGGTTTTGTCTTTACGCCTTACACAGGGCCTTTAATCCATGCCGCGCAAGACCATTCATCGCCTGATTCCAAACATGACGGCCATTCTCGAGAAACCATCGTTAGACTGGCTGAAGTCGCTGACAAAAGACCCCAATTTGTTGCATATCAATCGTCATTCGGTATCGCTGGCCGTATATATCGGTATCTTCTCGGCCTTTTTACCGCTCCCCGGGCAGACCTTTATCGCGGTATGGATGTGCTTTTGGCTTGGCGCAAACCTGCCGATTGCAGCCGTCGTAATCTGGATTAGTAACCCGATCACCATGCCACCGATGTTTTATCTCACCTATCAACTCGGCAGCATGTTGCTTGGCACCGAGGCTCTCGACTTCACCATCTCACTCAGTTGGCAATGGTTTATTAATGTCGGCACACAAATTCTTTTACCGCTGGCGGTCGGCTGTCTGTTAAGCGGGATACTACTGGCAACCAGCGGTTATTTTCTTGTCCTACAACTTTGGCGTTGGAAGGTGGTACAAAATTGGGAGCGCCGCAATATCGAGCGCATAGAGTTAACCCGCCAAACCGTTGCGGAAGATCAGTAGCGTAACTCTGTCGCCGGCGCGACGCGCGATGCACGAATCGCCGGGTAGACGGTCGCCATACCGTTCAACAATGCCGCTACCGCTGAAATCACCAAAATGTCACCACCGCGCAAATCAACCGGCACATAGTCGATCGGATAGACCGCGGTGTCTAGAAAGACCTTCCCAGACAGCTGTTCGACCCAACTAATAAGCTCACCCACCCAAAGGCACCCAACCACGCCAAGTAGTACACCAGTGGCAATACCAAGGGCACCGATCACTCCACCCTGTACTAAAAAAACCTGCACGATAGACCGCCCAGACAGACCGAGGGTTTGTAACACCGCGATATCCCGACGTTTATCAATCACCGACATCATTAGCATAGAGACCACGTTAAAAGCGGCGATCGCAACGATCATAAAGATCAACAATCCGACCATATTGCGCGACAACTGAATGGCCTGGTACAGGTTGCCGTGGGTTTGAAACCAATCCCTAAAACCATACCCATAGGGAAGTTTTTCAAGCAGTTGATAACCGACTTCGCGAGCTTTGAAGGGGTCATCTAACTGCACTCTAAAGCCACCGATCCCACTCTTAAACCCAGCGATCTCCGCGACTTGACCCAATTGTCCAATAGCCAGTACCTGATCTAATTCAGTATGGGTGACAAATACCCCGCTCACGGTCAACCGTTGCACCCGCGTCTTGCCCGACTGAGTTCCCGGGAATACCAATCGCACCGACTGACCGAGCGATACCTTTAAGCGTTCAAGCAGTGTCTTTGACAGTAGTATCTCACCCGATTTCGGTAATCCCAGCGACTGCTCTGCGAGCATCGAGGCAAATCCGACCGGCACCTGACCCTCCGAAAAACCCAGTAATCGCAGCGGTTGGGTCTGGCCACGCGCATAGATTAAGCCTTGTAACTCGGCGTAGGGGGTTATTTCCTGTACCACCTCTAAATCCTCGAGATAGTCAAAGCCACTGCGCCAATCTGAGTCAATTCGGCTGTTGATCAACACCACGTGGGGGACCAGATTCAAAATGCGATCGCGCAATTCGCGCTCAAAGCCATTCATCACCGATACCACCACGATCAGCAGAGCGACGCCGAGGACCAATCCGGTCACCGCCAGTGTCGAGATAAATGACACCAGATGATTGGGCTGGGCACGCGACAGGGTATAGCGTAGGCCGATATACACCGCGGTTGGCTTAAACACCCCTCGCCTCGCTAGTGCCATCGAGTTCGACTACCCTATCCATCTGCGCGGCAATCGAGGTGTCGTGGGTCACCACGACAAACGAAATTTGTAGACGACGATTTAGGTCGAGTAACAATTCGAGAATCGTGCGCGCGGTAGTGCCATCGAGATTACCGGTCGGCTCATCCATCAACACCACTGAGGGTTCGGTCACCAGTGCTCGAGCAATCGCTACCCGCTGGCGCTCGCCCCCAGATAATTCTGCGGGCCGATGCTCAAGGCGATGTTCGAGGCCTACCTGCTGCAGTAAGTGTCGCGCTCGCCGACTGGCCTCATCGACCGAATATTCACCAATAAGTGCCGGTAGTGCAACATTTTCCAGCGCCGAAAATTCGCCAAGTAGATGGTGGAATTGATAGACAAAGCCGACGTGCCGGTTGCGCCAACGCGCCCTCGCCGTGCGATCTAATTGGCTCCAGTCGGTCCCGCAAACGCTCACATTGCCCGCGCTTGGCTCATCCAAGCCCCCGCATAGATTCAACAGCGTCGTTTTACCCGACCCAGAAGCGCCCACTACCGCCACGCGCTCGCCAGCAGCCACCTGAAAATTAAAGTCAACCAAAACATCGATATCGGTGTCGGCCTGACGGTAGCGGCGACACACATCCGTGGTCTGTAAAACAATTTTAGATGTCATAGCGCAACGCCTCCGCGGGCTGGATTTGGGCCGCACGCCACGCCGGATACAGCGAGGCAATAAAACACAGCGCTAACGATGTTAGCGCCACCGACAACACATCAGTGAGGAGTACTTTTGACGGCAATACGCTGATCAAGTACACCGATGGGTCAAACAGATGCACGCCCAGTACGCTTTCGATCAGGGACAACAAATCACCGATATTCGCCGCCAACAGACAACCCAACAGCGTACCAATCGCAATGCCCACACAGCCGACAGCAACGCCCTGCACCATAAAGATTTTCATGACCGTGGCAGAACTCGCTCCGAGGGTTCTTATCACAGCAATATCGGCGCGCTTATTCGACACCATAAGCACTAGACTGGCGACAATATTAAACGCTGCAACGGCCACTATCACCGACAGTAATAACCGTACGATTTGTTTTTCCATACGCATAGCGTCAAACAAACTGGCCATACTCTGTTGCCACGAGTGCCACTCAGTGGTCGACGGTAGTAGATCGACAAAATCACCCATCTGCGTGGCAACCGCGTAGGGATCGCGCAATTGAATTTGTATGCCTTGATAGCGATCGCCTAAACGCAGGAGTTTTTGCACGTCGCCGCGATGCATCAATACCGTCGATCCATCGACCTGAGCTCCGACCTGAAAAATACCGATCACCCGAGCTGACTTAATCCGCGGAAACATACCGAGGGGCGTCACGCTCAGTTGCGGCAGCGTCAACTGTAACTTGTCGCCCATCGACAGACCGAGCTTGCGCGCAATCTGACTGCCAACCACAACACCGTAATCGCCGCGGCTCAAGCTAGTCAAGTCACCGGCGAGCATATCTTGACGCAGATCGGCGTGCATGGCGTCCGCCGGATCTATACCGCGCAACATCGCGCCAAGCTTTTGGTCAGCGCGAGACAGCATAATATAAGACTGGGTCAGTGGAATCATCGCCTCGACCCCAGCGTGAGCGCCAATGATTTCCTCTAGACGAAGATAATCAGCACTCGCCAAGCTTTCTTCTGGCAGGGCCACAAGGTGCGGCATAATTCGCAATAGGCGGCTTTTTATCTCTCGATCAAAACCGTTCATCACCGACAGTACGGTAATCAGCGCCATCACACCGATTGCCATAGCGCCCATCGACAGCGCCGACACAAAGGACAAGTAGCCCTCTCCGCGAACGCTGCGGGTGTAGCGCAAGCCGATGTAGAGTGGTAGATTCTTTAACATTCAGAGATTACCCCCGAAAGCCAAATGTGGCACAAGCAACCCTCGGGACTAACCGGTATTGGCGAGAAGTCTCGTCTAACAGCGGTGGCCGCCCTTGTGCGTCGGTCAATGGACTCTGCTGTCCAGCCGACCGGCCGAATAGCTTAAAGTGTCGATCGCGGCGCCGTCATCATACAACTCGTCGCACCGAGTGGGGTCGCCACCACATAGCTCACACTGATAATCCTCTTCGCCGAGCGCTGCACCGACACCACCACAGGAGCCGATAATCGGCTTGCCGGCAACGATCACGCCGATCGCCATGCCGGTCATCAACAGGCCAAAAATGAGCACGCTTAAAAAGATCTCTACCACGTTTTAAACCCTCGTTAATTGAGCGTAGCCGTTGCGCTGTTTTGACTTTCCGGCCGCACCAAATACGCGTCAAACGCGCGACTGCTGCGAACGCTAAATCCTTCGCCATCCCTGACTAGCATATACATGGCAACACCGAACCGGTCGGCGGTCTCTATCGCCTGCTCATCACCCATCACCATAAACGCTGTCGCCCAAGCATCAGCTTCGGCGCAGCGTTGCATAATAACAGTTACCGACGCCAGCGGGTGATCTATTGGGTAGCCGCTGCGTGGATCGATAGTGTGAGAATAGCGCCGGCCATCGCGCTCAAAATAATTGCGATAATCGCCCGACGTCGCTAGGGCTTTGGCCTGTAAATGAATCACCTGCTCGACGCCACCGAGTAACGTCGGCGTCTCAATCGCAACTTTCCAGGGTTGTCCGTCGGGATTGCTGCCGCTGACCCGCACCTCGCCACCCAACTCCACCAGGTAATCCGGCAACGCCAACATTTCCAGGTAGTCGGCGATCAAGTCGACGGCATAACCCTTGGCTACCGCGGATAAATCCAGCGCCACCGGAGCACTCTTCTCCAGATACATCTGGCCATCGTCATCGTGCAGTTGCAACCGCTCAAAACCGGTTTTCGCCAATGCCTCGGCAATCGCTTCCTGCGCCGGAATTTGATCATCGGTAAGGTCCGGGCCAAAGCCCCACAGATTGACCAAGGGGCCTACCGTCGGATCAAGCGCACCGTCGCTAGCGCGCCACACCTTGAGGCTGATCGCCACAACCTCGGCAAATTCTGCCGATATCGGTTGCCGATCATCGACCTGTGCGCGGTTGAATCGACTCAACTCGGACTCTACCTTGTAGGTCGACATGGCGTTGTCAACGCTGTCAATGATCGCGGCGAGGCGTATATCGAGATCGGCCGGAGCCGGTTGGTCGGCCACCACGGTGATATGGTAAGTTGTACCGAGTTTGGCGCCCGAAATTTTTACAATCTCCGGACCGCGCTGACAGGCACCCAACAGCAACCCAAGCAGCGCAGGTATAAAAAAAAACGAGGCTCGCTGGAACCTCGTTTTAAATTTAATCAACATCGGCTTACCCGCCGAAATCATCGAGGAAGATATTTTCATTCTCAACCCCGAGATCGCGCAGTAGCTTGACCACCGCGGCATTCATCATTGGCGGACCACACATATAATACTCGCAGTCCTCCGGGGCTTCATGATCTTTCAAATACTTTTCAAACAACACGTTATGAATGAAACCCGTCAAACCATCCCATTGGTCTTCGGGTTGCGGATCGGACAGCGCCAAATGCCATTCAAAATTGTTATTGTCGGCGGCCAATTTATCGTACTCATCGTCGTAAAAGCATTCGCGAAGCGATCTAGCTCCATACCAAAAGCTAATTTTTCGATCAGAATGAAGACGCTTTAACTGGTCGAAGATGTGCGAGCGCATCGGTGCCATACCGGCGCCTCCACCAACAAAAATCATTTCATTGTCGGTGTCGCAGGCAAAAAACTCGCCAAACGGCCCGTACACAGTGATCTTGTCGCCGGCTTTTAAACTAAACACATAAGACGACATCTGGCCCGGCACGATCCCAGTGGAACCCGGCGGCGGAGTGGCAATCCGTATATTGAACTTAACGATGCCTTGCTCGCCCGGATAATTCGCCATCGAGTAAGCGCGTATCACCGTCTCCTTGACCACCGATTCCTGATTAAAAAAGCCAAATCGTTCCCAATCACCGCGATATTCATCATCAATATGGAAGTCGGCATATTTAACATGGTGCGGCGGGCACTCAAGTTGCACGTAACCACCGGCGCGGAAGTTCACCTTTTCACCCTCGGGTAAACGCAGTGTCAACTCCTTGATGAACGTCGCTACATTGGGGTTGGACTCGACCACACACTCCCAGCGTTTGACACCAAACACTTCTTCTGGAACCTGAACCTTCATGTCTTGCTTGACCGGTGTTTGACACGACAAACGCCACCCCTCTTCGGCCTGGCGGCGATTAAAATGGCTCTCTTCAGTCGGCAGCATCGATCCACCGCCATCAGAAATAATGCACTTACATTGGGCGCAACTGCCACCACCCCCGCAAGCCGAAGGCAGGAAAAGCCCCGCATTCGACAGGGTTTGCAGCAGCTTATCCCCGGCAGCTACAGTAATGGTTTTCTCACCGTTAATTTCAATATTGACATTACCGGAAGACACCAACTGGCTCCGAGCGATCAAAATGAACGCCACCAACGCTAGGATAATGCTGGTAAACATGGAAACGCCGAGAATAATCTCAATATTCATCGCTAACAATCTCTCTCAAAGGTTACAGGTCTATGCCGCCAAACGACATGAAACCCAGTGATACTAAGCCCACAGTGATAAACACGATACCCAAGCCCTGCAATCCCTCGGGTATATCGCTGTATTTTAACTTCTCACGAATACCCGCCAAAACCGCAATCGCCAGCGCCCAAGAGGTGCCCGAACCAAAGCCGTAGACCACGCTTTCGGTGAAGTTATAACCCCGCTCGGACATCAAAAGCGACCCGCCCAAGATGGCGCAGTTGACAGTAATCAGTGGCAAAAATACACCGAGCGCGTTGTAAAGCGCCGGGACATATTTATCCAACACCATCTCGAGAATCTGCACCATGGCCGCAATGACGCCAATAAAACATAAGTAAACCAGAAAGCTAAGGTCGACGTCCGGCAATCCAACCCAAGCCAGCGCGCCATCCGATAGCAAATAGGTCAGCAGCAAGTTATTAACAGGTACGGTCACCGTCTGCACGACGATCACCGCAAAACCCAAACCGATCGCTGCGTTGATCTTTTTAGACAGCGCTATAAAGGTACACATACCAAGAAACATGCTCAAGGCAATGTTATCGATAAAGATCGAGCGCACCAATAAACTAAGATAATGTTCCATCAAACGGCTCCGCTAGGGCGACTGTTCGGGGTAATCACAAAATCGGGCTTTTCTACTTGGCCCTTTTTCCATGCCCGAATCACCCAGATCATCATGCCGATCAGGAAAAATGCGCTCGGAGGCATCAACATCATACCGTTTGGCACGTACCAACCGCCTTCAGTACTTACCGGCAACACCTGATAACCCCAGAGCTTACCAGCCCCCAATAATTCGCGAATAAAAGCGACCACCATCAAAATCAAGCTGTAACCTAAACCATTACCAACGCCATCGATAAAGCTCGGCAACGGCGGGTTCTTCATCGCAAACGCTTCAGCGCGTCCCATTACGATGCAATTAGTGATGATTAGGCCGACAAACACCGACAATTGCTTGCTGATGTCATACGCCACCGCCTTTAGCACCTGATCAACCAAAATCACCAGCGATGCAATGATCGTCATCTGTACAATGATGCGGATACTGCCGGGAATATGATTGCGAATTAAAGACACAAACAGGTTGGAAAAAGCCGTCACCACGGTTAGCGCCAAACACATCACAAAGGCCACTTTCATGCTCGACGTAACCGCCAGTGCGGAGCAGATCCCGAGTATCTGCAGAGCGATAGGGTTATTCGAAACCAACGGTTCTAACAGCGTTTCTTTGGTTGTCGCCATGCTCAAGCCTCACTCGATTTTAAATGTTGTATCAGCGGCTCAAACCCTTCGGTTCCAAGCCAGTACTTGACCAAGTTATCGATCCCACGGGTCGTCAGCGTAGCCCCCGCAAGCCCATCAATTTGATATTCGGCACCACTTCGAGCGGGATCGACCTTGCCCTTAATCACGCTTATCATTCGCTGCCCCGACTGGTAGGCCTGTTTGCCAACCCAACTCGCCTTCCAACTCGGATTGTCAACTTCGCCACCTAGCCCAGGGGTCTCGGCGTGCTCATAGAAACCGATACCAGCGACCGTTTGTAGATCCGCCTCGAGCGCCAAAAATCCATACAGCGTTGACCACAGTCCATAGCCCTTGATTGGCAATATCACTTTCTCCAGACCCGATGAGCCTTCGACCAAATAGACCGTGGCGTATTTTGCGCGCCGCTTGATCTTCGCCGGGTCTTGCTTTGGCGGCAGAGCCTTCGACATCGCCGGATCCTTGGACGCCTTGCGTTGATCGTAAGTGGCAGCATCTACCGCATCACTAAAGCGGCCGGTGTCCATGTCGACAATCCGCACCGAAATTTGTTCGAACTGGGTCTCCACATCCACGCCTTGCTGGAGCAACCCGGCTGACGCCAATATATTCGTCTTTAGATCGAGCGCCTTATTGGCCTGCTGCGTCGGACGCAGTACCACGGCCGCAGCCGACACCACAACCGCGCACACCACGCACAAAGTCAGGGCGACGGTTAGGGTTTTTGCAATTGATTCATTAGCCACGCGCAAGTCTCCTCTCTATATTGGACTGCACCACAAAGTGATCGATCAACGGGGCAAATAAATTGGCAAACAAAATTGCCAGCATAATGCCCTCTGGAAAGGCTGGATTGACCACGCGGATTAAAATCACCATGATCCCTATCAACGCTCCATAATAGAATTTTCCAGTGTTGGTCATCGACGCGGAGACCGGGTCGGTGGCCATAAACACCGTACCAAAAGCAAAACCGCCAATCACCCAGTGCCAGTAAAACGGCAGCGCAAACATTGGATTGCTCGACTCGATACTATTAAATATTAACGACAACAGCCCCGAACCCAGCAGCACCCCGGCCATAATGCGCCAGGACGCAATACGCATGGTCAACAATAGTGCAGCACCGAAAAGAATAGCTAACGTCGAGGTCTCGCCGATCGAGCCCTGTATGGTGCCGAAAAAGGCTTCCGACCAAGCAATAGAATCGGTCAAACCAGCCATACCTTCAGAGGCGGCAACTGACAACATGGTCGCCCCAGTATAGCCATCGACAGCCGTCCAAACCGCATCGCCACTCATGTATGCCGGATAAGCAAAATACAAAAACGCGCGGCCGGTCAGCGCTGGGTTGAGAAAATTCTTGCCGGTGCCGCCGAATACTTCCTTGCCAATAACGATACCGAAACTAATCCCCAGCGCCACCATCCACAGCGGTAAATCGGGCGGACAGCAAAGCGCAAACAAGATCGAAGAGACAAAAAAACCTTCGTTCACTTCGTGCTTGCGAATGCTGGCAAACAACACTTCCCAGAAGCCACCAACGATGAACGTGGTCAAGTAAATCGGCAGAAAATAAGCGGCTCCGTGAATCATGTTGTCCCAGACACTTTCCGCGTTATAGCCGGAAAAAAGGGCGATGAACGCTCCCCGCCAGCCCTCCTGCGATGCCATACCGAGGTCGGCCATAATGCTGTTTGCCTGGTAGCCGACGTTCCACATACCAAAAAACATGGTCGGAAAAGTCGCTATCCAGACGGTGATCATTACCCGTTTAAGGTCGATCCCATCGCGCACATGAGCGCCATTTTTTGTGACGTCGGCAGGCTTGTAAAGCGCCGTGTCGAAGGCTTCGTAGAGCGCATAAAAACGCTCCCATTTGCCGCCGCGATGGAAGTGCGGTTCGTACTTATCGAGCGTCTTTCTAAGCACCGTCTAACCCTCTATTTCAATTCTGGTAAGGTTGTCTCGCAGGATCGGAGCATATTCATACTTACCTACGCAGACGTAGGTGTATAAGCCCACATCCTCTTCGTCCAATTCCAAACAGCCAAGCTTTTGGGCCATTTCGGTATCGCCAACAATCAGTGATCGGAGCAATTGAGTGGGCAATATGTCGAGTGGCGTGACTGCTTCATAAGCACCCACCGGCACCATGGCGCGCTCGCTGCCATTAGTACTCGAGGTCATCGCCTGCAACTTTTTCGACATCGCCGAGACAAAAATGGGCAGCGCCGAATGACTCTCGGCGCCTGCACGCAGGTAGTGCAAAAAGTGCCGCTCGCGGCCCTCGCGGATCACTGATACTTGACTGTGATAGCGGCCGAGAAAAGCGCACTCGCCAAAGGCCTTGCGGCCAGACAGCACCGAACCCGAGATCAATCGGTTCTCATCGTTCTGCAATTCGCCAATCACCATCTGGTTGAGGTTGGCACCGAGGGAAACCGCCAAAAGCCGCGGGTTGGTAACTTGCGGACCCGCCAATGCCACCACCCTACGCGTGTCAATGCGGCCGGTAGTAAACAGCGTACCGAAGGCAATGACGTCCTGATAACCTATAGTCCAAACGGTTTTCTCAGCACTCACCGGATCGACAAAATGAATGTGTGTGCCGGCGAGGCCGGCCGGATGCGGCCCGCCAAAGGAAATTTCTTCAACGCCCTCTAGGTCACCGCCAGGAATACCCGAGTTTGGCGCAGTGCACAGATTGACTGCGCCGTCGGTCAGTCGCGCCAGCACTTTCAACCCGTTGCAAAAATCCTCTTGGCGCTCGCAGATAATCGCTCGTGGATCCGCCGCTAAAGGATTACTGTCCATCGCGGTGACAAAAATCGATGCCGGCTGTGACTCCGGTGCGGGTACCTTAGAGTATGGACGGGTTCGCAGCGCGACCCACTGCCCCGAGTCGAGCAGATTTTCGACCACCTGCTCACGCGGCAGTTGCGCCAAATCGGCGGTATTAAAATGACCAAAAGTCTCTTCGTCATCGCCCTCAACATCGATGACAAGCGACTGAAAAACGCGCCGCTCACCGCGATTTACCGCCAGCACAACGCCCGACGCTGGCGCTGTAAATCTGACCCGCGGATTTTTCTTGTCGGTGAACAAAAGCTGTCCGAGCTTGACCCGATCGCCCTCCCTCACCGCCATGGTGGGTTTCATCCCCTGATAATCGGACCCTATCAAGGCGACCTGACTGATCGCCGGACCTTGTTCTATAATTTGAGCGGGCACACCCGCAATGGGCAAGTCCAATCCGCGACGGATTTTGATCATTCAAATACCTTTTTAGCGTTTTTAATCATCATCTTGCTGTACCCGTAACCAACTACCTTTGAGTAGCTATCACTGGGTCGTGGTTCGTTGACCACAGATGGGCTGAATTAGCTGAGCAATATAGTCATAACCCAAAAAGCGCACATTGTAATGGTCTGCTGGCGAGGTTACCAGTCGATAAGGCACCAAAACAGAGCTAATTAGTCTATTTGAGCCGGATGTTCAAGTCGACCCGTCGGGCCTCCCCCATCGACACGCAAATCTAAGCCTTCTGCGCTTTTATACAAGCATTTTATACACTTTTCGGAAAGGTCTTCCAAGTCACTCCAGCCATCGCTTCGAGACAGCGCACCACCTGACAACTATAGCCAAATTCGTTGTCATACCAGCAGTACAGCACACAGCTTTTACCGTCCACAATCGTCGCTTGCGAATCAAACACACAGGCCTCGCGTGAGCCGACAAAATCAGTCGACACAGCTTCACTGGAAAGCGTAAAACCAATCTGCTGTTGCATATCGGAATACAGCGCAGTGCGACGCATATACTCATTTAATTCCTCGACGTTAGTCTCTCTGCCAAGTTGCAGGTTGAGCAACGCCATGGACACGTTGGGCGTCGGCACGCGGATCGCATTGCCGGTGAGCTTGCCCTTCAATTCCGGTATCACTTTGGCTACCGCCTTGGCGGCGCCGGTAGAAGTCAACACCATGTTCAGCGCGGCACTGCGACCGCGGCGGTCGCCCTTGTGATAGTTATCAATCAAGTTCTGATCGTTGGTGTAAGCATGTACCGTCTCGACATGCCCCCGGTCGATACCGTATTCATCGAGCAGCGACTTGAGGATCGGCACAATCGCATTAGTAGTGCAGGATGCCGCTGAGACAATATCTCGCTGCGGGGTAATTTGTTCGTCATTAACGCCATACACAATATTCGGAATGTCGTCGCCGGCGGGTGCGGTTAGTATGACTTTCGACGCGCCCGGTCGCAGGTGCCCGGCAAGCCCTTTACGATCTCGCCAAACGCCGGTATTATCGACAATGATTGCATTGTCGATCCCATATTCGCGGTAGTCGATCTCTCCGGGTGAATTGGCATAGATGATTTTGATAGGATTGCCGTTAACAACTAAGGTATTGCTGTCCTCGAGCACTCGTATAGTGCCTTTAAACGAACCGTGCACCGAGTCTCGTCGTAGCAGTGCGGCGCGTTTTTCTAGGTCGTTATTTTGTTTGCTCGGGCGAATAACGATCGCCCGCAACCGCAACACATCACCCCCGCCCGCTTTGTCAACCAAGAGTCTCGCCACCAGCCGTCCGATCCGCCCAAATCCATATAGAACAATGTCTTGCGGCTGCGGTAACGGTTTGATTTGCGAGCCAATGATATCCGCCAGTTCCGCACCTAAAAAGCTATCCAAGGACTGATCTCCGGCAACTTTTTGATAGCGTACTGCCAACTTTCCGACGTCTAAGTGGGCCGGCCCAAGCTGCAGATTAGCAATCGCCTCAAGCATCGGATACGACTCAAATTCGGACAACTCGTTGTGCTCGATATGGCGCACATAGCGGTGCGCCTTCATCAAGTCGGTCACCGATTTGTTGACCATGCTGTTACCGTACATATACGTCGATACGTTACTCTCCCTGTAGAGCTTGCCTATCAGTGGGATCATGCCCTCGGCAAGCGCTTCGCGCTGTTTCCAATCCTTGAAAAAATCGTCTGGTAACGGTCGTCTTTCGTCCATCAAAGCTTAATCCCTCAGTGTTGTCGGTAATCGTTGCGCGGTATTATCGCGAAGTGTTGCTACGCAGGCAACTAAACAGTCCCCGAGCGCGTCAAATAGTTGACGACTGCCCACTCAATTAAACGCCCAGCCCAACACTCTCAAAATCTGACACATCGTCTATGAATCATTCAATAAAGATCGCTGGTATCAAATGACCCGGACTCAACCGCCAAAAGAGCAGTTATTGCACCCAAGGTAAAGCCACAAGATTGTGAAATCAGCGTTACTGCCAATCGCTCAGGTCGCAGTGACGGTATTCAATAAAGTGACTGTATCAAACAAATAGATAGCACGCGCCTAGGGGCACCGCCGGTTCGCTGCACATTAACGCATCCAGACACCACCCAAGGCTTGCGTAGATAGCTCTCCCGACGATGGCCACCAATAGCTAGTGCGCGCTATACTTGATCACGACTGGTTGATTGTTAACACCGACCAAATTTAAAATCCGCAGGCCTTCGCTTGACGTACACACTCGTCGTAAGGGATGTGCGTGTCGACTCGACCTGCGGGTGCGTCGGCGTTTGAAAGCGTAGTGGCCGGCTCTGAACGGTCTGCAAGTCGCGCACAAACATCTCGATAAAGAGCGGTCAGCGGCTTGCGATTCTGGCCTTTAGAGACGTAAAATGTGCGGCCCGCGGAGCTCTCGAAATCCGTCAAACTAAAAACGGCGGAGCTTGCTAACCGATCATGACATTTTTTCAGCAACCCACGGCACTCGCCGCCGGCGCAAAAAACCATTGGGCTGAACTGCACGGCGCAGGGAGGACTCTGGCCATCGCCGAGCATGCCGCGCATTACCACGGCCTGACTATGGTGGTGACACCTTCGGCGCGCGAGTCGGCCGCGCAGGCGCGGGCGCTATCCTTTTTTAACGCTGACTTGCCAATCTACAGTTTCCCCGACTGGGAAACGCTACCCTACGACATTTTCTCACCCCACCAGGATATTGTGTCGGCACGCCTGCAAACCTTAGCCAGCCTGCCACAGTCGGGACGCGGTGTCTTACTGGTGCCGTTACAGACCTTGATGCATCGCTTGGCGCCTACCGATTTCGTCGCTTCGCGAACCTTTAGTTACAGGATCGGCGAACAGATCGATCGCGAGACTCTGCGCCAACAACTCAGTCACGCTGGCTATCACAAGGTTGAGACGGTGTTTAGCCACGGCGAATATGCGTTTCGGGGATCGATCATCGACATCTATCCGATGGGCTGTGAGACGCCGTTCAGAATTGACCTGTTGGATGATGAAATAGAATCATTACGACTGTTCGATGCCGAGTCCCAGCGAACCACCGAAACGGTCGGCGAATTGAAGCTACTACCGGCACGAGAATTTGCCCTCGACAAAGATGCCATTAATCTGTTCTTGAACAACTGGCACGAAAAATTCCCCAACAGCCCAACTCATAGCCCGATCTATCGGGATATAGCCAGCGGCATGGCTCCCCAGGGCATAGAATATTTTTTAAGCTTATTCTTTCAGCAGACAGCCACGCTGTTCGATTATTTGCCCGCTGCGGTTAGGCTTTTGAGTTTCAGCGGTATCGAGGAGTCTGCTGAGCATTTTTGGCAAGACGTGGTAGCGCGGTATAGCGAGTATGGGGTTGATCCGGAGCGCCCAATCCTGGCACCCGCGGACGTTTTTCTGCCGATTGAAACGCTCTTTCAACAGATACGAAAACTTCCCAGAATCATTTTGCACGAAACTGCCAAGCGCGATTCACCGGCAAACCAAAATTACCACATATTGAATGTTCCCGATATTGGTGTCGATCCACACGCCACAGCTCCTGCGCTCAAATTACAGGCGTTCATGGCCGCTGGCGGCGGCGAATCTCCCTGTCGCGTGCTGTTTTGCGCGGAATCGGCTGGACGTCGCGAGGTCCTCGCTGAATTGCTCGGCAATATCGATGTGCGCCCTGAAAACTGTGCCGACTGGCAGACCTTCATCAACTCAGGGATGAAATGTGGCATCACCACCTTTGCCATCGATCAGGGTCTTTACGCACCGGATCAAGGTATCTGCCTGATCACCGAGGGCGAACTGTTTGGGCAGCAGGTGATGCAGCGGCGACGGCGATCCAAGGCATCGCAAACGCCCGACTATGTGTTTAAGAGTTTAGCGGAACTCAAACCGGGCGCTGCTGTAGTCCACATCGAACATGGCGTCGGTCGTTATATCGGCCTTGAAACACTTATCGTGGATAAGAGTACCCAAGAATTCTTGCTGCTGTCCTACGCCGGTGATGCCAAACTCTACGTGCCGGTGGCATCGCTGCACCTTATTAGCCGTTTCGGTGCGGGCGATCAGGCCCTTGCGCCGCTCAACCGACTGGGCAGCGACAAGTGGGACAAGGCCAAGGAAAAGGCGGCTAAACAGGTGCGCGATACCGCGGTCGAACTACTCGACATCTACTCGCGCCGGGCTGCACAGGTTGGCTTTGCCTGCACCGATCATGCGGAAGACTACGCCCAATTCTGCCGCGAATTCCCCTTTGAAGAGACCCCCGATCAACGCGAGGCCATCGAGGCCGTGCGGCGCGACTTACTCAGCGCACAACCGATGGATAGGTTGGTCTGCGGCGATGTCGGTTTCGGCAAGACCGAAGTTGCAATGCGCGCCGCTTTTACCGCCGTCAGCAGCGGTAAACAAGTAGCGATTTTAGTGCCAACAACACTACTCGCGCAGCAGCACTTGGAGAATTTTCGCGATCGCTTTGCCAGCTGGCCCATTTCTATCGAAGCGCTATCGCGGTTTAAGACCCAGCGCGAGCAGCAGGCGATTATCACCACCGTCGAGTCGGGCAACACCGACATTTTAATCAGCACGCATAAACTGCTGCACACCGAGATCAATTTTGCCCATCTCGGCATGATGATCATCGACGAAGAACACCGTTTTGGCGTCCGCCAAAAAGAAAAAATTAAATCGCTACGCAGCCAGGTCGACATCTTAACCCTGACCGCTACGCCGATTCCACGCACGCTGAATATGTCAATGCACAGTATTCGGGACCTGTCAATCATCGCCACGCCACCTGCCAAGCGGCTATCGGTAAAAACCTTTGTGCGCACCGAGGAACCGAGAATCACCCGCGAGGCAATACTTCGCGAGATTCAACGCGGCGGCCAAGTCTATTTTCTCCACAACGACGTCAAGAGCATTCAACGCGTCGCGGATGAACTCCGTGATTTAGTGCCCGAAGCGCGAATCGATGTAGCGCATGGGCAAATGCGCGAGCGTCAACTCGAGCGCGTGATGTCCGAATTTTATCATCAACATTTTAATGTTTTAGTGTGTACCACGATCATCGAGACCGGTATCGATGTACCCAGCGCCAATACAATTTTGATCGCCCGGGCAGACAAATTTGGATTGGCGCAACTCCACCAGTTGCGTGGTCGAGTCGGCAGATCGCACCACCAAGCCTATGCTTATTTAATGACCCCAGCGGACAAAACCCTGAGTGGCGACGCGGTAAAACGCCTGCAGGCGATATCCGCGGCCGACTACTTGGGGTCTGGCTTTACCTTGGCGACCAATGATCTAGAAATCCGCGGTGCCGGTGAACTGCTCGGTGAAGAACAGAGCGGCCACATTCAGGCGATCGGTTTTACGCTCTACATGGAAATGCTCGAAAATGCGGTGACCGCGATTCGCCAGGGTAAACAACCGTCGATGCGCGCAGCACTAGGACAGGGAGTTGATGTCAACCTGCATCTGCCGGCGCTGATTCCAGCCGACTATTTGCCCGATGTCAATATGCGTTTAACGCTCTATAAACGTCTCGCCAACTGTAAGACCGAGACCGACCTCTACGACTTACAGGTGGAGATGATCGATCGCTTTGGGCTCCTTTCAGAGCCCATTAAAGCCCTGTTCAAACTTGCCGAACTCCGTCAAGCTGGGGAGCGACTGGGCATTAGAAAAATTGAGGCTGGCCCCACTGGGGGTAGACTCTGCTTCGACATTGAAACACCGGTTGAACCCATAACCATCATCAAAATGATACAGGCCGCACCGCGCACTTATCGGCTGAAAAACAACGACCAACTGAGTTTTACGCTGGATATGGAGAGCCACGAACAACGCTTCTCTGAAGTCGCTAGCATACTCAAACACCTGATGACAGAATCTGCCTCGGCGTGAGATGATACTGAGATGTAAAGACTGCACAAAATTAAAAATGGATGTTGAATTATGAATAGGGAGTACCTGATACGGATATTGTGCTGCGGCTTAGTGCTGGGCTTGAGCCCATGGTTGGCCAGCACGGCGTCCGCCAAACAAACATCGGGGTCGCCATGGCAACCGGATAACTGGTATCAAGCAGAAGTCGTCATCTTCACTCAGGGCAGCGCTGCACCAGACGAAGCGGCATCACAGCAATACCAACTCAAATACCCGAAACGATGGCTGAGACTCCTCGACAGCGACACGGTGATAGACATTCGCCAACTGGCTGATGCCTTCGAGAGCGGTATTGATCCAGACGCCGCCGAGGCCCTGAAACGCATAAGCATTCAGACTAATTTGCCACAAACAACCGCCGCATCCGATGCCAGTGCAGCCTTAATACCCGGCGCACCCTCCCCGTCTCCGATGATCAGTGCGCCGCTGGTCGCGCCACAACCTAGCTTTGAACTGCCTTACCGACAGCTAAAAGCGCCAGATCGCGACCTCAATGATACCGTACGCGCTTTGGTTCGGCGTCCGCCTTACGAAGTCATTTACCACCGCGCATGGCGCTTCCCTGCGCAGCTAGATAGTGACGACCCATGGTTGATCGTCGAGGGTGGCCCAGCGTTTAAAGATCGCTTTCAGCTTGAGGGTAGCCTTCGCTTCTACAAATCGCGCTTTTTACACTTCGAAAGCAATCTCTGGCTAACCCAATTTAGCGATGATATTGAGGCAACACAGCAGATTACTTTGCCGGTATTGAAACGCCACCCGCGGTCACAAAAGAGCACGATCGTCGATCAAACCACCGGCCTTGCAGTGCTCGAAAAAGCGCTTTTACCCGCCGATAACGTTGGAAATCATACTGGTATTCATGCAGATACTGAAGGCCAAGACCTGACGCAAATATCATCTGCATTGACCAATTCGCCCGCCGTGGGCAACGGCGAGCTATCATTTGGCCCAGTTCAGCCTGGTGCCCAACTGGAACCGGCGATCGAATCACTGACGCCGCCCAATGTCTACCCGACAAAAAATGTTTGGACATTTAACCAGTCGAGGCGCCTGCATGAGGCCGAGGTGTACTATTTAGATCACCCGCAAATAGGCATTATGTTGACCGTCAAGGCATATCAACCGCAATTGCTTAATCCTCAAGACAATCCACGGGACAATTCGCCTGCAACCGAATAACGGCGTCGCAACAAGACGGGTTACTCGTCAAGATACGCGTTGCTCACTAACGCACGGCGCGCAGATGGGATGGGCTAATTAGTAGCAGAGCGAGGGTGAGAGACCCAGATTAGATCGTCGGAGGCAAAGCCCAACTCGGCAGACCTAGCGACAAATCGATCTTTCAGCGACTGCGGCGGATTGGGTGTCCGGGCAAGCAACCAGAGGTAATCGCGGTTGTTGCCGGCAACGAACGCATAGTCGTACTTAGGCCCTAATTCAAACACCACATAGGCTCCGTAAAAAGGCCCAAAAAACGACACCTTGAGGTGGCCCCTAGTCGCTGAGTCAACAAAGTAAGCCCTGCCCTCGGCCTCGCTATGCTCACCCGTTGCGACCGATATACCGCTGTTAGAAACGCGAATACCACCGTCATCGCGCAAACTATACTTGGCTTGAACACCCTCGAGGCCGCGCTCAAAAGAGTGGTCGAGGCGAGCTATTTCGTACCAGTTACCCAGGTAGCGCTGAACGTCGAAATCATCCACCGCTGCGATACCTTCGGGCGCACCCGAACAACCGCCAAGCAGCGTACCGACCATTAACACAGCCCCAAACAGCGTCGATGCCAACGACGTTTGCGCAGGAGATATCATGATCGTTCGCTGCGGGTCAGTGCCAACGCCTCGGCGCTAGCAGGCAAATCCAGCGTGGTGGTGGGAAAGGCTATCTCCGCACCCTGCGCGGTGATGATGTCGGCAATACGCAACAACACATCCTGTTTCACCTGGTGGAAGTAAACCCAGTCGGTGGTCACGGTAAAGGTGTAGAC
>DDJS01000018.1 GCA_002339165.1 Cellvibrionales bacterium UBA2618 | reverse complement strand
GGCGTCCGCCGCAGGTTTAATATCGACCGTAACACGCTGGCTGGGCGCAATAAAATCAAGCGCTAACTGCGCGTCCTGCTCGTCTTTCTGCACGCCATAGGGCAGTCGTACGGCAACGAACTGGAAACGCTGACTGGCGCTTTCTCGATTCAGTTTCTCAATCGCCAACTGCGCTAAGCGACCGCAGGTGGAGGAGTCGACACCGCCGCTGATACCTAGTATCAACGCAGTACTTTTAGCTTCGACGAGTGTGTCGGCTATGAACTGAACACGCCGATTGATTTCGTGTTGGCTGTCTATTTCCGGGAGCACCCGCATCTCAGCTAAGATTGTTTCTCTGTCCATAACGTACCTTATTTAAATGACCTTCATTTAAATAGCCTACTAACCGTTCCCCGCGCTCTACTGGCTTTGTTCACAGGGTTCTTGCATGGTTAGTCTGGCCGCGATGCTCTTGATCGAGTCAATGGCGCCGGCGACAATCGTCGTCGGTTTCGGCGGACACACTTTGCTAATTTCCTCAGCATTGTAGGTCCGGTTATAGATGTTACGTGTGTCAAAAGCCGGCGGTTCAGCGCGAGATATCAAACCAAGGGTGATCCTGCTCAACATTGAATCGCCCCTAGATAGCATACGTGCCTCGAAATCGAATGCGCCGTTTACATCGAGTTGTGGGTAGTTGGGATAGTTGGCGAGCATGACGCTCACAGCGTTATCCGACAATTCTTGCATGCCGAGCATATAGTAGGCTTGAGCGGTCACGGCCAAACCATCGGGTACTGCGGGCGTGCGCTGGAACTGCTCGACGACGTAGCGGCCACGATTGGCGGCGGCTAAATAGGCGCCTCGGGAAAAATAGTAGTTGGCTGCGTGGATTTCGGCGCGCGCTAGGCCATTGCGGAGATTGACCAGCCGAGCCCGCGCATCTGGCGCATACGGACTCTTCGGAAAGCGCGCAATCAATTCGGTGAGGGTGGTAAAGGCACTCCGCGCCGTGCCGATGTCACGCAGGGTGTTATCGGTCGGTAAAAAGCTGTCGAAAAAGCCCGAGGTTTGAGAAATTTCAGAAAGCCCTTTGACGTAAAACGCGTAATCTACGTTGGGGTGTTGCGGGTGCAGGCGCAAAAAACGTTCTGCCGAGGAAATACTGGCTTCGTAGTCGGCGGTTTTGTATTGCGCGTAGATCAGTTCCAACTGGCCTTGTTCGGCGTATTTGCCAAACGGAAATTGCGATTCAAGCAGTTGTAAATTGGTCACTGCAACCGACCAATTGCCAGAATTTAGGCTGTTTTGAATTTTTTCATAGAAGTCTTTTTCGGTGTAGCCGGAGGTCTCGTCCTCGCTCGCCTCGTCATCACCCCAACCCAGCCATGAACAACCCGACATAAGAGAAAAACTTGCAATCAGTAAAATAAACAACGCTTTTTTCATGTAACATTCCTAAAGGTGGGCCGAGTGGACAAAACGCCAACAGCGCGTATTTAACCACAGAGCACTATTTAAACCAATCTATCCGCACCGGCATACGGTCGTCTATGAGACTGAATATCGAGGCGACGACTAGCCAGCGAAAATAGCAGTATAGAGCATAGCCGTGACTCTGGATCCAATTGACAAAAACGACCCAACCCAATCCCATCAGCACTGCGCGGTGGTCGATGATCTAAGCGTTGGCCATCGGTTAGACCAAGTCGCCGCAAAATTGTTCGCTGAGTTTTCGCGCTCGCGCTTACAGCAGTGGATTAAAACCGGTGAACTGCTGGTCGACGGTCTGCAGAAGAGCGTTGATCATCGCCTAAAAGGCGGCGAGGAACTGGTGATTTGTGCCGCGCAGACCCGCGAAGGTGAATGGGTAGCGCAACCGATTATGCTCGACATAATTCATCAGGATGCAGATATCATCGTGCTCAACAAGCCGATCGGCTTAGTGGTCCACCCGGCGCCGGGCAACTGGGATGGCACCTTACTCAACGGGTTGCTCTATCAATTTCCGCAACTACGAGAAGTGCCGCGTGCCGGTATTGTCCACCGGCTCGATAAGGACACTAGCGGGTTGATGGTGGTTGCCAAAACTTTGCAGGCACACGCCGCGCTGGTTGCGCAGTTGCAGGCGCGCACCGTTAAGCGGGAGTATGAAGCTTTGGTTTATGGGCGCGTTACCAGCTCTGGAGTGGTTGATCGACCGATCGGTCGGCACCCAAAGGCGCGCACTAAAATGGCGGTGATCGAGAGCGGTAAGCAGGCGGTGACCCACTATGCTGTTATCCAGCGCTATGGTCATTGCAGCCATTTACGGGTGCAACTCGAAACCGGCCGCACCCATCAAATCCGCGTGCATATGGCGCACATTAGACATCCCTTGGTTGGCGATGCGGTGTACGGTGGGCGCGCCGTATCGCGACCCGCAGGCGGTGATGCCAGCGATGACATCGTCCAGCGCTTTCCGCGTCAAGCACTGCATGCCGCAGGGTTGGGATTAGATCATCCTCAGACCGGTAAAGCGCAGCATTGGTGTGCGCCTTTGCCGGCTGACTTTGGCCAATTACTGTGTGCGCTAAACGTGGCTAATAGTCGATGACGGCAGACTGGCAGGGCGACTATTTACAACCCCAGTGGCCGGCGCCGGCGAACGTACGAAGTGCTATTACGCTGCGCAGTGGAGGCTTTAGTGTTGGGCCTTACGCGAGTAATAACCTTGCTACTCACGTTGGTGATGACGGTACGCGCGTTGCGCGCAATCGCCAAAAATTGCGGGAACAATTGCAGCTTCCCAGCGATCCCTGCTGGCTCGATCAGGTGCACGGTACGGATCTCGTTCGCGCCGGTGATGGAGTTGCCGGTAGTCGGGCAGACGGCAGTTATAGCCAGCAGTGCGCGATTGTATGCGCTGTTCTCACCGCAGACTGCCTGCCGGTGTTGTTGTGCAATCTAGCGGGCGATCAAGTCGCGGCTGTCCACGCGGGGTGGCGGGGATTAGCTAGCGGTATTTTATCGGCTGCGATAGCCAGTTTTGACAGCCGAGCGGACAAGATTTTGGTGTTTTTGGGTCCTGCCATCGGAGCGGAAAAATTTCAGGTGGGTGAAGACGTTCGGCAAGCATTTCTTGTGCGTGCTGCCGATCGAGCCTTGGTGGAGCGCTGTTTTCATGTCCAAGGCGACCGCTATCTGGCGGATCTGTCGGCGCTGGCGCGGATCGAATTGCAGGGGTTGGGGGTTGAGCGTATTTACGGTGGTGAGTACTGTACATCGTCCGATGCGTCGCGATTTTATTCCCATCGTAGAGATTTATGCACCGGTCGCAATGCCTCGCTGATCTGGTTGAGCTGAGTGACCTCGTGCGACCTTGCTGGGCGGCCTGAAAAGGCTTGATTCGCGTGCCCTGTTCCATTAGAATTGCCGCCCTCTCGATAGGCTTCAAAATCAGGACTGACGCAGTCAATCCTAGCCTTATCGATGATCGAGCTTGGAGTGCGATATGTACGCGGTAATAAAAAGTGGTGGTAAGCAACATAGAGTAATCGAAGGGGAGACCTTACGATTGGAAAAATTAGAGCTGGCCACCGGTGAGAGCATTGATTTTGATCAAGTGCTGATGGTTGGTGAGGGTGCCGAAGTAAAAATAGGTACCCCCCACGTCGAAGGCGGCAAAGTGTCTGCTGAAATTATCGCCCACGGTCGCGGCGATAAAGTAAAAATTATCAAGTTTCGTCGACGTAAGCACTCGGCGACCCAACAGGGTCACCGCCAGTGGTACACCGAGGTTAAAATTACGGGCATCAGTGCCGGTTGATTATTAGGAGATAGAGAATGGCGCACAAGAAAGCAGGCGGTAGTACTCGAAACGGTCGCGATTCACAGAGTAAGCGACTCGGAGTTAAGGTATACGGCGGTCAGACTATTCACGCCGGTGGAATCATTATTCGCCAGCGAGGAACCAAGTTCCATGCTGGCGTCAACGTCGGAGTGGGCAAAGACCACACACTGTTCGCCAAAGCAGAAGGCGTAGTGAGATTTGTTCAAAAGGGTCCGAGAAATCGAAAATACGCTGAAGTGGTGGCCGTGTAACCACCGAAAGACGCATAAAGAAGCCCCATACGGGGCTTTTTTTATGCGTCGCAGTTTATAGCGCTACAATGCCGATGATCGGCAACTTAGCCGCGTCGGCATGGCGTCGGCGCATCAGCAGGGGTAGACTAGAGCAATGAAATTTGTCGACGAGGCGTTAATTAAGGTTCAGGCGGGTAAGGGCGGCAGCGGTTCCATGAGCTTTCGCCGCGAGAAGTATATTCCCAAAGGCGGGCCCGACGGTGGCGACGGTGGCGACGGTGGCAGTGTTTTTCTGGTCGCCAAAGATGGCTTAAATACGCTAATTGATTTTCGTTACAGGCGAAATTTTAAAGCCCAGAATGGGCAGCAAGGTAGCAGTGCCAACTGCACCGGCGCCGGTGGCGAAGACTTAGTGTTGCAGGTGCCGGTCGGAACTACCGTTCTCGATCAAGACAGCGGCGAGGTGCTGGGTGATCTAACTGAGATTGATCAACGCCTTAGAGTGGCGCAGTGCGGCTTTCACGGCCTCGGTAATGCACGCTATAAGTCGAGTACTAATCGCGCACCGAGACAGACGTCACCGGGACAAGAGGGAGAGATGCGAGCGCTGCGGTTGGAGTTAAAAGTGCTCGCCGATGTGGGCCTTCTAGGATTACCCAACGCGGGGAAATCGACGTTTATACGGGCTGTTTCGGCCGCTCGTCCCAAGGTTGCCGACTATCCATTCACCACGCTGGTGCCAAATTTAGGTGTGGTGGGCATGAGCGCTGAAAAAAGTTTTGTGATCGCTGATATTCCCGGTTTAATCGAGGGCGCCTCGGACGGTGCTGGCCTTGGTATTCGCTTTTTGAAACATCTAACGCGAACGCGGTTGCTGCTCCACATGGTTGATATGCTGCCCATTGACGGCGCCTGCGCTGCAGACAACGCGGTGGTTATCGAGCGAGAGTTGGAGTCATTTAGCGCTGTGCTGTATTCGGGGCAGCGCTGGTTGGTGCTCAACAAACTCGATTTAGTGCCCACTGACGAGGTTGAGGCGCGTTGCGAAGAGGTCGTTCGTAGACTCGATTGGAAAGGCCCGGTATTCCGGATGTCTGGGCTGATGTCCGACGGGACTAAGGCCTTGTGTGCGGCGATTATGGACAGTATCGATGAACAGCGCCAGCGCGAACAGGCGTCGCCAGAATTACTCGAAGAGCAGGAGCGATGGCGAGAATCCGTGCAGGCAGAGGCGCGGGCGCGGATTGATGAATTGGCTGATAGCAGGCGGCGCCAGCGCGCCGAGGCACAGGCTGGTGAAGCGGGCGATGACGATGACGATGATGATGGCGTCGAGGTGGTATATGCGGAGTAGTCTGTCTAGCGTTGCGGCGGCAAAGTATGACTAGGCTACCGGTCGAAAATTGTCGCCGCTGGGTGGTTAAGATTGGCAGTGCGCTGCTGACCGATGGCGGCAACGGCCTAAATCGGCAGGCGATCGATGCTTGGGTCGAGCAGATTGATGGCTTGCTTGCGACAGGTAAAGAAATCGTTCTGGTATCCTCTGGTGCGATCGCCGAGGGTTTGGTGCGCCTGCAATGGGCGCGACGCCCTGAGTCTATTGGTCAATTACAGGCGGCCGCTGCTGTTGGCCAGATGGGCCTGATTGAAGCCTACCAGACGAGCTTTCAGCGTTTCGGTAGGCATACCGCACAAATCTTGCTCGACCATGATGATATAGCCAGTCGCCAGCGCTATTTGAATGCTCGTAGCGCCCTAAACACGCTGCTCGGCCACGGTGTTGTGCCGATTGTTAACGAGAACGACACCGTGGTTACCGATGAAATTCGCTTTGGCGATAACGATCGATTAGCGGCGATGGTGGCGAATTTACTCGACGCAGATCTGCTAGTGATTCTTACCGATCGGGATGGGCTGTTTACAGCGGACCCGGCGATCGATCCCCAGGCGACATTGATTACTGAGGCAGCTTGTAGCGATAGCAGCTTGGATATGGTCGCCGGAGGCAGTGGCAGTGGCGTGGGTCGCGGGGGTATGCTGACCAAGTTACAAGCCGCCCGTCAAGCGGCGCATTCGGGGTGCAATACGCTGATTGTCGGAGGCGCGCAGCAAAACATTCTTAGCCGGATCGCGGCGGGTGAACCTCTGGGTAGCTTGCTAACAACCAATCAAAAGCCCTTGGCGGCGCGAAAACAGTGGCTGGCGGGTCAATTACAGATTCGTGGTCAACTGCAGTTGGATGCGGGAGCGGTTGCCGTGCTGCGACAGCAGGGCAGTAGCTTGCTTGCGGTTGGGGTATTGGCGGTCGAGGGTGATTTTAAGCGCGGTGATCTTATCAGTTGTCTAGACGTCGATGGCCGCGAAGTGGCCCGCGGACTAATTAATTACAGCGCCGAAGAAACCGCCGTGATCAAAGGGCACAACACCGGCCAAATTAGTCGTCAGCTCGGCTATTGCGAAGAAGACGAGTTGATCCACCGCGATAATCTGGTGGTATTGGGCTAGCGACGTGCCGCTATTGACGCAGGCCTGTTTTTTGCTCAGCTCTTTTTAGATCGCTATGCTAATGCCGGCTGGCGGGCCAAATAATTCCCGGATAATAAACAAAAGACGAAAAAAAACCAGCACTTACGCCGGTTTTTTTGCGCCTGTTGTCACTTAAGCCGCGGCAAGCGCTTTGAT
>DDJS01000130.1:4427-20714 GCA_002339165.1 Cellvibrionales bacterium UBA2618 | reverse complement strand
ATTTCGGCGCAATAACAAGTCATTCTTGCCGGCTAACTCTCGGGCTTTTCGTTTGTCGCGCTGGTTGCCATCGCCATCGATCATGGTGACTATGGTGCCGGCTGTAACGTACAGACCGGCCTCGACGGTGCAGCGATCGCCCAAGGGAATACCCAGGCCTGAGTTGGCCCCCAGAAGGCATTCTTTGCCGAGGGAGATGACCATGCTACCGCCGCCCGACAGTGTTCCCATAATCGAGGCGCCGCCGCCAATATCAGAGCCTGCGCCACAGAAAACGCCAGCGGATATACGTCCCTCGACCATATTGGGTCCTTCGGTACCGGCATTGAAATTGATAAAGCCCTCGTGCATTACTGTGGTTCCAGCGCCGACATAGGCGCCCAGGCGGACGCGCGCTGCATCGGCGATACGGACGCCGGACGGAACGACATAATCCGCCATCTTGGGGAATTTATCGATGCAGTTAACCGACAAATTTTGACCTCGAAGCTTTGACTCGACGGTGCGCGCTGGTAATTCTTCAATGTCGATGGGCCCTGCGTTGGTCCAGGCAATATTCTTTAGCGTTGCAAAAATCCCATCGATATTGGTTTGATGAGGCATGACCAATCGGTGCGAGAGTAACTGCAGCTTCAAATATGCTTGGGGTACTGTCGTCGGTGGGTTATCACCGATTAAAATAACCGCCACCAACGGTCTATCCGATGCCGATAGCATGCGCAGGCTGTCAGCTATAACGCTGTCGCCGCTGGTGCGCAGAGCCGACTCAAGAGCAATCACCTGGCCTTTGTTTAACTCGATATCGGCACTGCGATCACCAAGTACCGCCATGAGCACCGCGCTAATGTCTGGGTCGGGTTTAAATTGTGGCGCTGGAAATAGAACCTCTAACCACTCGCCGAGTTGATTTTTACTGCCGACACCGATACCGAAACTGTAGATTGTGCTCATAGATAGGATCTCTTGAGGCGGTCGAATCACCCGCTATTAGAATTAAAAATCTGTTGATAAATATTGGCGTTGAAGCCGACCTCTAGGCCTGTGGCGTGGTCTAGCACCGGACGCTTGATCATCGAGGGTTGCTGGCACAATAATTCACAGACATTGTCAGCGTCAATACTTTGTTGGCGAGTTGCATCGAGCTTGCGCCAAGTGGTGCCACGACGGTTGAGTAACAGCTGCCAGTCGACTTGCTGAAGCCACTGTTGCAATGTTGTGATATCGATGCCGTGTTTGCCAAAATCATGGAAATGATAGTCTATCTGTGCGCCATCGAGCCACTGTCGAGCACGTTTCATGGTGTCGCAATTGGGAATTCCGTACAGCGTGGTAGGCGTCATTTAAGCTATCCAATTATAATTTTTTACGCGCTTGCATAAGCATAGCAAATTAACCTTGTGGCCGACTACTTTTACGCCTCTAGGAAGGCGTCTAAGAGAGTTAAAAATCTTTTTGGCGTTATGCTTTACGTGCGACGAAAGGGTTCTTACGGAAGGGATAGCAATGTCGGCATATTTCGCAAACGCGCCCATCGCAACCGCGTGCGCTACAGTATTCTCGGCCATAAAAAATGATCTGTAAGTGCAGCTTATTCCAACTTTCGCGGGGGAAGGATTTTTTTAAATCGGCCTCTGCGCCAACGACATTTTTTGCTCGGGTTATGCCCCATCTCTGCGCTAATCTGTAAATGTGAGTATCCACCGGAAATGTTGGTTGGCCGAAAGCCTGAGACATGACCACACTGGCTGTTTTATGCCCGACGCCGGGGAGTTGTTCGAGCAGTGCCATGTCTTCTGGTACCTTTCCCGCGTGCTGATTTACCACTATGCTCGATAGTTCAGCGATGGCCCGTGATTTTTTTGGTGCCAAACCGCAGGGGCGCACGATTTGATAAATTTTTCCGACCGGAATATGTTGCATGTCGTAGGGATTGTCGGCAACCGCAAATAACTTCGGTGTGACCTGATTGACGCGCTCATCGGTGCATTGGGCGCTCAACAAAACGGCTACCAGCAATTGGTAGACAGTTGCGTGATCGAGAGGAATCGGAGTTTCTGGATAGAGTTGCTCCAGTCTCTCGCGGATATACAGGGCTCTTTCAGATCTCAGCATTAAATCTCCTCGACAAAACTGGCAATTCTGTGGGCGGCCTCTAAACATTCTTGGGTGTCAGCCACCAGCGCCATCCTAATGCGATTGCAGCCGGGATTGGCGCCATTTGCAAGCCGTGACATAAACTGTCCGGGAAGCACGCTGACGTGCTTGCGACGATAGAGTTCTCGGGTAAAGGTAATATCGTCGATCGGCGTCTCCGGCCATAGATAAAAACTTGCCCGAGGTTCTGGAAAGCTTAACACGCCGCGAAGTGCCGTGGTGACTGCGGTAAATTTTTCTCGGTAGAGCCGCCGGTTTTCGACTACGTGCGATTCATCTCCCCAAGCGGCAGTCGAGGCCGCCTGCACGGTCGGCGACATGGCGGAACCATGATAGGTTCGGTAGAGGAAAAAGTTGTCAATTAAAGAGGCATCGCCGGCGGCAAAACCGGAGCGTAATCCTGGCAGGTTTGAGCGTTTTGATAAGCTATGAAAGACCATGCAGCGCTTGAAGTCAGCGTTGCCCATAGTCGCACTAGCCTCGAGTAACCCGGGCGGAGGGTCGAGTTCGTGCAAATAGATTTCGGAATAACACTCGTCACTGACGACGATAAAATTATAGCGATGCGCGAGCCTAATCGCATGTTGCATCTGTTTTAAGCGCATAACCGCACCGCTGGGATTGCCCGGCGAGCACAGATGCAGTAATTGACAGCGTCGCCATATTGACTCGGGCACGCTGTCTAGGTCGGCGATAAAGTCATTTTCTGCAGTACAATTTAAATACCAGGGCTCGGCTCCGGCGAGAATCGCTGCACCCTCATATATTTGGTAAAACGGATTACATGAAACCACAGTCGGGGCTAGTGACGCGTCGATGACTGTTTGCGTGAAGGCAAAAATGGCTTCACGGGTGCCGTTGACTGGAAGTATTTGCGTGTTGGCGTCAATTGAGCCGTCTGGCAACTGATAGCGCTGGGTTAACCATCCGGCGATGGCGCTGCGCAATGACTCGGTACCCCGGGTTGTTGGGTAGTGATTAATTCCGCCGATCGCCGCTTCGAGGGCCCGTTCGACGAATTCAGGGGGCGGATGTTTCGGTTCGCCAATCGATAGTGCGATGTGTTTAAGCGAGGAGGGCGGTTGAACAGACTTTAGCAGTTGTTTTAAGAGCTCAAAGGGGTAGGGCTCGAGTCGTTTCAGATTAGGATTCAAGGTCACAGTTTTCCATGTTCTAGTCGGTCGCTAAGCGCGTATTGCTCACGCCAAAAATGTTGTCGAAGATCGATGCATAGGCGCTAGTCATTGCAGCTATCCAACTCACGGCAAATAGTGGTCTCCACCAATTGGCAAAAATCGGCATCGCAGACCGGTTGTTTGAATTCGTCGGTGAGGTAAAAAATATCTTCCACACGTTCCCCCAGCGTTGAAATTTTAGCAGTAAGTAATCGCAGGTTGAAGCGGAAAAAAATATTCGCCATGCGCGCCAGTAAGCCCGGCCGATCTGGCGTCATTACCTCGAGCATAGTGGCGTTGGTTTCGGCGTCAATACTAAATTTTGCAGTGGTTTTGGTGTTAAAGCTCTTTAATTGTCGGGGGGTTCGGCGTTGGGTATTAAAATCTACCGTGTCTGGCGATAACAGCCCCAAACGCAGAGTTTTTTCCAGTCTCCGACTCAGCCGACTGTCTCGCCCGACGGGTTCGCCATTGCTGTCCAGCACATAAAACACGTCAAATGTATCCTCGTCACTGTTGGTGTGCAGTCGAGCATCTTGGATATTTAAGTTCAACTTGTCCAACACGGCGGCGGTGACGGCAAGAATGTTGTCTTGATCTTTGGAGTAGACAAATATTTGCGTGACGATCGGTATTTCAATGCCAATATCGCGCAGGAGGATCACTGGTTCTAGATTTTTTTGACTGCCGGCACGATGTTGGTGGATGGCTTCGGTGTAGCGAACAATATCGTCAATAGTCTCGCGCAAGAAAAACTCATCGCCGATATCGCCCCAAATTTTCACCGCATGTCGACGCTCTATCTGGCGCTCTTTGAGGCGCTTAAATATGACGCTTTTGGCGTTTTTAGACCAGCGGCTTTTGTGCACAGGGGCGCCCAGTCCTCGACTTAGAGCGCGTTTGGTCTCGACATACAGCGAGTGCATTAGCGAGCCTTTCCACTCGGTCCAGAGGTTTGGGTTGGTGGCGTTAATGTCGCCGACGGTAAGCACATAGAGATAATCCAGATGCATGGTGTCGCCGACGAGCGAGGCAAATCGATGGATGACCTCGGGGTCCGAAATGTCCTCTCTCTGCGATACCGACGACATTAATAAGTGGTTTTTTACCAACCAAACTAACAGCGCAACCTCATCGCGGTGGAGTGCGTGACGGCGGGCAAACTGGCCGATATCTCGAGCGCCGAGTACCGAGTGATCGCCACCGCGGCCCTTGGCGATATCGTGGAATAGGGCGGCAATAATAATGAGTTCTGGTTTTGCCAGATTTTTAAATAAATGTGATGGCAATGGGAACTGCTTGGCGACGTCTGGACGGGCAAGTCGACGAATATTTTTTATCACCTGTAGGGTATGCACATCGACCGGGTAAATATGAAATAAGTCGTGCTGTGTTTGGCCAACAATATTGCCGAATTCGGGTAGGTACTTACCCAGAATTCCATAGCGGTTCATGCGATTTAACTGCAGCGACAGCATATAGGGTGCCCGCATTAGGCGCATAAATAGGCGTCGATTGGCGGGGTCGGCTCGAAATTCTGTATCGATCAACGCAACTGAGTGTCTTATTTGCCGGATGGCCGAGGCTCTGATGCCCTCGATACTGTCGTTTTCGCCAAGGATGACAAAGACTTCGAGCAGGGCAGATGGGTGGTTATCAAACGTGGTGTCGGTAACCGTGTCGAGTAAATTGTCGCGCAGTATAAAGCGCTCATTGATGACTTTATTGACCCGGGTCTTGTTGCCTCGATAAATAGCTTCGTCGAGGTGTTGATGCAGTACGTCAGTCAGTCCTCGTATCGAAAGTACCGTGCGGTAGTAGCGTTGCATAAACTTTTCGACACCGAGCTTACCGTTGCCGTCGGTGTAGCCAAACATCTTTGCGAGGCTGCGTTGGTAGTCAAATAACAGCCTTTCTTCAGCGCGCCCTGCGATCAAGTGCAAACCGTAGCGTACCCGCCACAGGAACTCTTCATCGATGTATAACCTGCCGTACTCCTCCTCGAGTAAAAAGGCATTTTGCACCAGTTGTGAACGACGTTGAGCGCCAAAATGTCGCTTGGCGGTCCAATTGATCAATTGGATGTCACGCAGGCCACCCGGTGCTTCTTTGATATTGGGCTCTAAGTTGTACTCGGTGTCGTCGTGTTTGTGGTACCGCTCACGCTGTTCTTCTAGCTTGCCACGGTAGAAGTTCGCCGACGTCCAAATGTGTTCTGGGCCAGTGGAGCGCATCAATTGTTCGAGCATCTCGGCACTGCCGCAGACCAGACGCGTTTCCATCAGGTTGGTGGCAATACTAATATCGGCTCTCGCAGCGTCAACACACTGCTGTATCGAGCGAACGCTGTGGCTAATGTGTAAGTTGATATCCCATAAAAAGGCCAAAAATTGCTCGATACTTGCTTGATAGCGCTGAGTATTGTCACTGACGGTCAGTAGTAATATATCGATGTCTGAGTGGGGATGAAGCTCGCCGCGCCCATATCCACCGACCGCCAATAAACTGATATCTGGATCCCAGATATAGCGTTGCCAAGCATAGCTGATCATAAGGTCGGCAAAGTCGGCGCGGTCATGCACCAACCGATGGGCTTCATCGCCCTCGTGAAAGCGCGTATTAAAGTGATTGTCGGCAGCGTTTAACGCGTTTTTAAAAATCTCAACGGGATCGCCATCTCGGAGGTCGGAAAAAAAACGCTTGAGGTCAAAAAATATGGGTGCAGATTGGTGTTTTAAAAGCATCGGGTTGGGATCCTAAAAGGACTCTTCGGAACGTGCGGTGAGAACTTCACAACCATCTTGTGTGACTGCGATGGTATGTTCCCACTGCGACGATAGTCGGCCATCGATGGTTTCTACCGTCCATCCGTCGCGCTTCACTTTGGTGGTATGGCGCCCAGCGTTTACCATCGGTTCGATGGTAAAGGTCATACCGGCTGCCAGCACCAAGCCGGTATTGGGTCTTCCATAATGCAACACTTGCGGCTCTTCGTGGAATTCACGGCCGATGCCGTGCCCGCAATAATCGCGTACAACCGTGTAGTGATTGGACTCAGCATGGTTTTGTATACAATGCCCCAAGTCGCCTAAGCGCACGCCAGGGCGAACCATTTCTAGGGCTAAATAGAGGCATTCCTGGGATACTGTGACTAAACGTTGCGCGTGGCTGGAAACTTTACCGACCAAAAACATTTTACTGGTATCGCCATGCCAGCCATCTTTTATCACGGTAACGTCGATATTGACTATGTCGCCATTTTTTAGGGTCTTTTTATCCGTTGGTATACCATGACAAACGACTTGATTAATCGATGTACAGATGGATTTTGTAAATCCTCGATAGCCCAAACAGGCGGGGATGGCGCTCTGAATCTCAACGATATGTCGATGGCATATTTGATCGAGCTTTTCGGTCGTCACGCCGGGTATCACATGCTCTTCAATCAGTTCCAGAACCTCGGCGGCCATACGGCCGGCGATACGCATTTTGTCGAGATCCTGTTCGGACCTTAAATTTACCGTCATGATAGGCCTTTTGGTAAGCGTTTGTAACGGCGTTATTGTAACTTGCTAGACATTGCTGGGGGAGGTTTTAGTGGTTTTTTTATGCCCTCGAATTGATCGAGCGCTTTGGCGTTACCCTACCGGCTGCTCTACATAGCGCTGCCGGTAGGGTCAAAGCGGTTATTTTTGCTTTAACTCACCCCATCAATTGTGGTATAAAGCGCGCCTCGGTGGGGACGCTCTTCATCGGGTTATTTAAACTAACGACACACACGTTCCGTCACGACAGTTAGGGTGCCTATGTTCGATCATCGTTGAGATGTCGCCGGGTTGATTGTTGGGGTTCGTGGAGGCCTAACCCCCAAAAGGAAAATATTATGTCTACAGTTAGCATGCGAGATATGCTTCAAGCCGGTGTCCATTTTGGCCACCAAACACGTTTTTGGAATCCCAAGATGAGCCAGTTTATTTTTGGCTCGCGCAACAAAGTCCACGTCATCAACCTCGAACACACAGTACCTGCTTTTAATGAAGCGTTAAAGGTCATGCGTACCGAGGCGGCACGCGGTAATCAAATTCTGTTTGTTGGCACCAAGCGTGCCGCGAACAAAATCGTTAAAGAGCAGGCTGAGCGTTGCTCTATGCCCTACGTCAGTCATCGATGGCTGGGCGGGATGCTAACCAACTACAAAACTATTCGCGCGTCGATTAAGCGTTATAGGGAGTTGGAGCAGCAGGAGAAGGACGGTACCTTCGAAAGGCTGACAAAGAAAGAAGTGCTGATGCGAACGCGCATGAAAGATAAACTGGAAAATTCAATCGGTGGCATAAAAGACATGAATGGATTGCCCGACATGTTGTTTGTGGTCGATGTGGACCATGAGCGCATTGCCATCAATGAAGCCAACAAACTGGGCATTCCGGTGGTCGGCATTGTCGATACCAATAGCAATCCAGATGGTGTCGATTACATTATTCCTGGCAACGATGACTCTATCCGCGCGATCAAGCTTTATGCTGCCTCGATAGCAGATTCGGTATTGGAAGGTCAGGCTGAATCGGCCACGGTGTCAGATAAAGACGAGTTTGTTGAAATGGCAGAGGATGCTTCTCTGGTGGAAGAAGTCCCGCCTGTTGCTGAGACCGGCGAAGCCGCATCTGTGTAGGTTGCACAGAGAATCGAAGTAACTGAGTGCAAGGGGGCGATGGCCCCCTTTTTTATACAAAATCACAGTAATGGAGGCCAGTTATGGCACAGGTAGCAACAGCTCTGGTAAAGGAGCTTCGTGAACGCACCGGCTTGGGAATGATGGAGTGCAAACGAGCATTGGTCAATGCTGATGCCGATATTGAAAAGGCGATCGAAGACTTACGCAAGTCCAGTGGTCTGAAAGCGGCCAAAAAAGCCGGTCGTACTGCGGCTGATGGCATGGTAAGCGTTAAGGTAAATGGCCACTACGGTATGCTGGTTGAGATTAATAGTGAGACCGATTTTGTCGCTCGAGATGAGAATTTTCAGGCCTTTGTCAAGACGGTTTTGGATGCCGCCTTTGATGCTAAGCAGACCGATTTACAAGGTCTTTTTTCAAGCACTGATCTCGAATCACAACGTGGTGATCTAGTTCAAAAGATTGGTGAAAATATTTCTCCACGCCGCGCGCACAGCATAGAGGCGCCTGTGGTTGGAGCGTACGTGCACAGCAACAACCGGATTGGTGTATTGGTCGGCCTCACCGCCGGCAACGAAGAGCTTGCTCGCGATGTGGCGATGCATGTCGCGGCGGTAAATCCGTCCGTTGTCCGCTCTGAGGATATGCCCCAAGAGGCGATAACCGCAGAAAAAGAAATCTATGCGGCACAAGCGCGAGAGAGCGGTAAGCCCGAGGAGATTATAGAAAAAATGATCGCCGGTCGCGTTGCCAAGTTTCTCAAAGAAAATAGCTTGGTCGATCAACCATTTGTCAAAGATCCCGACACCACCATTGGCAAGCTAGTGTCTAGCGCCGGAGCCGAGATCGTTAGTTTTGTGCGCTTCGAGGTCGGTGAGGGAATCGCCGTCGAAGAAGTGGACTTTGCTGCGGAGGTGGCGGCGCAAGTCGAGAGCGTTAGTTAATCCAAATTAGGACGTTGTATGCCAAATTCGAGTAGAGAAAACAACTACAAGCGTATTTTACTCAAGTTGAGTGGCGAAGAACTCATGGGTAATGAGGGCTTTGGAATCGACCCCAAAGTCCTCGATCGTATGGCCCTTGAGATCGGCCAATTGGTCGGTATTGGGGTGCAGGTCGGATTAGTCATTGGTGGTGGTAATTTATTCCGTGGAGCCGCTCTCAGCGCGGCTGGAATGGAGCGAGTGACCGGTGATCATATGGGCATGCTCGCTACGGTAATGAACGCGTTGGCGATGCGCGATGCGCTCGAGCGAACCAATATTTCATCTCACGTAATGTCGTCTATTCCGATGAGTGGGGTTGTCGAACACTACGATCGACGTCGTGCTATGCGCTACATCAAAGAGGGTGATGTGGTCATTTTTGCGGCAGGCACCGGCAATCCTTTTTTTACGACCGATTCGGCCGCTTGTTTGCGGGGGATTGAGATCGACGCCGATGTCGTTCTCAAGGCGACTAAGGTGGATGGCGTGTATTCTTCCGACCCCATGCTCGATCCCACTGCGACGCTCTACAGTCATTTGACTTACGATGAAATGCTTGACAAAAAGCTCGCGGTTATGGATCTTACCGCTATCTGTCTGTGTCGAGAACACGGTATGCCGTTGCGGGTGTTTCGAATGTCAAAACCTGGCGCGCTGCTCAATTTAGTGATGGGGAGTGACGAGGGAACCCTAATCGAAGAAAGGTAGGCAAGCATGATTGAAGAATTAAAGCAGGATGCGCGCGACAGAATGGATAAGGCGCTCGATGCTCTAGCCGGTGCATTTAACAAAATCCGCACCGGACGTGCGCACCCGAGTCTTTTGGATGGCATCTCGGTAGATTACTACGGGGTCGATACGCCCCTATCGCAGGCGGCGTCGATCGGGGTCGAAGACGCTAGAACGTTGTCGGTAACGCCCTGGGAGCGGAGTCTTATTCCTCAGATTGAGAAAGCCATTATGAAATCTGATCTGGGTTTGAATCCAGCCACGGCGGGCACTGTCATTCGTATTCCGTTACCGGCGTTGACTGAAGAGACGCGCAAAGTCTACGGAAAGCAGGCTAAAAGTGAAGCGGAACAGACGCGGGTCTCGATCCGCAATGTGCGCAGAGATGTATTGTCAGATGTCAAAGAGTTGCAAAAGTCCAAGGATATCAGTGAGGACGATGAACGCCGTACGCAGGACGAGGTACAAAAAATTACCGACAGCTACATTTCTAAAGTGGATTTGTTACTGGCGGCAAAAGACAAGGACTTAATGGAGATATAAGCTCCGTTTGTTGACGCATTATGACCGATCAAGTCTCTAGAGACGCAAGCCATCCCCTCAGGCACCTCGCCATTATTATGGATGGTAACAATCGCTGGGCCACGCTGCGTGGACTCTCGGGTATCGCTGGGCACGAGGCCGGTGTCGAGCGAATTCGTGGGATATTAAAAGCCACTAAAGCGCACGGCATCGAAGTCGTCAGTTTGTTCGCTTTCAGTAGCGAAAATTGGCAGCGACCGGAGATCGAGGTCACCGGTTTGATGTCGCTGTTTGCCAGCTACTTGAAAAAAGAGGCAATGTCGCTGCGCGATGATGGTGTGCGGTTGAAGGTCATCGGTAACCGCGCCAATTTTAGCGAGAGTCTACGCAAGTTAATTGGCGAGGCCGAATCAATTACCGCTAGTGGCAGCTTTACCTTGGTCTTGTGCGTTGATTATGGCGGCCGTTGGGATGTCGTCGAGGCTGCCCGAGAATTGGCCATGCAAGTGCAGATGGGTCGTTTGCGGGTGTCCGACATCTGCGAGAAGACGCTGGCGAAGAATCTGCAATTGCAAGATCTCCCCGACCCAGATTTGTGTATCCGCACTGGTGGCGAAGAGCGCATAAGTAACTTTTTGCTGTGGCACTTAGCCTATACCGAACTCTTCGTCAGCGATTGTTATTGGCCCGACTTCGGCCCCGAACTTCTCGATCAAGCAGTAGCCGAGTACTATTCGCGAAAGCGACGCTTTGGTCATCGGCGTGGTGACGCAGAATCCGCTATCGGTGGCGGTAAGAGTCAGCATGTTAAAACTTAGAATTTTCACTGCGCTGGCGATGGCGACAACCTTCTTGTTATGCCTGTATTATCTTTCCGCGCATGTGTTTGCAGTGTTGTTGGTGCCGGTTCTATTGTTGGCGGGTTGGGAGTGGTCTAATTTAGCGCGGCTCCAATCGGCGCTTTCAAAAGCCCTGTACTTGCTACTGCTGTTTTTGAGTTTGGCGGCTGCCGGTAGCAGCGTCAATTTTTTTGCTGAGATTAATCTAGAGGTCGGTAAACAACTGATGGCCGCGGCCCTCGGTCTATGGTTGTTGAACATTGTTTTTTTGTGGAGTTATCCGACGGCGTTGACTCTCTGGTCGAAGCCGCTGTTATTGGCGCTCAATGGTTTGTTACTGCTAATTTTTACATGGCTGGCAGTGGTGTTAATCTTGGCGCAATCGAATGGCGAGTTGTTGTTACTACTAGGTATCGGGGTGGTTGTTTTCGCCGATGTTGGCGGTTATTTTGGCGGCAAAATTTTCGGTCGACGGCAGTTGGCACCGCAGGTAAGTCCAGGTAAAACCTGGGAGGGCTTTGCTTGCGGTATCGCCCTACAAATTCCTATTTTAATGTTGCTCGTGCTGTCACCAGCGTTGGCGATGCCAGTCGGGACTGCGGCGCTGTTAGTATTTCCAGTGGCGTTGATCTCAGTGTTTGGAGATTTGTTTGAAAGCATGCTGAAGCGTTCTAGTGGCCTTAAAGACAGTAGTAGCCTATTGCCGGGGCACGGCGGCCTGCTCGACCGGATGGATGGCGTTATGGCCGGATTGCCGCTGTTCGCTTTGCTACTGCTGACGCGGCCGTTATAAATGCGCCAAATGATTACGTTACTTGGCGCGACGGGCACCATCGGCGTCAATACCTTAGATGTTATCGAGCGTCATCCCGAACGCTTTGAGGTGTTCGCGCTGAGTGGTCATCGGCAATTTCAGCGCTTGGCTCAACAGTGTATTCGCCATAAACCGCATTATGCAGTGGTCCTGGATCCGCAGGTCGCGCTCAAGTTGTCGGCGTTATTGACCGCTGCTGAGTGTGCCACGGAGGTGCTGGTCGGCCCCCAAGCGCTCTGTGATGTCGCCAGTGATCCTAGCGTAGATACGGTTATGGCGGCGATAGTTGGCGCTGCCGGGCTGGGCTCGACGATGGCTGCGGTGCGCGCCGGCAAAAAACTCCTATTGGCAAATAAAGAGTCACTGGTGATGGCCGGGACGCTGTTTATGCAAGCGGTGGTTGAGTCCGGATCAATCGTGTTGCCGATCGACAGCGAACACAACGCTATCTTCCAATGCTTGCCGGTGTCCTACGCCGATGATCATCGTGGCGGCGTCTCTAAGTTATTATTATCGGCCTCTGGCGGTCCCTTTCGAGGTTGGGATCGTGACCGGATGCGCGGCGTAACACCAGCCGAGGCGTGCGCTCATCCGCAGTGGGCAATGGGTGATAAGATTTCTGTCGATTCTGCGACAATGATGAACAAGGGACTCGAAGTCATCGAGGCGGGCTGGCTCTTTGATATGCCGGCATCAAAGATTGACGTTGTCATTCATCCACAGAGTATCATTCACTCAATGGTGCAGTATGTGGATGGCTCAGTGTTAGCGCAGCTAGGCCATCCAGACATGCGTACCCCGATTGCCCATGCGCTGGCATGGCCCGAGCGCATGCGATCGGGTGTCGCGGATCTAGACTTGGTGGCGCTGTCGCGGCTCGATTTCGCCGCCCCAGACGACCGCAATTTTCCGTGCCTAGCGATGGCATACGGGGCTGCGAAGGCGGGCGGCGATGCGCCGACCGTGTTAAATGCAGCCAATGAAATAGCGGTTCAGGCGTTTCTCGATCTGCGTATAGACTTTACCGAGATTGCCGAGGTCGTCGACCATATTATGAATGAATACCGTTTTAGTGAACCTGAGTCGCTAGCTGCTGTCGAAGAGTCTGATGCCAGAGCGAGGGTGATGAGCGTGGCTCGAATTAACCGGATTGAGAGTTAAATTATGCAGATATTTGAAACACTGTTATATACCTTTATAGCCCTCGGCCTACTGGTGACGATCCATGAATTCGGACACTTTTGGGTGGCCCGACGCTGCGGTGTCAAGGTAGAACGTTTTTCGATCGGTTTTGGCACGCCATTGGTGCGCTGGACCGACAAGCTTGGCACCGAATTTGTTCTTGCGGCCTTGCCTCTTGGCGGGTATGTGAAGATGCTCGATGCTCGAACTGGTGAGGTAGCAGAGGAGGACTTGCCCTTCGCATTTAGCAGCGTTAGCGTGTGGCGCAGGATTGCCATCGTGAGTGCCGGGCCGATGGCCAATTTTATACTTGCGGTGTTTGCGTTCTGGATGATATTTCTCGCCGGCGAAGTTGGTGTCAGACCGGTGGTTGGAGAAGTTGCGCTCGGCTCTGACGCTCAGCGTGCGGGGTTCGAACGGGGTATGACGATTCTCTCGGTTGGCGATGAGGCGACCCCTAGTTGGGACGTTCTGTCAAAAAGACTGTTTGGCTTTGTTGGCAGCACTGAAAATATCCCCTTTGTCGTGCAGTTGGCCGATTCTAACGTGTCGGTGCCATTGCAAGTGCCGATTGACCGATGGCTGCGCGATACGATGGATCCGGTGCCACTGCGTGAACTGGGCATTAGTCCCGCGTACGAATTACAGTCTCTAAGCTTTGCTGCGATCGATGAGGGCAGTGCGGCTGCGCGCGCCGGTCTCGAGGTTGGCGATCAGGTAGTCGAGATCAATGGCATCACCATCGATCATATCGATACCTTTATTCAGGCGGTAGCAACGAGTCCCAACCGTGCAGTCACCCTGCTGATTAATCGTCAAGATGCTCAGCTCCTGGTCGATGTGGTGCCGGCTTTGGTACAAAGTGGCGAGTCCGACATCGGGCGAATTGGCGTGACACTAGCGCCCAAGGGAAAGTTTCCCGACAGCATGGTGTTTCATGTTGACCACAGTCTTTGGAGTGCTTTGGTAAAAGGCGTTGACCAAACGGTCGAGTACAGTGTGTTCGTGGTAAAATCCTTGGGTAAATTGGTCGTCGGCGATTTGTCGCCGAAAAACCTTAGCGGTCCTATCACGATTGCTAAAGTGGCGGGAGACTCGGCGAGAGCCGGAGTGGATAATTTTATTCGCTTTGTGGCGATTCTCAGTATAATGTTGGGAGTAATGAATTTGTTGCCGATTCCGGTGTTAGACGGAGGGCATCTAGTCTACTATATGGTGGAAGTTGTAAAAGGTTCGCCGGTTTCTGATAAAGTGCAGATCGCCGGGTATAAAGTAGGATTTACCTTGCTTGTGGGATTGATGGTGGTAGCCACTTTTAATGATCTGACAAGAGCTTTCTTATAATGCTGTCGCGAACCCTCTAATGGATTACATAACTTAAATGTCACGTTACTGGTTAGTCCTTCTGTTTGCAGTTATTTTGCATAGTTCCCAGTCCCATGCCGAAGTCTTTGAGATCAAAGATATACGCATCGAGGGATTGCAACGTGTTTCTGCCGGGTCGGTATTCGCCGCTCTGCCTTTAAGTGTCGGCGATTTGGTCGACGACGCTAGCTTGCGTGATGCGTCGCGGGCACTCTTTCGGACGGGATATTTTTCCGACGTGGTGATGGCGCGCGACAACAATGTTTTGGTGATCGGGCTCGGCGAACGGCCGGCGGTCACAGAAATAAAACTCGATGGTAACAAGGCAATCGAAACCGAGCAATTACTGTCTGCGCTGCGCGACAATGGTCTCGCCGAGGGGCAGATTTTTCGGCAGGTGATCCTCGAGGGGATGACGCAAGAATTGCAGCGACAGTATGTAGCGCAGGGGCGTTATGGCGCTTTGGTCGAAACCGAAGTGCAGCAACTACCGCGAAACCGCGTAGCGATCAACATAGACATCGATGAGGGCGACGTGGCAAAAATTCGCCATATCAATATTATCGGCAATCAGGCGTTCTCCCAAGAGGAGTTGCTCGAAAAGTTTGAACAGCGCAGAACCGGCTGGTTGTCATGGATTTCTAGCGATGACAAGTATGCGCGGGAAAAGCTAACGGGGGATTTGGATACGCTAGAGTCTTGGTATTTAGATCGCGGTTATCTAAAATTTGAGTTGGCGAGCACGCAAGTTTCCATCAATGCCGCTAAAGATTCGGTCTACATCACGATAAATATCGATGAGGGCGATATCTATACGATCGATGAGGTGGACTTGGCGGGTGAGCTTAAAATCCCCGAAGAACAGATCAAAGCGCTGGTCATACTGCGTGAGGGAATGACCTTTTCGCAAGCCTTGATGACCGCTTCGAGTGAGTACATCACCAAGCGGTTGGGCAATGAAGGTTATACCTTTGCCGAGGTCAATGGCTACCCTGACATCGATGAGGAGGCGAAGACAGCCAAGATCACTTATCTGGTCAAGCCGGGGATGCGCGCCTATGTGCGACGCATCGAATTTCGCGGTAATACTAAGACCGCGAGTATGGTTCTGCGTCGCGAGATGCGGCAGATGGAGGGCGGTTCGGCGAACAATGCCTTGATCGAACACTCCAAGGTACGCCTTGAACGTCTGGGGTTTTTCAAAGAGGTCAATATTGAAAACATACCAGTTCCCGGGACCAACGACCAAATTGATGTGATCTACACCGTAGAGGAGCAGCCCTCAGGCTCGGTCGGAGCCAGTTTGGGATTTGCTCAGGGTTCCGGATTAATCCTTGGTGCAAACCTGAGTGAGAACAACTTTCTTGGCACCGGCAAGCAGGTGGGTGTCGGAGTTAACCGCAGTCGCTACCAAACATCGGTGAACTTTAGCTACACTGAACCCTATTTTACCGTCGATGGGGTTAGCGTGGGCTACTCGTTATTTGGTCGTAAAACCAACTATGATGAAATCAATATTGCCAGTTTCTCAACCAACAGCTACGGCGCGAGTGTTAACTGGAGTTACCCAGTGTCTGAAGTTGAGCGCATTGGTCTCGGTTTTGGCTATGAGAATTTAGCGCTCGAGACGGGCGCATATGCGTCATCTGAAATTGCCGCTTTTGTTGACGAAAATGGCACCGATTTCGATACCATCAATTTTAATATCAATTGGGTTCGCTCTACCCTAAACCGAGGTGTATTTGCCACGCGCGGAACTTCGCAGCGATTGGGAATGGATGTGTCGGTGCCGGGATCAGGATTAGAGTACTATAAATTTACCTACTCAGGGCAGTATCTGCGTGGC